>DASUDW010000121.1:0-2382 GCA_036275415.1 Chitinophagaceae bacterium | reverse complement strand
ATTGATCTCCATTCCCTGGCCTTTCAGGGAAAATATCGGCAGGCCTTTGTTTCCGGGTATGTAAACGGTATTAAATTATATGTATCAACGGCTGGCTGTAAAAGGTCAGCCGTTTTTTTATCGCTTTCCCAGTTCAATGACTTCGCACTGGCGGATATCTTTTCGATCAATCACAAACCGCACTATCGTTCTCACCTTATGCCATCCCTGCCGGCCTGCAGCGCCGGGGTTCATATACAGACAATTAATGGCATCATCGTACATGATTTTTAAAATATGTGAATGGCCGGTAATCAGCAGGTCGGGTTTGTGCAAGGCCAGTTCTTTTTTTGTTGCCGGATTGTAGCGGGGCGGCGAGCCGCTGATATGCCGGATCATCACCTTCACCTCTTCACACATAAAAACCAACTGTTCGGGGTATTCATTTCGTATAGTTGCATCATCAATATTTCCATACACTCCTTGTAAACTTTTAAACCCTTTCAACTGATCAACTACCGTATTCCCAAAATCCCCTGCATGCCATAGCACATCACAGTCTTTGAAATGTTCAAATACTTTTTCATCCAAAAAACCATGTGTGTCTGAAATAAGCCCGATTCTTGTCATTGTTTTAACCGCAGGAAAATGAGATGGCAAAGATAACACAGCGTGGCGCTGCGTAGATTCAGGTGACTGATGCTCCCTGTGGTTAGTATTTCTTCATACATTTGTATATGCCTTTTCACCGCAACTTCACTTACTACATTGATAAGCGCAAATGGAAATATATCTTTCTGCTGGCCACCCTCGAACTTTCTATTTGAATCTGGTCTTAAAAAGCCTGTATGTTGTACGGGCAATCCAAAATCTGCAATCTAAAATCTAAAATAAACGACATGCCTCATTATTATAAACTTGGAACCATTCCTCACAAACGCCACACACAATTCCGCAAGCCGGATGGTTCGTTGTACAGCGAACAGTTATTTTCTACTGAAGGTTTCAGTGATGATTATGCCTTGCTCTACCACTGTCATCCGCCCACCCAGATCATCAAGACAGAGCCGCAGGTGGATGTGAGTCCGCAGATCGCCGAAGAAAAAATGCTCAGCCACCGTTGTTTCGAAGGGTTTCATATAAAACCCGGTGGTGAGTTTTTGCAAAGCAGGGTCCCGGTGCTGGTCAACAGCGATTGCCATATTGTACTGGCAGCACCGCAAAGCGGCACAAAAGATTATTTCTACAAGAATACGGATGCCGATGAAATGATCTTTGTACACGAAGGAAGCGGCACGGTAAAAACACAATACGGACAGCTGCCCTTCAGCTATGGTGATTATATTGTATTACCTAGAGGAACAATTTACCAGATAGATTTCAATGACGAAAATAACAGGTTATTTATTGTTGAATCATTTTCGCCGCTGCGCTATCCTAAAAGATACATGAGTAAATACGGCCAGTTGATGGAGCATTCACCCTATTGTGAAAGGGATATACGGCCACCGCAGGATTTGCAGACTTTTGATGAAACCGGTGATTTCCTCATCAAAGCCAAAAAGAAAGGTATGCTCTATGGATTGCATTACGGCACGCATCCTTTCGATGTAATAGGATGGGACGGATGCTGCTACCCGTATATCTTTTCCATTCACGACTTTGAACCCATTACCGGCAGGGTGCATATGCCGCCGCCCATTCACCAGACCTTCGAAACGAACAGTTTTGTGGTCTGCTCCTTTGTGCCGAGGCTCTACGATTATCACCCCAATGCCATACCGGCCCCTTATAATCACAGTAATATTGACAGTGATGAAGTACTGTATTATGTGGATGGTGATTTTATGAGCCGCAAGCATGTAACAAGGGGAATGATAACTCTCCATCCCGCCGGTATTCCGCATGGTCCGCATCCCGGCGCTGTGGAGAAAAGTATCTGCGCCAAAGAAACCAAAGAGCTGGCGGTAATGGTGGATACGTTCCGACCGCTGATGCTGACGAAGCAGGCACTGGAGATTGAGAATAAGGACTACGTTATGTCTTGGGCAGAGTGAAGTTTACCCTGAGCCTTTTGAAGGGTGATGAGCTGGGCGGAGTAGTTGTCACTCTGACCTTGTTGAAGGGTGATTAGTTGAGCGGAATGGTTGTCATCCTGAGCTTGTCGAAGGGTGACAATTGTAGGAGTAATTAAAATGTTCACTGCTGTTTTATGTTTAGAATGATGGATTAATGCCGGCATTTTTATACCGCCAATCCTTTTCGCATGGCTATTACTGCCAGACCTGTCCGGCTCGTAACATCAAAGCGATCAAATAGTACTTGGCGCAAATATTCCAAATGCCTTTCGCTCATTTTAAGCTCTTTTGCCATTTCCTTATACGTTTTTTCAGTGCAGATTAG
>DASUDW010000120.1:0-2900 GCA_036275415.1 Chitinophagaceae bacterium | reverse complement strand
ACCCGGAAACATATTGCCACCCCTGAAAGAAACTCAACCTGCAAAAGACTGAATATGTTCCTCCGGTGGATGGTAAGGCGTGATGATAAAGGTGTTGATTTTGGCATCTGGAAAGACATTTCACCGGCACTGCTCATTTGCCCTCTTGATGTACATGTAGCAAGGGTGGCCCGGCAGCTGGGTATTCTGAAAAGGAAACAAAATGACTGGGAGACTGCCTTAGAGCTAACTGAATACTTACGAACTTTGGATAAAGATGATCCCGTGAAGTACGATTTTGCCTTATTTGGACTGGGGGCGATAGAGCCAAAATTTGCATCATTAAACTGATTGCATGCCATGGAAAATAATTCTCTTACCGAAATACTCAACAAGGACCTGGGCCTTGCCGTTTCACCCCAATTAAGCCTGGAGGAGATACGTAATGCTGTAACCAACCATGTTAATTATCTTATCAATACTGATTTTGAAAAACTGGTTTCCCTGCTTTACCGCATTGATGTAAGTGAGCCAAGAATGAGGGCACTATTGCAACACAAACAGGGAGAAGACAGTGCCGGGCATATTGCTGACCTGATTATTGAAAGGCAGTTACAGAAAATTGAAAGCAGGATAAAATTCAGTAACAAAAAAGATATTTCTGACGAAGAAAAATGGTAGGCCGCAATACTGTTTTTATTCAAGCGGTTTAACACCAAGGAGATCTGCGTACCTGTCTACTTTATGAAACTGGTAAGCCCTGTTAAACAAACTTTCTGCCGTATAAGAAGTATCGGCAGGAACTGCAGCAGCATCAACAGTCAGTAAACGAAGATGCCTTTGGCTTTGTACATACCGGTTCGTTTCATTGATTACTTTGGTTGCTTTCAGAATTTCGCCGGCGATGTCCAGCAGGTCACTTGTCTTTAATTTATTGATGCCGGGAATACTCAGCTGGCTTAATTGCAGCACACTGTCAAGACCGGTTATATGTGCAATCTCCTCTACTTTATCCATATCCGGAAAAACAGTGGCAATATCTTTATCTGTTGTATATCGTTCCGCAGCAGGATATTTTTCTTCCATATCTTTTACAAATGCTGCATTACCGGCAGCCGGAGCCCCAAAAGTGATCAGCTGCAAGTTTCCTCTTTTTTCCGCCGACAGTTCTTTACTAAGGTAGCCGGCCATTGGATAGGCAAGGTTACCGCCTAAACTATGACCTGTAATAACCAGGCTGGCGTCAACGGAAATCTTTTGTTCAATGAACTCTTTAATGGTTAACCCGGAAGTTTTGTCCCTGAGTTGCAGCAGGTTTTGAAAGCCGATCCAGGCCCCATTGCTGACATAAGCCTGCTGAATAGTATCAGTATAGGGCCATGACTTAATGGTAAAAATGTTGAAATCCTGCATTACAAAATTCTGAAAGCCTGCATTACTGAACTCGATCACAGAGCCACGGATGACCAGTGCATACTGTTCTGTTTCTTTCTTTTTGACAATAAATGCAAAGTTTCCGTTGATAGCCTCCGGAATAAATACCCCCTCAAATTCAGGAGAATATTGGCCTAATGCTTCTGCAATGGTTGATTTATACACCACCTGGTTTAGCCGGACTACTTCTTTGGCAGCAAGAAATGATGGCTTTGCCTTTTGCTTCTGCCTGGAATTACAGGAAACAAAAATGAAAGAGAAGATAAAAAAGTAAAATATCTTATTAAACATCATTTGAGATAAGGGAACTACACAAGCTATATTCTATTTTGTAATAGCGGAACCACATAGGCACAATAGAAACATAGGATTTCACATAGCGAAGATTCCGAACCTATTTCTTTTTCTCAAACATCAGCTCCTGTACTTTCTCTTTGTCTTCTTTTTCTTTCTTCAGGTCAAACATAGTACCGAATACATGGTCCCATAAAGTAGAGCTTACACCATATCCCATGTGCTCATCTTTATAGTGATGCAGGTGATGGTTTCGCCAAAGACCCTTCATCCACTTAAATGGCGGATTCCATGCATGAATGGCATAGTGCATACTGCCATACATCAGGTATCCGAGTAAAAAGCCGGGGAAGAACATAAAAGCATAAGTACCCATGATAAGGTACATCAGACCGAACAAGGTTGATGAAATGATCAGGCTTGGCACCGGGGGCATGAACAATCGCTGCCTGTCACGGGGATAATGATGGTGATTGCCATGGAGGGTATAAACGATCTTGGTGGCAGTGGGTGTTTTGGGAACCCAATGAAAAATGAAGCGGTGTGCTACGTATTCAAAAAGCGACCAGAAGAACATGCCGCCAAAAAATACCAACAGGATAGTTCCTGTGGAATAATTATACTTTGTGGCTGCCAGGTAAATGATATAGCTGAGTATAGGAATATACATACCCCAGATCACCAGTGGGTGGGCTTTTGTCAGTGCTTCCAAAAAGTCGTTTTTAAACAAACGGGCCTGCCCTTTATTATGGATTTTCTCGAAATGCATGGCGCAAAGATAAGGAAAGGAAGATGGGTCATAAAAAGGCTGTACGGCTGATTTTAATCAGTTTTCAATAATGAATCAACCCGCTGAAACTGATAGCCTTTTGACCTCAAATATTGTATCAACTTTGGCAAATATTTATAAAATTTATCACTTCGCTTGGGATCAGTGCCGATATGCATCAAAAGTATAAAACCGTTAAGTCCGGCAGGTTTTGATTGCTCGTACTGAAGAATGGACTGATAAATTTCTTCGCTGCTGCGGTAATTTTTATCACCAGGAGTAGTGTAATCGGCATGGCTGCGGGTTCCGGGAGTATAATTGATCAGCTGTAATTGTAATTCTTTTGCCCATGCCGAAATGCTGTCATTGTACCATTCATAAGGCGGTAAAAATAATGTGGCTTTCTGCACATCAATATTGTGCC
>DASUDW010000119.1:0-10250 GCA_036275415.1 Chitinophagaceae bacterium | reverse complement strand
ATCAGCTTCCGGTAGTATAAACTTCAGTGGCGCCGGGAAGCAGGAAGGCAACCACAAAGGCCAGTACGGAAATGATAAGCCCGAACATGAAAATATTATAAGCAATACGCAGGTAGCGGTACTTTTTGGCCAGTACCACACCGAGGAAATACTGGTCCTTGATCATACTGGCATTCATATATACCTTATCACTCAGCATCTCGGTCATTCCCCAGTTATAATCATCCAGGTTCATATTATGATAATTCCCAAAAAATAAAAGGTTGGTTTTTTTATTGGCAATATCATCCCGGGTAAAAGTGCCATGTGTGACATTCGGCCGGGTAGCCAGTATACCAAAAACTATGGAGGATACACAGACAATAGAAATAATGCCTAATGGTATTTGCAGGTTGGTATCCGTCTGCAACTTGTCGATCAGGCTGCCGATCAGGATAGACAGGATGATCGAGTTGACAGAGATCAGGATGTTGGCCTTTGAATCAGCCATTTGGCTAAGCCCTGTATGGCTTTGCGCCATGATACGGAATACAGTGGCAATACTCCTGTCGGCTTCTTTCTCTTTTTGGGCTTTTAGTTTTGCCTCGGCTGCCGCTGCCTCTGCAACAGGGTCTTTAATTTTTTCCTTTTTTTCTTTTTTTTCCGGTTTCATGGTTGGTTGGTTTTTTTCTTCTTTTTCTTGCAGTTCAGAAAGGTGTTTATCTTTTACGGGTTGAAGTTTTTCTTTTCCGTAATCAGTAAAATATTGGTGGTTTTCCAGGAACCTGATATTGATCTTGCGCCAGTCTTTTTTGGACACATTGTTTCCGGCAAAATCATTCAGCTCTTCCCTCAGTAGCTTATTCTTTTCATCAAACTTTTCTGTACCCAGGTGAAACAGGTCTGCATCACAGATTATTTTTTCAATCAGTGTGGCCGGTTTCTGCGGCATACGGGTGGCATTAATACACCCTGTTACTTTTATTTTTACCTCTTCGGCCAGCTGGCGGCTTTTCATGAATTCATTGGCCAGTTCAATACTTACCGTTTCATGCCCTTTTGCTTCACCATGGGTGTAGCCGGTGTCGTGAAACCAGGCTGCCAGCAACAAGGCAAAACGGTCTTCTTCTCCAATCTGGTAGTAGTTGGCCAGTGTTTCGCAGGCGGCAACAACCTCCCGGGTATGCTGTAATGTATGAAACTTAATATTTTTACTTAGCTTGTTCAGCAGCAGGTCGGTTACGACAGCCTGGGCCTCCTGCAAAACAAGTAATTGGTTGTCCGCCATGCTATAAAGATAACTTTTGATAAATTTAAACAAAAATAGAAGAATGGCTTTTTTAAATTTCCGTAGTAAGACTGTATCAATACTGCTTATTTCAACACTTCTTGCCACTGGTTGCAAACAACATAAAAGGATAATTAAATCACCCCCTCATTATGATTTTTCACAGGCACAGATCATAAAACTTGACCTGAAACTAAAAGAGATATCCGGCATTGAATGGGATGCTGAAAGAGATGAATTCCTGGCTCATTATGATGAATCGGGTTCCTTGTTTATTTTGGATAAGGAAACAAAAGCCATTAAGCCTCCCTCACCTTATAAATTCGGAGCCAAAGGCGATTATGAGGATATTGCATTATATAAAGGGGTTCCGTATGTTTTACGCAGTGATGGGATGCTTACAAAGATCATCCGCGACAGTGCCGGCGTAAGGGGAGTTGAAGTAGGTAAATTGAATATTGCCGGTACCAACGATTTTGAAACATTGTATGCAGACACTTCCCGCAAAGCCCTCATAATGGTATGTAAAAATTGCGCCATGGATGATAAATCGCAGGTGAGTGCCTTTGCCTATTATCCCGATTCCATTGGTTTTGTAAATGACCCTGTTTTCCGGATTGATGCGGCTAAGATCAAACAAATGAGCTTAGAAGACGGACAAAAGAAGACGTCGAAATTTCAGCCATCAGCAGCGTCTATACATCCCATACTCAAAAAGCTTTATATCATTTCCTCCGCCAGCAGCCAGTTTGTCGTTTGTGACCTCAACGGAAATCCGGAATCGGTCAATGAATTTGGTAAAAAATTATTCCCCCAGCCGGAAGGATTAACCTTTAAGCGTAACGGGGATATGTATATTTCCAATGAAGGCGTAGGTTCCAGGGCTACTATTTTACGTTTCGTTTATAAACCCTGATCATTTTTACCGGCTGTCATTTTTTGTACCAGCCAGAAGCACAACAGCATCCAGCATACGCCAATGCTGAAACCGGCTATTACATCTGTGGTATAGTGTACCCTCAGGTATATCCTGCTGAAACCGATCAGTAATATCAGTATGAGCAGCACCAATAAAATAGCTGTTTTCAGCATGGGGTTCCTGAGCTCCCTGACGGCATAGAAGCCAAGCAGCCCATAGAAGGCCACACTCATCAGGGCATGGCCGCTGGGGAAACTGTAATTAGTAATGCCATCCACCAGCGGATAAGGGGGCCGAAAGCGCTGCAACAGGTTTTTCAGTAACGACATTAAACCCCAGCTGCTCAGCGCCACTACCGTCACCAGCAGGGCGTCTTTGTGTTTTTTGGTATACAGGAAAATAGCGATCAGGATCAAATTGGCCGGTATAAGAAAACGATGGTTGCCCAGGAAGGAAATGGCTTTCATCCAGTAAGTCCTTTCTCCGTTGGTGTAAGGTGAAATAAGGTCAAAGACTACTTCATCCGGGCGGGTATTATTGGCAATAAATACCAGCCACAGCATCAAAATCAACGTAAGCAGGGCAATGCCTGCAGTCACTTGCCGGTTCATGGCCGGAAAAACTTAGAAGGTTAAATTCATTTTTGTTCCGATGCTAAAGTTCAGCAATCTTTCATTCTCCGTAAAACCGGCGGTGGCTGTGATCATGAAACTGTTATAGGGAATGAAATAGAGGCCGCCGCCATAAGCGCCATGCCATTTTCCGGAATGGTCACCGGAATGCCAAACCCTTCCTGCATCATAGAAACCGGTAATGCCAAACTGGCCGGGAAGCAGGTATCCATTATTGTTAAAGAGTTTTATCCTGGCTTCTGCACTGGCATATAAAGATGATTTTCCGATAAACCGGTATTTCCTAAAGCCGTGTATGTTCCTGTTGTTCATACCAAGGCTGGCGGCCTGGAAGAATTCGTAATCATCCGAAAATATTTTGGTGCCGCCAAAGCCGAGTACCAGTACTGCCCTCGGCGGTTCATTCTGGCTAACGTAGATGGTCATGTCAGAGGAAAAACGGGTTAGCCCATTCGTATTATCGCTCACCCCCCTGCCAATGATCAGGTCATTGGTCCAGTACAGGCCCCTGGTGGGAAACAGCAGGTTGTTCCGGTTGTCAAATTGCATGGCCAGTTTCAGCCCCGCATATGATTTTTTGGAAAAAAGGCTGGCTGAATCAAGGCCCAGTTCCCTGGGTTTGGCCAGTAGGGTATTTCTATTATCGTTAAATTGATTGTTGTAGTGATAAAAGAAGGGGCCGGCCATCAGCTGAAGTGTTTCAAAGGGCCTGCGGCGAAATAATAATTCCCCTTCAAAACTCCGGTAACGTACCCGGTAAAAATCAAAGTTCCTGCCATCGTTTACAAGGGTATTATTGCCAAACCCGGTGAAATTAGTAAGTGCCGGGTCGTTATAAACGGCATTGATCAGCAGGTCTGTTTTACGGCCAATCTTATTGAACTCTCCCCGGTACCGGAGTTGCCAGGCTTTTCTTTCTGTAGCATATAATACAGACAATTGCTGTTCGGTGGCATAGGGCAGGTTTAAGAAGCCATATTTTCTGTGAGTGATGCCTGCACCGATCATAAAACCGTCATCGTAGTTGTAGCCCATGATCAGCTGCGGAAACTTCAGGCTATTATAACTGTGCCCCAGGATACTTCTTTCATTCGAAGGGGGATCGTTGGAAAAGCGGTTGCGGGTACGATGGCTGTTCTTAATAAAGTTGAGGTCAGAATTCAAATCATAAATTACATTCCGCACATTGCCTTTGATATTAAACGTATCATTGTCCCTTCCGCCTATAAGCCGAAGCCGGATGGAAGAATTTACATCTTCATCTATTTCAAAATAGTCTTCATTATTCAGCCCAAAAAGGTGTATCTCTTTGGTAACCGAAGGATTAAAAACCCGGTTATAAATAATGAAGCTGGTATCATTTTTTCTCGATCTTTCGTAGACCCTTACCTGCAGGCCATCCGGATGGTTGCTGACCCGGAAATATTCTTTCTGGTTGCTGCCGATCACATTTACTTCCCGGGAAAGGAAATCGTAATAATCCATCGCTTCATTAACGAGCAGTTTTCTTCTTTCCTGCAGTTTTTCTATCACTGATTTTCCGCTAAGCGAAAATATTTCGGGGGGCAGACCTTTCACTGATCGGCTGATCACACTGTCGGTTAAACGATTGGCAACATCTTCTGCAATGGATTTCCACTGATCCGCAGAAAGTGTGTTAAGGAAGATGCGGTCAAAATCCCTGGCGATATACCCCAGCCAGTTTACCCTTTTTATATCATGCCGGAAGCCCTTCATATAAGGCATTTCCTTGCCTGCCACCAGGCGGAATATTTTTCCTTTCGCATTGAAAAAGGCCATGTCCCTGTCGCGGGGTATGGGTTCATAGATCTTTCCTTTCATGCCGGCGCTGTCAATGGTCAGCCATTTCCATTGATCAAAATGCCGGTCAAAATCACCGATCAGTATATCGAGCAAACGGGCCTTCAGCACCGTTGGCTGATCAGCCCGGTGATCATTGTCATCAATTATATTTTTGTAAAATACTTTAGCAGTTGTTTTGGTATCAGCATTATCCGGAGCTGCATCCTGTGGCTCCAAAGTACAGACATTGTCCGCAAACAGGGGTTCATATATTCCCAGTGCAGGGTCAGCAGGTACATAAAATATTTCAGGTTTGGCAGCATTGATAGATAAGGCTTCGGCTAACCCGGGTACCATGGTGGCAGCATAGGGATGGGCGGCAGAAGCAATTTCCTGTTTGAACTGGTCTTTGCTGGTTCCCATGCTATTTTCTGCATTGGCCTTATTGGAATATTTATTGATGGTTCTCAATACCCATTTCTTCCCGTTCTTATCCACCAGTTTCAATGACCTGGTTTGTGTTCCCCCGCCGAGGCTTTCTATGGTAAGGCCTCCTTTTTCCGTATCAAGGTGAAGCACTTTCATGTTGACCGGTGTTGACCATTCCCTGCGGTAATTTTGGCCCATCAGCATTTTCTTCAGCCCGGTTACCGGCTTGTATAACTGGGATGCTGCTTTGGTGATCGTATCCAGGCGCAATGCGGTGGGGTCTTTTTGCTTTACAGTTTCCTGAATAAGCTCTTTTGGAAGGCTGGAAAAATTCAGTAGCCTGGAACTGTATGCCAGTGTTAAGGAGTCTGTAACAGTATAGAAACGTATGTAAACATCTTTTTTGTCGGTGACTTCCAGTACTGAAAACCCGTTTTCTATAGTATTGAATACGGTATTTTTCCTCTTTGATGTGCGGTTTTGTTTACAGCCGCCGCCGCTTACCACATAGTTAAAGCCATCTTCTTTCAGCAGTTGCAGGTTATGATCATGCCCGGAAACAAAAACGACATTGGTAGCATTGGTTTTAAGCGCAGCAGTTACCCGGTTGATCATATTGGTATAAACGGGGTGACTGATATCCTGCGGTGAGCCAAAAACACTCCTGGCTACCGGATAGGCAGAGCCGATAACAGGAAGCGGAATGTACAATGTTTTTTTCAGGTCGGTGAACGGGAACAAATGTTGCTTGAGGGTAAAATAACCGCCATGGGCACCATTGCTCTTAAATGGGTGGTGGCAGGCAAGTATGATCAGCTTCTTAGAATTACGGGCAGCAATATCCCCGATCTGTGTAATAAGTTCATCCTTGGTTTTACAATTACAATCGGATTCTATTTCCGGTTTTTCATGCGGATGCAGCCACCACTGGCTGTCAAAGAGGATAAGCACCACATCGTTTCCAAGGTCCACCTTTACCGGGCCCGGACAACCCTCTTCCGGCTGATACTTTATATCATTTTCTTTTTCTTTTGCTTTTCCTTTGAAGAAATCAACATACAACTGCTGGCGCATGATGGCATTATAACCGCCCCTTTTCCCATTTTCCCAGTCATGGTTTCCGGGTATCATCAGTACGCTTGCCTTGGTGCCATTAGCGATGGAGATCTGTGTATCCAGCACGGCCTTGGCCAGGTTGTAATTCTTGTACTCTACATCCGGTAAGCCGCTGCGATAGAGATTGTCGCCGAGGTACAATACCGTAGTCTTATTGTCTAAGGGAATATTTTTTTTCACCGCATCCACTACGGGGTGCTTTCCGTTTGTCAGCTGACCGGCATCACCAATCAGTATCAACCGGCGGGAAATACTGTCGCCCTGGGCCTGGGAAAACAGATGAATGAATAAATAAACGATTAGTAAAACTTCTTTTCTCATTTCTGTCCTTTGACATCGAAACATGGCCTGCTGTTCTTCCTGGTTATTAAGAATAAAATTTTCGGAAGCCCGTTTACAATCAGTAGATAAATAACCTGTGATGTATTAACGAAAACTGCCTTGTAAAGTTTTCAATTTACATAAAAGTTCGGGGCTTTTGACAAATAGTTTTTTAATGGTGTAGTCTCATTTTTTTACAATTTGCGGAATTTCTAAAAAATCGTATCTTTTCTCGTTAGACGAGTTAAAAAATTATCAACCAAAACCTTAAACAATGAGACTGCAGAGACTTTTTGTTATTGCATTATCCTTTTCTATTTGCATTACCGCAGATGCCCAGCAAATCGGAAAAGACTCCATGACTGCACCAGGAGGCAAATTCAATACCAGCAGGGCCCGTATGAAATGGATGGGCGCCAATTACAGGCAGGAATGGAATACCCCCATAAAAGTACCGGTACTGAAACTCACCGGTTTGACCCCCATCAAAAGAGGGGGTGGTAAACAAACGAAATCTCTGCGGATGCAGGATGCCAGCGGCAAGCAATACACCATCCGTTCTATTCAGAAATTCATTACTTCCAAAACACTGCCCGGCGGCCTTAACAGTGAGGCAGCAGCCGACCTGGTAGCAGATGGTGTTTCTGCTTCTTACCCCTATGCGTCCCTCTCTGTACAGCCCATCGCTGATGCAGTGGGAGTTCCTTACGGCAAGGTTCAACTGGTATATATCGGTGATGACCCGGCATTGGGTGATTTCAGAAAAGATTTCTCCAATATGCTGGCAACCTTTGAGGAAAGAATGCCGGAAGGCGTCAGTAAAATCTGGGACACTGATGAAGTAGCTGATAAACTGGAAAAGGACAACGATAATATGGCCGATCAAAAGGCCTTGCTCATAGCCCGCATCCTGGATATGTATGTAATGGACCTCGACCGCCACGAAGATCAGTGGCAGTGGGGCGCCAGGGATAACGATAAAGGCGGAAAAACCTTTTTCCCGATTCCCCGTGACCGTGACCAGGCTTTTTATACCAACCAGGGTACCTTGCCCCGGTTTGCCAGTAAAAGATCATTTGTTCCCCAACTCGAGGGCTTCAAAGCTCAGGCAAAAAGTATCCGCCATTTCAATTTTGCAGCCCGCAACCTCGACCGCTTTTTCCTCAACGGCCTCAGTGAGCAGGACTGGAAGTCAACTGTTGACTGGTTCCTCACAAAAATGACGGATGAGGTAATTGATAAAGCAATTGCACTGCAACCTGCAGCAATCAGAAATATAAACGGACCCAAGATTGCGGAAACACTGAAGCAACGCCGTAATTACCTGGCTGCCGAAGTAATGGATTACTACCGCTTCCTGGCCGAGACGGTAAGTGTTACCGGCAGCGATAAAAAAGAATTATTCGACATCAGCCGCGGGGCAGACGGAAACATCCTGCTGCAGGTATACAAGATCGATAAGGACGGAAACCAAAGCAGCAAAATGTATGAGCGGACATTCAAAGCCGGTGAAACCCGTGAGTTACGGCTGTATGGTTTCGACGGGCAGGATAAGTTCGTGGTTAAGGGTGACAACGACCGCATTAAGGTAAGGGTCATCGGCGGCGGCGGAGAAGATATGTTTGAGAATACCAACAAGACAAGGGGCAGCCTTTTTGTGTATGATAAAGCAGAAGGCAACAACAAGGTGAAAGGCAAGTTCAAAAACAGGATGTCAAACGACAGCACAGTTAACTCTTTCCAGCGTATTTATTATAAATACGACAAAGCCGGACCGGGTGTGGCAGTGGGTTATAATCCTGATGATGGCTTGTTCCTCGGATTATCTTACAAATTCGTCAATCATGGTTTCCGCAAAGAGCCATATAAAACTTCACATACAATTTCAGCCAGCCATGCCTTATCTACCAGTGCCTGGAATTTCCGTTATAATAATGAGTTTATTGGCGTATTGGGGCCTAAGACAGATATCGTAACAGATATTGAAGTAAAAGCTCCCAATAATACCACCAACTTTTTCGGTTATGGAATGAATTCAGTGTATGACAAATCAAATACGGGTAAATTCAGGTATTACCGGGCAAGGTATAACCTGGCAGATGCCTCATTAATGATCAGGGAAAGGTTCGGCCCTAAATTCACCGTTTCATTCGGACCTACTTTCCAGCGCTACGAACTGGATTCCACCGATGATAAAAACAGCAAGCGATTCATTACAAAAGTGCCGGCCAATGGTCTTGATCCCAATACCGCCTTCAGTACAGAAATGTATTTTGGCGGTAAGCTCAATATGGCGCTGGACCTGAGAGATAACAGGGCATTGCCTACCAAGGGTATTTATTGGGAAACCAATATCCGCCACCTGGCAGGTATCAAGGATAATCCATATGCGGTAACGCAAATGAATTCTGATTTCAGCTTCTATGTGCCATTGTCAAAGAATAGCAACCGGCTGGTTTTTGCCAACCGCTTTGGTGGCGGAACCAACGTAGGCAGCAAGGGCTTTGAATTCTACCAGGCCCAGTACCTTGGCAGCGAAGACAACCTGAGGGGCTTCCGCCGTTATCGGTTTGCCGGTAAGTCAAAACTGTATAACCAGGCAGAACTCAGGTTAAAACTGGCCGATTTCACCACTTATTTATTCCCCGGCGCAATAGGCATCTTTACCTTCTTTGATGCAGGTAAAGTATGGGTGAAAAATGATCCGGGTAATACCAAACTGGCATATGGTTATGGCGGCGGTATCTGGTTTGCGCCATTGAGCAAACTGGTACTCAGCGCTACCTATGCAATGTCGAATGAAGATAAATTGCCGATCATTACCTTAGGCTGGCGATTTTAAAGAAACCGATAGTTTATACACTTTCAACCGGGCTGCAAAAACAGCCCGGTTTTTTTATCCTTCCATCCCTGTTTTGCTATGCGGAGAATCAGCAGGGATAAAACAACTGCCCGGACAATGTTCTTACTGTCAACCGCTGTAAACAAAGACAAGCAGTAACCCCTGCAACTGTAAAGTTTTTTCAGTATAAGACACATTATAAGCAGCTGAGAAAGTAAAATTATAACCCGGTGATAACCCGTATATAAGCCGGATATATCCCGGTGATAAGCCGGTATAAAAAGGACCGGGATATCTGCGGCTTATATGCCTGTTAGATTCGTTATACAGGTTGATTGTTGAAACCTGCTTCCTGCAAGAGAAAGCCGGGGACTATTTTATGTAATAGGGATTGCCGGCGAGGGCCTTGCGGTAAAAGCTTCGTTGGCTTGATAAACGTATGGTACCTCAAGGCTAATTAAAGACTTGTATAAGACCATACGGATTTCCATGACCCCCAATTTGTTAGAATGAGTCAATTTGCTCCCGGCCATATTTCGTTTTCTAATTGAGTTAAGGCAACGAAATGGAATTCCATGGAGCCCGGGATAAGCTTTAATGAGCAGCGTGAAAATTTAATATCAGAATAGTGGGCAGACAAGTATAGCACAATAAAAAACCCCTTCAAAAGAAGGGGTTTTTCTATAATAGCATCTGATCGTTTATTAGTATCCGGGGTTTTGTACAACAACCGGGTTCTGAATGATCTCTTCTGCAGGTATTGGCCATAGGAAGCGGAAATCAGCATAAGCAATACCAGCCTGTGTAGGTGTAAATGGTGTGCCGCAACCATAAATGGCAGCGCCTTGCAGACCATTGGCAGCTTTTGCAGGGATACCATTGGTGGTGAAAGCAGCATCCATGCTCAGGCGGTGGATATCA
>DASUDW010000118.1:0-6374 GCA_036275415.1 Chitinophagaceae bacterium | reverse complement strand
TCATGAAGCCGATCCACCGGAAGAAAATTATGGCGATAAAACAGGTGCTGAAGAACTTACGATCGGAAAGTATATTGCTGAACTGATCGATGATGGGAGCACATTACAGATGGGCATTGGTACCATTCCCGATGCAGTTTTGAAGTGCCTGAATAATCACAAGAACCTGGGTGTGCATACTGAAATGCTGAGTGATGGAATTATTGACCTGGTAGAGAAAGATGTTATTAATAATAAGATGAAAAGGGTACACCCCAATAAAACGGTCACCTCGTTTGCCGTGGGTACCCGCAAGTTGTATAATTATATTGATGACAATCCTTCCTTTGCATTCCTGGATATTGATTATGTAAACGACCCGCATGTTATACGCCGCAATCCAAAAGTGATAGGCATCAACAGCGCCATTGAGGTAGATATTACCGGCCAGGTTTGTGCCGATAGTATTGGTGAATATCAATACAGCGGAATAGGCGGGCAAATGGACTTTATGCGTGGTTCAGCACTAAGTGAGGGGGGTAAGCCCATTATCGCTTTGACAAGCCGCACGGCAAAAGGGATTCCCCGCATTGTACCTACCCTTAAATTAGGCGCCGGTGTGGTTACTACCCGCGGGCATGTGCACTATGTTGCTACCGAATATGGCGTTGCGTTCTTATTTGGTAAAAATCTAAGGCAAAGGGCCAAGGCGCTTATTGGTATTGCCCACCCGGATGACCGGGAAATGCTGGAAAGATACTGTCATGAGCGTTTCAAGATCTTCAATTGATGATAAGGTTTGATGGTTAATAAAAAAGAGAGGGTGTTGCAGAAAAGCACCCTCTCTTCTTTTTCCAAAACACTCTTTATTTTGTTTCAACAGGAATAGCCCCTTCACGGGTAAAACGGTTGACTTCGTAGGTAACAGTTTTACCGGTTTTGTTGCTGGTAACTTTAAATAGCAGCGTCTCATCACCGATTTCATCGGTATTCAGTAAAAACTTCTTGGTGAAGTTTTCCGCTTTGAAGTTTTCCCGGTAAAGGTTATTGCCCCAGGCATCACTGATCGAGATGGTGAAATCATCCTGATCTTTATTGCCAAAGAAGCTGAGCTGAAACATTGGCTGATCCTGGATACTGCCTGCATAACTTAAAGCTACAGGGATTTCTTTACCGGTTTCACTATTAAAGGGTGTTGCCACGGCAACGGCTGAAAACATCGTGAAAAATGCAATCAGCAGGATTTTGTTGTTACGAATGATCTTTTTCATGTGTATACTTTTTGGTTAATAAAAAACTTTTAATGGCAGGCATCAGTCAGAAAAATTATCTCAGGCAAACAGAAAAGGCAAGTAAAACATCGAATGTTAATAGCCGGTGATTCGGCTTTATGGCAATGGATCATTGCATTGATGGTGTAAAAGTAACAGCGGAGGAGTAAGCCAAAAAACAAGATTACTTCCTCATTACGGATTACCAACGGCCATATGCAAAGTTTATATACTTGTAATTCAGCAGTTTGTAAATCGCAAATGACTTATATCCAAGTTTTTTTCCTGAAGAATGAAAATGTTTTTGCTGGAGGATAATTGCGTCAATTTTTGCTGAAACTTTTTACGGTCAGTGGCAATCCTAAAGTACTGATTATCAGCTATAAAAATACTTGTTGAGAAATTAGTTATATGTGTATTTGGCAGGGTATAAAAAAATATTATCTTCAATCGCTTTCAAAGTATGCCTGAATGGCATAACCGCTTTAGCTTCAACTAAATGGCGGGAAATTTGTTGAGCATATAAAGATAAAAAAAACCCGGAAGGGAAAGTCTAAAACGATAAGCAGATGGCAATTAAGAAAGATGATATTATTATTATTGAGCCGAAGGAGATTTTTGTTGGTAAAAAGGATGCACCTGTTACATTAATGGAATGGGGTGAGTATGAAAACGAAGAATGTGCCAAGGCGAATGAGATCGTAAAACAGCTGCTGGAAGAATATGAAGGCAAAATAAAATTTCAGTTTCGTCATTTCCCGCTTACATTGATTCACCAGCGAAGCCTTAAGGCCAGTGAGTCTGCCGTGGCTGCAGCACAGGAAGGTAAGTTCTGGGAAATGCACAATGTGTTATTTCATAACCGCCGCAACCTGGGGACTACCAGCTTGAAGTTATACAGCAAAGAAGCCGGTGTAAAGAATAAAAAATTTTTGGATGACCTGGTAAATGGAATGTATGGCTGGCAGGTACAGGATGATATTAAGGAAGGCCATAACAGGGGCATTAAAGAGATACCTGCTTTTTTTGTAAATGATGTTCAGGTAAGCGGCAAGCCGACTTATGCTAATATCAGCGCTGCCATAGAAGCAGCATTAAAGAAAAGTAAAAGCAAAGCTCCTGCAGCCAAGAAGCCGGCGGCTAAACAAAAACAAAAAGTATAAGGATAAAAAAAACCGGTCATATTGACCGGTTTTTTTGTTTTATCATTGGTGTGATTACCAGCGATTGTTAGAGTAAGAGGGCCTGGAAGACCTTGCAGGTCTTTCTTCTCTTGGCTTAGCTACACTTACTTTAATGGCACGGCCATCTACAGTGGCGCCATCCAGTTCAGCAATGGCCTTCTGGGCAGCTGCATCATCACTCATTTCCACAAAACCGAAACCTTTGCTGCGGTTAGTGAATTTGTCCATAATAACTTTGGCAGAAGTAACTTCTCCGTATTCGGCAAAATAACTTCTCAGGTCTTCGTCTACAACGGCGAAGCTCAGGTTTGAAACATAAATGTTCATGTAAAAAAATTAACTATTAAAAAATACTTGAGAATAACGCAAGGGTAAAGAAGACTGAATATCTATTAGCAGATCCTTTGAAATTCGCAGGATTAAAAGCGTAGCAGAAAAAATCGTTCACTTACAAAATGCTCTATAACTCAAAATAACAAAGCGAAGATAGGCAATTTATGCCAAGTGCAGTTTTTTATTTTGTTATTATTAATTAACAGGTAATTCAATTGCTGACCGGCGGCTCGGCATTGAACATATTGTTATTGTTGTCTTCTTTTTTTCTAATGCCGAAGTTGTAACGGATATTGAGGCCCAACCTCCTGGTATCTGCCAGCCTGGTACCGGTAGCATTCACTGAACCCTGATTTATACTGAAATCATTCTTATTGGTGTAGAACATATCGTTCAGGCTAAGGGTTAATGTCAGCTTTTCATTCATAAACTTTCGGTTAATACTGAGATTCAGGGCTCCGAAGGTTGAAAGTTCATAAAACTGCTGCTGGCCTTTCAGCCTGTAAAATCCATTGAGTGTGATCACGGATCGTTTGTCGACTTTTAATGTCTGGTAGGTGAAAAATGTCCAGCTTCCCCTTTTAAAAGAAAGCGGTTTGTTTTCATAGAATCCTTCATAAAAATTATGATTGTACTGGGCGCCCAATACAAAAAAGTATTTTCCCCCGGGGGGAATGGCGCCAAGGCCCCGTAAATAAAATTCTTTATTCTTTCCCAGGTTGTCATAAGTGCGGTATGCCTGGCTCTGACTGGTATCCGCCTGGTATATTACATTGGTGAAAATGTCTTTGGTGTCATTTACCCCCACTGCCAGTATAGGCCGGTCATTTACACTTACATTGGCTTCATAGTTTTGGGTGAATTGTGGTCGCAGTGCCGGGTTGCCAACCTCTGAAAGAAACTCATCTACATATCTTGAAAAAGGATTCAACTGGTCATAGTAAGGCCTGCGGATAGATCGCCTGTATATAAGATAGGCACGCAGGTCAAAGCCGGCAATCCTTACAAGGTTTTTACTAAGGTAGATGTAAGGAAACAGGTCTGTACGGTGAATCGTAAAAGATGTGTCACCCGGTACCAGTTGCCTGCCTTTCATGTTGGTGTTTTCGAGCCTTGTACCAACTTTAATGACAAAGTCTTTGCCCAATGTTTGTGAACCCTGCAGGTAGGCCGCATTGATATTTTCATTGTAGCGGAAAGTATTTGTCCTGTTTTTATCGTTGCTTCTGACCCCGTTGGCTTCGCGGAAATAATTGGCACGGTTATAAAAATTATTGATGAAAGACTGCACCCCTGATTCAAATGTAAATTTCTTCTTCATTTTGATTTTCAGGTCTGACCGGTAATTGAAATAATCCCTGTCATTTTTGGCAGTACCGTCTCCGCCGAAAATGAACGGGAAAGGCCGGCTATACGCCGTTAAAAAATCCTGGTCAGATTTATTGATGCTGTGGCTGTACCAAAGGTCGTTGGTCCATTCAGAACCGGCTGAGTCAATTTTATATTTTGTTTCAAATCCTGTTCCTGCTGTTAAGGAACTGCCATTATTGACAACCGTATTTAGGCTGTTGCTGAATGAAGTTCCCGTACTGATCTTTGACAGGTTATTATCGTTTTGCGAGTTGTTGTCAAAACGGTTGTAACTGATACTGGCATCGTAGGTGAGTTCCCATTTTTTTGTCAGGTCATATGTAATCCCGAAAGAGCTGTAAATATTATTGCCGGGATAACGGGTGTAGGCATCTTGTTGTAAAACAGAATCGGGGGCAAAGATCCTTTGCGTAATGATTTGTTCAAAACTGTTACGATGGTTATAATTCAGCGTAAAAGTGGCACTTTTTCTGCCGTCATTATTATTGATGGTGATCCCTGCATACTGGTTTCCATAAATACCCTGCTGAAAGCCGCCATTGATACTTCCTGTCATCCCGATCCTGATCCCTTTTTTGAGTACCACATTCACTACGCCGCCGCTTCCGGAAGCATCATATTTTGCCGAGGGAGTCCTGACGATCTCAATTTTTGCTATGGAAGATGGCGGTAGACTTTTAAGTAGAGTAGCAATATCAGCGGCACTCATCCGCATATTCCGCCCGTTGATTTGCACGGCGGCTGGAGATAAACTGCTGATGTATATATTGCCATCCTGGTCTACAAACAAACCGGGTGTTTTCTCTATCACTTCATATCCGCTGGTGGAAGTGGCAACCAGGTTTTCAGGGTCAACAATTGTTTTGTCATCTTCCTGTTTCATCAGCGGTTTTTGAGCCGTGATGACTACATTTTCCAGCACTTTGCCAGCCGGTTCAAGAATAAATATGAGTGGTTGTTGATTTTCATGGATGGTTACTTTTTTTTCTGCAGGCTGATAATTTATTGCAGATACACGGATAGTACATTGAAGGCCTTTTGAAAGGTTAAACTGAGCAGATCCGTTGCTGTCGGCTGATTGCTTTAATTCAACAGTTGTATCAATTCTGCTTTTGATGATTATGCTGGCATAGGCAACGGGTTCTTTTTTTGAATTAACTGCTTTTATGTTCACCGTAATATCCTGGCTTTGCAAAGGGCCGGTAATGAGGATAAGAGCAATAAAAAAAACAAATTTGAAGATTATCAGACGGTGACGTTTATTAAGCATGTATGGCTGGTAATGATAGTTGGCAAAAATATTGATTTGTAAAATCCGTTTGGGTTATGTTTTGATGAGTGGTTGTTTTTAGTTTCTGTTTAACATTTTCTGCCTTGCAGGATTTTATTAAGTTTACGATATGAAACCTGTTGAGTTTACAGCCACTATTCACAAGTTTGAAAAGCAGGGCGAGAAGACCGGATGGACGTATATTGAAGTGCCGGCGCCTATTGCTGCACAATTGAATCCGGACAATAAAAAAGAATTTAAAGTAAAAGGCCGGTTGGATGGGTATACAATTAACAGGGTTTCATTATTGCCAATGGGTAATGGCAGTTACATCATGCCGCTGAATGCTTCCATGCGAAAGGGCACCGGTAAAAAGACCGGTGCACAACTGCGAATAAAGCTGGAAGCCGACAGGAGTGAATTTGTTTTTAATGCAGATTTCATGTTGTGCCTTGATGATGATGCAGCGGCCAAACGTTTTTTTCTTTCTTTGCCAGGATCGCACCAACGGTACTTCAGCAAATGGATCGATAGTGCCAAAACGGAAACCACCCGAACAAAAAGAATAGCCATGGCCTTAAATGCCCTGGCTAAAAAAATGGGATATGGCGAAATGCTCCGTGCTAACCGGGATAATATTATTTAAAGGGGTTGGAATACTTTGTTTCTGTTGCCAAAGTATTATCTGTAAGGGTTTTCAGGAAGGCAACCAGGGCAGCTTTATCCTGCACCGTCAGGTTGGCAAGCCTTGGTTGGCCGTTTGGCAGCCGGAGTTGTGGTGAAAGGTTCGGATGATTCTTTACGCCGCTGCTGTAATGTTCTACTACTTCTTCCAGTGTATTGAAGCGACCGTCATGCATGTAAGGCGGCGTTAATTCTACATTCCGGAGGCTTGTCACTTTAAATGTTGCATCCAGGTTAGTATTATTGACCACAGCGCCAAATCCACGATCGGTAGTGGTAAGG
>DASUDW010000117.1:0-11717 GCA_036275415.1 Chitinophagaceae bacterium | reverse complement strand
GGCGGCTTTATTAAAAATATTTTGGTTTATAAAATAAACTACTTTATGTTTGTGTTGCAAAACCAAGGGATATGGGAAAGTACAGACGATTTTCAGCTGGGGTTGTTCTCCTTTTACTGGTTCAATTTACGCAGGCGCAGGTTGTTGTCAGGGGAACAGTGAAGGATAATAAAAACAATCCGGTGGCGGGGGCAAGTATTGCCATCAAGGACAGCTATGATGGCGGCACATCTGATTCTTCCGGCAAATTCAGTTTTAAGACTTTTGAAAAAGGGGCACAGCAGCTTATCATATCTTATATCGGCTACAAGCCATTTGAACAATCCATCAAAATCGAAAACACGGCTATAGAGATCAATGCAGTACTGAAACAGGAAATCACCGAACTATCTGCAGTAGTATTATCGGCCGGCACCTTTGAAGCCAGTGACAGAAAGCGGGCAGCAGCTGTTTTAGATCCGATTGATATTGTAACCACTGCCAGCGCCAATGGCGATATTACAGGCGCATTGAAAACATTACCCGGCGCACAACAGGTAGGGGAGAGTGAAGGTCTTTTTGTAAGAGGCGGTACGGCAGCCGAAACAAAAACATTCATTGACGGTACACTCGTAAATAATTTCTTTTTTACCAGTGTGCCGAACATTGCACAGTTTGGAAGGTTTTCTCCCTTCCTGTTTAAAGGAACCGTTTTCAGTACCGGCGGTTATTCTGCCTTATACGGTCAGGCACTGTCTTCTGCATTGATACTTGAGTCTATTGATCTGCCGGATCAGTCTTCTGCTAACCTCGGTTTTTCTGTTTTGGGCATCAATGGCGGTTATCAGCAACTGGCGAAAGATAAAAAGTCAAGTTGGGGTGGCAGTTACAGTTATACCAACCTGGCACCTGCTTTTGCTGTAATAAAACAACGGCAGGATTATGCGAAAGCACCGGAATATCATGGCGCTGATGCCAATTTCCGTATCAAGACCTCGAAAACGGGGATACTGAAATACTATGGCTATTACAGCAATAACGGGCTGGCCTTTACCACCAACAGTATTGATTCATTGGGATATTTGGATAAATTCAGGATCCACAATTCCAATCTCTATCAAAACCTTTCCTGGAAAGAAAACCTCCCCAACCGCTGGAAAATATTTTTAGCAGCCTCTTACACCAATAATAAAGACGAAATAAATGCAGGGATGCAGAACAGCAGTAAATCGGATGTAGTATTAACAGGGCTTGAGTTCAAGCGATTTGGTGTAACTACTAACGGTAATTATTTCAATGCCCGTATGGTGCTGGAGAAAAAATTAAAAGGCCTGAGTGCTTTGCGCTTTGGTACAGAATACAATTACAGCAACGACAAACTGGTATATACAGCGTATGATAGCAACCAATATCCATCCGGCGTAAAAGAAAACCTGAAAGCTGTTTTTGGAGAGGGAGATGTATATGCTACCAACGACCTGGCCATTAAAGCAGGCTTCCGCTTCGAGCATTCTCAAATCCTGGATAAAGTAAATGTTGCCCCCCGCCTGTCGGTAGCCTACAAACTAAGCAAAGGAACACAGGCATCACTGGCCTATGGTATTTTTTACCAGAACCCGGAAAGGAGATACCTGCCATCTCCATCAGCACTCGATTTCATGAAGGCAACCCATTACATTGCACAATTCCAGCGATCCATCAACCAGCAAACGCTTCGGGCAGAAGTATTTTACAAAAAATATGATAATCTCGTTAAGACCGGCATGGTAGGTTTTACAGAGGCAGCCATCAGCAATAATGGTTTTGGTGATGCAAAAGGGTTTGAATTTTTCTGGCGGGATAAGAAAACGATCAGGAATTTTGATTACTGGATTTCCTATTCATACCTGGATACCAAAAGGGATTTTCTGAATTTCCCCTTTGCCATTGCACCCAATTTTGCTGCCAAACATACCGCCTCACTGGTTACCAAAAAGTTTGTGCAGGAGTTAAAGATGAATTTTAATGCATCCTATAATTACAGCAGCGGCAGGCCGTACTATAATATCGGGTTTGACGGAACCAATTATAAATTCAACGACCGGGGTACCGTTCCTGATTTTCACAATGTAAGTTTTGCCATCAATTACCTGCCGAAAATTGGTAAGAAGGATGCCAAATCTTTTGCGGTATATGTATTGCAGGTAAGTAATATTTTCAACTTAAAACAAACATTCGGCTACCAGTACTCTTACAATGGCTTGCGGAAAGAAGCGATTGTGCCTACTTCCAGGATGTTTGTTTATATCGGTGCCTTTATCAGTTTTGGGGTCGACAGGAGCGAAGAAGTGATTAACAACAATCTTTAAAAAATAAAAACAATTGTTATGGCAAACTATCAAAACACACCCGAGGGCAAAGACCCTGAATTGTGGGAAATAGCCAAAAAAAGATCAGGTTTCAGGTCGCACCTGTACAGCTATGTGATCGTTAATGCCTTTTTATGGGCTATCTGGTTTTTTACCAATGGCCGCAGTTTTCAGTGGAACGGCATTCCCTGGCCGCTCTGGGTAACCATGGGCTGGGGCGTAGGGCTGGCTTTCAATTATATTGATGCCTATGTATACCCCAAGTCTAATTCTGTAGAAAAAGAGTATGAAAGATTAAAAAGAGAAAAAAACAACAATTAAAACTTACAACATGAAAGCATTATTGATTGGTGCAGTGGCTTTGTTAGGCTCAATAGCCGTTGCTGCTCAAACCTCCGACAAGTTCACCCGGGCCATGGAAGCATTGGTACCGGCAGTGGATACCACTACCAGCATTGATGGATTAACGGAACTGGCTAATTCCTTTGAGCGTATTGCCAATGTGGAAAAAACACAATGGCTCCCCTATTATTATGCAGCGCTGTGTTATATCAACAAAGCGAATATGCTGTACACTGCACAGCAACTGGACCAGATTGATCCGCTGATGGATAAAGCAGAACCCTTACTGGCTAAAGCAGAAGAATTCGAAAAAAACAATGCTGATATTTTTTGCCTCAGAAAAATGTTCAATACCGGTAAGATGATGGCCGACCCGATGAACCGCTTCATGACCTTTGGCGCCGCCGCTACCGAGGCATTGGAGACTGCCAAATCCATAAACCCGGAGAATCCCCGTATCTACCTGCTGGAAGGGATCGATAAGTTCTATACACCTGAACAATGGGGTGGCAGTAAAACCGAAGCCAAAAAACTTTTTGAAGAAGCAAAGAAAAAATTTGAAACCTATAAGCCGGCCAGCCCTATCCATCCTTCCTGGGGTATGGGTCAGGTGATGTACTTCTTGTCACAAAACTGATTGGCCCCCTTTTAATAGTAATTTATGGAGGAAAAACAACTTTCACCGGAACAAAGCCTGAAGCTGATCACAGAAATGATCAGTAAGACCAGGCAGCACCTGTCAGACAATAGTATCTATTTCCTGGTTTGGGGGTGGCTGACATTTATTGCCTTCATCGCCCAGTTTGTTTTAAAGCATATAATAAATTACGAGAAGCATTATTTGGTATGGCTGGTAGTGATCATCGGGATACTATTTTCTGTTTACCAGGGCCGCAGGCAAGAACGACAGCCCTACGCCAGCACTTATATTGACGACAGCATGAAATTTGTGTGGGCAGGTATGGCGGTTTCATTTTTTGTGCTGTCGCTCATCTTTTCCAAAATGGGTTGGGGCTTCAGTGTGTATCCGTTCTTCATGTTGCTGTACGGGCTGGGTACGTTTGTTTCAGGTAAAATTTTGCGATTCAGGCCGCTGGAAACAGGGGGTATCCTGGCCTGGGTACTGGCATACAGTGCCACTTATTTTAGTTATGATTACCAGATGCTCTTTGGCGCCGCAGCCATTTTGTTTAGTTATATTGTTCCTGCACATATAATGCGGGGCAGAAACAGCCGCATCACATCAAATAAAGTATATGAGTGAATCTTCCAAACCGCTGACAGAAAAAGAAAGTCTTGAACTGATCACCCAGATGATCAACAGGGCTAAAGACAATTTTGTAGATACGGGTATCGGACCGATACTATGGGGAGCTGTCATTACTTTTTGCAGCCTGGTGCAGGCAGCGCAGATTCATTTCGATTTTGATTTGCCGTTTGATATCTGGTGGCTCGCCATGCTGGCTATTATTCCGCAAGTATTTATTTCCATCAAGGAAAAACGGGAACGAAAAGCAAAAGGATGGGAAGACAGCATGATGGGATATATATGGCTTTGTTTCGGTATTGGGATATTTGTTGTCAACTTTATAAACCGTTCACTTTTTGAAGTCTTTGAACCGGTTATTCAACACTACAGGAATATCACCGGTCAGCCCTTTACCAGCACCTGGACCTTCGCCACCTGTTATCTTTTATTCGTTTTTGGTTTTCCAACAATAATTACAGGTGCCTCCCGCAAGTTTCATTTGATGACTTTTGGAGGAATTTTTTGCTGGGTATCGGCGGTTGTGGCTTGTTTTACTTCAACGAAGATTGATTTTGTTTTGATGGCTGTCTCTGCTACACTGGCCTGGCTGATTCCCGGCTTATTTATCGAACGAAAATACAGGGCACGGAAAAAAGCAAATGTTTAAAGATCTCGATCCCATATTGCATTCGCAGTTAAGACTGGCAGTAATGTCGTTATTGATTGGTGTAAAGGAAGCAGAATTCACTTTTCTCCGTGAAAAAACCGGTGCCACTGCAGGCAACCTGAGTGTGCAGATCCAGAAACTGAAAGATGCAGGCTATATTGAAGTCATCAAACAATTCAAAGAAAACTATCCGCAAACGATTTGTAAAGTAACAGCACCTGGCATAAAAGCGTTTGAAGAATATGTTACAAGCCTTCAATCGTATCTCGGCAAATAAAAAAGCCCTTTAGACAAAGGGCCTTGTGCGATTGGTACGCTTAAGTGTATGAAAAGGTTTATGGTGTTTTTTTCAGGCTTCTCCGGTTCTCTACAGGTTGCAGGGCCGGCTGATACTTGTTGTTGCCTTCTCTCCGGGGCAACAGGTCTTTAATCACTTCTTTCAGCCATTCTGCTATTTCCTTTATTGTTTCTTTTTTGATGCTGAACATATTTGTTTGTTGAGTTATTGAACATTTTCAGTTGCAATAATGGCTGAACAACTGATTTTTTGTTCGTTGTCGATAGCAAGAATGCGGTACTGGTATTTTGTTTTATTGATCTTTTCAAAATAGGTATAATGCGCCTCATCTTTATTTTCCGTAGTGAATACTAAAGCGGCCACACTATAGTTTTTGCCATCGGTACTTTTTTCAATAATAAAACGGTCAGCCGATTTATTAGCAGACACTGCCCAGTCCAATACGATCTTGTTGTTTACCACAGTTGCCCGGGTACTGATGATCTTTACAGGGTCATTGAAATGATGTTGTCCGCCAGGATTGAGGGAGAAAGAGTTGGCAGCATAACTGCTTTGTAAAAGGCAGCCTGTAAAAAGGGTAAGAATAAAAAATAGTTTCATTTTCTAAGGGTTTGCTTCCGGTCTTGCACGGATCGGATCAGTTATCCCATAGAATAGTGGCTTTTAATGGCCCTGGCAGACAGATAAATTCCGGAAAAGCCTTTGTAAGGATTTGGTACGGATCTTTATCGTAGTTTTACGAGGGTTTATGTGGTTTTCTGTAACGTAAACAAACGTACTGCCCGGATTTGTAAAATGCAAGCCTTTTCACCGGAATTTTTTTGAAGTGCGGTATATAATGTTGTAACACAATAAACAATTCATCTTTAACTCCGTTATTTGTAGCAATGGATCCCGTCATTCAGGTTAAGCATCTTACCAAGCAATTCAGTGAAATAAAAGCGGTTGACGATCTTTCTTTTACCGTAGCTGCGGGGCAGGTTTATGGTTTTTTAGGGCAAAACGGTGCCGGAAAATCTACTACTATCCGCATGCTGCTGACGTTGATAAAACCCACTTCCGGCGTTATTGAAATCTTTGGGTTAGATCTTGAAAAGCACCGCAAAGAAATTTTGCGGCAGACAGGCGCCGTCATTGAAAGGCCGGACCTGTATAAATACCTGACCGCATTGGAAAACCTCCGGATTTTTGCCAATATGAGTGGCCAAAAAATTTCCGAGAAAAAGCTGATGGACCAGCTGGCCATGGTAGGCCTGGCCGAAAGGGCACATAGCAAAGTGAAGACCTACTCACAGGGTATGAAACAACGGTTGGGCATTGCCACAGCCCTGGTGCATGATCCTAAACTTATTATCCTCGATGAACCCACCAACGGACTCGATCCGCAGGGCATTGCCGATATCCGCAACCTGATCATAAACCTGAGCAGGCAAATGGGTAAAACATTGCTGATCTCTTCTCACCTGCTGAGCGAAATGGAAATTATAGCTCATTCGATGCTGATCATTGATAAAGGAAAAAAACTGGTGGAAGGTGAAGTAAAAGACCTGTTTGACCCGGCCCGCACCCTGGCAGAACTGCATACAACAAATGACGGTGAATCGTTTGAGAAACTCAGCCGGTCGCCATTGGCAGGTCTTCTTAAAGCAAGGAGAAACGATTGTATTGTGTTGCAGCTGCACCGGGATGAAATAACATCCACACTCAAACAGTTGCTGGCAATGGATATACCGGTATTGTCATTTCGCTCCAGGCATTCACTCGAAGATTATTTTTTATCATTAACAACAGGGGAGAATTATGTGGAAGCTGCTGCAAATTGAATTGTTTAAGATATTTAAACGCCCCAGGACTTACATTGCCTTTGGCGCCATTGCCGCCATTGTTTTCCTGATACAGATAGCCCTGAAGTTTGATGGCAAATCTTATGTAGACCTGTTGCTGAGCAACCTCGATGGTTCATTTGAAATGGATGATGAATTCAAAACAAAAATGCTGAATGGCTTCCTCATCTGTTTTGTCATCCTGAATACGTTGCTGATTCAAATGCCGCTGCTGGTGGCATTGATTGCCGGTGATTCGATTGCCGGTGAGGCAAACATGGGTACCCTTCGGTTATCCCTAACAAGGCCGGTAAGCCGTACCGAATATATGCTGGTAAAATTCATGGCCTCCGTCATTTATACCGTAGCCTTGCTGGTATGGATGGCCTTATTGGCCTTACTGGGCAGCATATTGATATTTGGGGTGAATGATATGGTCATACTTCGTTCAAGAGGACTGGAAGTAATTGAGAGTTTTGATATCTGGTGGAGGTATGTGGCCGCATTCGGTTATGCAGCAGTAGCATTGACAACAGTGGCTGCTTTGGCTTTTCTGTTAAGTGTATTTGCGGAGAATTCAATCGGCCCGATTATAGCCACCATGAGTATTGTGATCGTTTTCACTATACTGTCAGAAATGAATATTCCTATTTATGACCGCACCGTGAAGCCCTACCTGTTTACATCGCACATGGTGGCCTGGAAAGGGTTTTTCTATATGCGGTCGGACAGTGAGGGGGCTACCATTACCGGCACCGTGGAAAACCTGCCGGCCATATTCCGCAGCCTGCTGATACTGGTGGTCTATATCGGTTTGTTTTTCAGTTCGGCCGTTTGGGTATTTCGTAAAAAAGATATTTTGACTTAATTAATTAATATGAAGATTTTTTTCATCATACTGCTGTTTGCTGCAGGGTTGAAAGCTACGGCCCAAACTGCTGAAGATATTATCGGAAAAGTAAAGGCAAAGCTGGATAAAGTAAATGACTATGAGGCTGCCGGTAAAATGAAGACCAATGTGATCTTTATTAAGGCGCCTATAGCAAAAGTGAAGGTCTATTACAAAAAACCCAACCGCCTGCGCATCAATAATGAAAATGGTATTTCATTTATTCCCAAAGGTTCAGTGAATATCAACCTGAATAATATCTTCATCAACACCACCGGGTTTGATATGATTGACATGGGCAAGGAAGCAAACACCGGTTTACGCATCATTAAACTATTGCCCAAAGATGAAAACTCCGATGTTGTGTTGTCAACGGTTTATATTGATGAAACACAATCACTGATCAAAAAAGCCAAAACAACCACGAAGGAAAACGGTACTTACGAACTCGAAATGACCTATGGCAGTTATGCAGCCTATGGCCTGGCAGATAAGGTGGTTTTTTCGTTCAATACCAAAGATTATAAACTGCCCAAGGGTATCACATTTGATTATGACGATGGAACCAAAAAGCAGGAGGCTGCAGATAAACTGAAAAACAAGAAGGGCAAGGTCGAAATCCAGTATACGGCTTATACAATAAACAAAGGGGTGCCCGATTCGGTATTTCGCTGAAAGACTTATCCTTCCTCAATAATCTCATCTTTGGCGTTCGCCAGTATAGCCTGTGTCATCTTGCGCAGCGGGTTCTTCCTGCTTTCCGCATAGCCGTTACGGCGGTTGATGATATCAATACATTCAAAAATCGAAGCGATAAAAGAGGAAGTATCTGCCTTGTTCTTTCCGGCAATATCAAATGCCACTCCATGATCGGGTGAGGTACGAACCGCCGGAAGGCCGGCAGTATAATTGACCCCCTCGCCGGTAGCAAGGGTCTTGAACGGAATCAATCCCTGGTCATGGTACATGGCCAGTACGGCATCAAACCGTTCAAAACTTCTGCGGGCAAAGAAAGCATCGGCGCTATAGGGTCCAATCACCAGCAGGTTATTGTTTTTGGCTTCTTTGATGGCCGGCTTGATGATAGTTTCTTCTTCATTGCCGATCAGGCCTTCATCACCGGCATGAGGATTTAATCCGAGTACAGCAATTCTCGGCTTATCAATGCCAAAATCTTTTTGCAGGCTTTGATGGATGAGTTGCAATTTGCTAAGGATACTTTCTTTGGTGATATGTTTGGCCACATCCTGTACAGGAACATGTTCAGTTACCAGGGCTACCCTGAAATTATCTGCACACAGCATCATGACCACATCTTTTGCATCAAAAATATGCTTTAAGTAGGGGGTATGGCCGGTAAAGCTGAACTCAGCCGACTGTATATTTTTTTTATGAATAGGGGCTGTTACCAGTCCGTCTATTTGTTTTTGTTTTAAGGCTGCTACCGCAGTCTGCAGCGATAGCACGGCATATTTTCCACCGGTTTCAGTCAGTTGGCCCGGGGTAATGTTTACTTCCTCTTCCCAGCAGTTGAACAGGTTCACCTGTTTGTGGTTGATCCGGGAAAATTCTTTGGTAGACTGGTAATTGAAATTGACCTCCGGAACAGACTTGCGGTAAAAGTTGATCGCTTTATTCGAGGCAAATATCACCGGGGTGCAATGGTCGAGTATGCGGCTATCGGAAAATGTTTTAATAATGAGTTCTATACCTATGCCATTCAGGTCTCCGCAGGTGATACCGATAAGGGGTCTGTTCGGGTGGTTCATGCTAAAATCTTATCCTTAAAATTACATTAAATACTGCAAAAGATGAGAAAGCGAATTTGTACTGCCATGTAAAAAATAACAAATTGAATTAAAGTTCATCTTTTTTGATAGTCCTGAGTTTTAAAAAATCCAGGATCCTGTCAAGTTCTTCACTGGTAATTTTTTGTAATATTCCATGGTTGGCCTGGTCATCATAGAGCAACCTCGCCTCATACGCTTCTATCTGCGTTTTGGAAAAATTGGGAATGCTGTCTTTACCTTTTGTAAATATACCATGGCATCCGCTGCAATGTGCTTTAAAGAGTTTTTGTCCCCTCATCAGCATTTTATCCATATTATCCCTTGTTTTACCGGTATAGTTTTCCGGTATGTAGTACAGTCGTTTTTCTGTGGTGCAGTAGAGCCCGGTTATAGAAATGATAAGGATGGTTAATAAAGTGAGGGCTTTCATTTTAATAGTCTCCGCCGGCTTTTCTTTTATTATATTCTTTTAAAGCAGATAAAGGTAAGGAGGCCGGGGGATACTGGGCGGGTATTTCTTCATTCAACGAAGCGATGAATGAAAGCAGGTCCTCTTTTTCCGTTGGTGACAATTTTAGTGGGTCTTGCGGCAAGGTCTGGTTTTTAACTGTAATGCCTTTACCAATACCTCCGCCTGCATCGTAAAAATCAATAACTTCTTCCAGGCTGTTAAATACACCATTGTGCATATAAGGTTTTGTGAAATGGGTATTGCGAATAGTATTCGTTCTAAATGCATGACTCATTTCCTCAACAGGGTTTATACGGAACCTGCCCGGATCAGGGCTTTTCTGGGCAAAGTTTTTATTGGCAGGGACACCCAGCACTTCAAATTCTGAATTTGTGTATGGTGGTTTCACACCATTGAAATGCGGTACAAAATGACAGGTACCGCATTTCGCTTTACTCATAAAAAGATTAAAACCGCTGATAGCCTTTGAGTTCAGTTCTTTATTTTCTGTCATCGCTCTGTCAAAAGGGGCATAATAGTGACTGAATTCGTTTAAGTATAACATGATGGCAGACGCAACATGGTCAAGTGTTATTGAAGTATAAGCCGGCGTTTCCGGAAGATATTTTTTAAATACTTTTTTATACTCATTGCAACTTACTATTTTCTTGAGGACTTCCTTTTCTGTTCCGGCCATTTCAACAGGATTGGTTATTACATCTTTGATCTGATTTTCTATAGTATAATGTTTTCCATCATGCATCAGCAGGTGCTGGTGCATTGTATTAAGAAGAGACGGAGTGTGCCGTTCAAGATTTTTTTGCTGATCAAACTCCTGGTTTGTCCGCACAGTTGTATCAGTGAAGAATTCAGAAGGCTTATGGCAGGAAGCGCAACTTCTTTTATTATTTCCTGAGAGAAGGGGGTCATAAAACAGGAGTCGCCCGGTTTCTGTCAGCTCTTTTAAAGCACTGCTGTCTGAAATGGATAAATAAACTCCCTTATAATTTTGCCCTCTGAATAAACTCTTGTCGAAAATGGAAAGTGCATATTTGTTAAGTGAATAGTCAACAAAGCTTTTGCTTCTTACCTTGAAATTGATCAGCATTTGCTGGTTTAGCCGGTATAAAGGATTTACAAATTGCTGAATAAAACGAAAATGGTCAAAGGTTGAAAAAGTAACGGGTTGTTGTTTTACAAACGTAATTGCTTTATCAAAAAGGGTTAAGTATTCAATTGTTAGAGCTGTGGAAGGATAGCTGACATTATAAGCTGTATAAATCTTTTTTACATCCCCGAGCATTTCAGCAAGTTCGGGGATCACAAGGCTGCTGTCCGGGCATTCGAAGCCGGTAGTATATATAGCGCCAAGGTTTAACAGAAATAATCGGTTGCACAGAAAAAAGTGATCAAAGTTTTTTAAGTTTCTTTTAATAGAATCATCAAGATACCCTTTTGTGCTATGTAATGAATTATTGATAAGGTTAAAAAGTGAATCTTTAGAAAAGTCCTTCTCTTCAAGATAAGCATATGCAAGCGACAACCCGGCCCCTTCACGTCTGTAGGGTGCCTCAAATTTTTCAAAAACCTCTGTTTCCCATTCAACAGGAAGTGGCCCATTGATTTTTTTATACAAAATGGGGTCAAGGTAGCGCAGCCAGAAATCTGCAGCTTTAAGTTTTCTCCTTGATTTGTTTATTTGTTCAGCATATAAAGAGTGAATTTGTGGTTGTGAAAAATTAGCCTGCTTTATGCTTTCTGCCAGTTCATGCTGGTCATCTGCTAAATCAGCTATAGTTTGCTGATATAGCGTTTCATATGGAGTAGGAGTATAAGACCGGAAATTAAAAGACAGTGAAATGATGAATATGAAAATGCTTA
>DASUDW010000116.1:0-2280 GCA_036275415.1 Chitinophagaceae bacterium | reverse complement strand
ACTTTCGGTTACAAAGAACAGCGAAAATTTTGTTGCCAATATTAATAATACAAACGATGGTGACGGTGACGGACTTTTAATTAAACTGGGTAAAGCCAAATCGATCTACTCGCCCCCGGCCATACCGGAATTGATCAGCGGTACTCAAATGCAGAAAATTAAAGACCTGATCCGGTGCGATTTTCCCGGCAGCCGTATCAACCTGTTGGGCGATATTGTGATCAATGGTGCGTTAGAGGACTTAAAAGTGATAGGAAGTATTGCCGTAGGAACCGGCAACCTGATCATTGACAAAATAAATGCTGAGTTAAATCTGCCGATAAAAATCGGACCTTATTCTACTCCAAGTATTCCGCCGTCAGGTAGCTTTTTCGACTGGTCGTATGATTTTCCATTAGGAATTGGAAGAGTTGGTTTTACTATTCCGGCAATTCCCCCGGTTCCCGTATTGCCGGAATTAACTGTTATGCCAAAGTTGCCCAATATAAGCCTTGCATCTCTGGGTATTCCTTCTATTCCAATAACGGATCTTTCTTTCTGGGGCATCCCAACAGACCTCTGCCTTTCTGATGCGCCGGGCAGCACACCTTTGAATAATGCAAATGAGTTTATACGTTTTGCAGATAAGAATAATGCAAAGATGGGTGCTATCAGGGCCGTATCACTTACAGACTGGGCATCAAATTATCTCAACCCGCTTTTTCTTTATTCATTATACGGCGCCATCACCAGCAGTAAGGTAGATAAGTTTCATGCGCAATATCATTTTAAAGGCGAACTGACCAAGGCATTAAAGGACTACGCCAGTATGGGAGTAGAGTATGCTTCCGGTAATGGTGATTATGCCGAATGGCTGCAACGGAAGGATATCAAAGAGTTTATCAGTCCCGGTGATATTGTTGCTGTAAAGGCCGGAAAAATAACCAAGCACATTGAAGGCGCCGAGCAGGTCATGGTAGTATCACATAACCCGATCGTTTTAGGCAATGTGCCGAAAGAGGGCAAAAATTTTGAAGGCAATAATATTGCTTTCATGGGCCAGGTACCGGTGAAGGTAATGGGGCCCGTACAAAGCGGCGACTACATTGTGGCGCAAGTAAACACACCTGGCTTTGGTATTGCCAAACATCCTGAGCAAATGTCAGCGGAGGATTTCAAATATGCTGTTGGCCGGTCATGGGATAATGATGCTGCCGATGGCCCCAAGATGGTCAATACCGTAGTAGGTATCCATAACGGGGATTACCTGAACATCTTAAAGGGAATGGATACTAAGTTGAATGAAGCTGATGCAAGATTGAAGACACTGGAAGCAAAAGTGGAAAGTTTGCTGCAAACCAATGCACCCAAACAAAAGAAGCCCTTCTAACTAAAAAAACCTGAGCTATGCGATATTTTCAACAGGCAGCCTGTTTTACCTCAATACTACTGCTGGTTATATGCATAATCCCTCAACGATCAATTGGGCAAACGTCCACGCAGTCCTTTAGCGGTGACAGTATCTCAAAGGATTCGGTGATCCTGCAATGGATGGAGGATTTGTACCGGGAAGATGTTACCGTCGTGAATGATTCTGTCAAAATCGGCCGGGAAACCACCCGGTTGCTGAAGGATGAGACTTACCGGGATTTTATGTATCCTGATACATATACCTGGGAGATGGTGGTTTATTTTATCGGCAGGCAGGATATTAAGCGGGCCTGCTGGTACCTGCTCAACCTGTACCTCACCGATGAAAAGAACAAGGAACTGGTGATAAAATCGCTGATGGCTTATGATCAGATCTTTAAGATGGATAAGGTGCTCACCAATACTTTCTATACATATATACTAGCCGATAAAGCAACCGGTACGGTCACAGACGGGCATTTTCAGCTTACGGCCCCGCATATCATGGATAAAAAACTGAACGGGCTGCGGGAGGTCCTGTATTACCTGGATAAATACAGGAATGCAGCTAATTCAACCAAGTAAAATTTTTATAACCAACCACCTGTCCTTTTACACACATCCGCCTCTGCAAAGGGGCGGATTTTTTTTAGCTTTCCCACCCGGCACACAAAGAGCTCAAAGAAAAGAATAGTGAGCTTAGTGGCTAGCGGGAAAATTATTTTTAACCACGGCGGGCAAGGAGATCGCTATGGTATAATGGAGTTCTAAGTACCAGTATGGGAAAAACAGTAGTCTCTTTCTGCTGCTGATAATTCAGGACAAAGTTTTCAAGTCATCTTTTGCGTTGATATTAATCATGCTTCAGACAAATTCGTCAGGATAATTTTA
>DASUDW010000115.1:0-6380 GCA_036275415.1 Chitinophagaceae bacterium | reverse complement strand
AATCAGATCAATCAATAGTTTATAAAACGTCCTGCCAGAACCGGCAGGACGTTTTATTTATGCATATTTGCAAAAAACTATCATGTCTTACAGAATAGGCTCAGGAGTTGATTTTCACCAGTTGGTTGAGGGCAGGGATTTGTGGTTGGGGGGTGTTAAAATTCCTCATTATAAAGGTGCCCTTGGGCATAGTGATGCAGATGTACTGCTTCATGCAATTTGTGATGCCATGCTTGGAGCTTTGGCCCTTGGTGACATAGGGCTACATTTCCCGAATAATGACCCTGCTTACAAGGATATTGACAGCAAGTTGCTTTTGCAGAAAACAGTGGATTTGATCCACGAAAAAGATTATTACGTAGTGAACATTGATGCCACTCTTTGTCTCCAGGAACCCAAAATAAAACCATATGTTAACGAAATGAAGCAGGTCATTGCTTCCATTTCAGGCATCGGGGATGGAGATGTATCTGTAAAAGCTACCACCACCGAACATTTAGGATTTGCCGGCAGGGAGGAAGGATTAATGGCCTACGCAACTGTACTGTTACAAAAAGCAAAATGATCCTTCCTGTTTTTACCCGTCACATCTGATTATCTTTGCCGCCATGCCGCCAGTAGCGATTAATATTATCAACAGGTCATCAAATCCGCTGCCAGCCTACGCCACATCCGGCTCTTCAGGAATGGATATAAGAGCAGACCTGGATGCTCCGGTAAATCTGCAACCATTAGAAAGGATGCTGATACCAACCGGCTTATTCATCGAATTGCCCGAAGGTTATGAGGCCCAGGTCCGGCCCCGAAGCGGCCTGGCCATCAAACAGGGAATTACCTGTCTGAATACACCCGGTACCATAGATGCTGATTACAGAGGAGAAATTAAGATCATTTTAATCAACCTTTCTGCAGCATTACAGGTCATTCAACCCGGTGACAGAATAGCTCAGCTGGTCATTCAAAAAGTGGAACAGGCAGTTTGGAAAGAAACGGATCAGCTTGCCATAACCACCCGTAACGAAGGTGGTTTTGGCCATACAGGTCACCAGTAAAATTTGAATATGCCCAAATCGATAATAGCTCTAATTACAGTCTTTCTTTTAGTAACAGCCTGCCGGTCACCAAGGAGTATTCAAACCACTATTCCGAAGAAGGATACAACCGCAACTGAAATAACAGTTGTTACCAATCCGAGGGAAGATTCAATAAAATTTATTATCGAAAATTACAACCGGATCATCAGGAACAGGATACAGTATATTACATTTTCTGCCAAAGTGGAAGTTGATTACCGGGATGCAGATGGTAAAAAAGTAAATGCTACTGCGCATTTGAGAATGCATAAGGATAGTGTAATCTGGCTTTCTCTAACCGGTCCGCTTGGCATTGAAGGCATCAGGGCATTAATTACGAAGGATTCAGTGAAGTGGCTGGACAAGCAGGATAAGATTTACACTGTCAGGAGTGTTTCATTTTTACAGGAAGTAACGGAATTGCCGCTGGAGCTGGGGTCACTACAGGACCTATTGATAGGCAACCCCGTTTTCTTTGATTCAACCATCAATACTTACAGCCAGGGATCAGGTACCATTTCATTGCTTAGTACTGGTCAATATTTCAAGAACCTGTTCACAATTGGTGAAACTGATAAGCTGGCCCAAAGCAGTAAACTCGATGATCTTGACCTTTCCAGGAACAGAACCTGTTATCTTACTTATGCTGCATATGAAGACAAAAAGGGACCCCTATTTGCCAGTAAAAGGGGTATAAGCGTAACTGAAAAGAAAAAGCTGGATATAGAACTTGATTTTAAACAGTACGAGTTTAATGAAACGTTAAGTTTTCCCTTTACTATACCTAAAAATTATAAACGTAATTAGGTAATAAAATTTATTTTGCATCTTATCGTTATCAGAGCAATTTTCCGCACCCTGTTTTTTAAACCCCATATCCCGTTAAACATGCGAAAAAATATCTTATTACCGTTGATTTTCCTGGTAGCAGGTTTACAGGTTTTTTCCCAGGATAAATCACAGTTAGAAAAAGAAAGACAGGAAATTCAAAAGGAGCTTCAGGAAATTCAAAACCTTTACAATAAAGTAAAGGGGCAAACAAAACAAACACTCGGACAACTTAATATTCTGAACAGGAAAATCAACCTGCAAGAACAATATATCAGTACAATAAATAAAGAGCTGAGATCTATTGATGATGATATTTATCTCAGCAACCTTGAGATATACCGCCTTCAGAAGCAACTGGATACCCTGAAAAGCCAGTATGCCAAAACGGTGGTGTACGCCTATAAAAACAGGAGCAGTTACGACTATCTGAATTTTATTTTCTCGGCCAATAGTTTTAATGATGCTATAAAACGTATTTCTTACCTGAAGAGCTACAGGGATTACAGGGAAAGGCAGGTAAACACTATTCAGGAAACTCAAAATCTGATAGCACAAAGAAAAAACCAGCAATTAGGCCGTAAAGAACAAAAGAATGTGGCTTTGCAAAACCAGACTAAGCAAGTACAGGAACTTGCGGTTCAGAAGAAGGAAAAGGATGCCGTGGTTGCCCAATTAAAGTCGAAGCAAAAAGATCTTGAAAAGCAAATAGCCGCCAAGAAAAAAAGGGACAGGGATCTGCAAAATGCAATATTGGCCATTGTAAGAAGGGAAATAAAAGCAGCTGAGGATGCGGCAAAGGCCAAAGCAAAAGCTGAAGCTGATGCAAAGAAGAAAGCGGATGAGGTGGCTAAAAAGAACAATGTACCGGCAAAACCCGAATCTGAGCCTGTAACTACTGGTACTACCACCACCACGACTACTTCAGTTACAAAAAGAAATGAACCGACTACGAAGCCGTCAAGCTACCTCGACCTGAATGCAGCCGACATCAAATTGAACAGTGAATTTCAGGCAAACCGTGCCAGGTTGCCCTGGCCGGTAGATAATGGGGTGGTTACACTTCGCTTCGGCCCCAATAAAATAGAAAATACACTACTCACTTTTGATAATCCCGGGTTAACAATTGCTACTCCATCAGCAGGGGTGCCGGTAAAAGCCGTATTTGACGGGGAAGTGAGTGGTGTTTATAATTTAGGTGATGGCATGGTAGTGACCATCAGGCATGGAAAATATTTTACTACTTACAGTAATCTTTCAGGTGTAACAGTAAGTAAAGGTTCTGTAGTTAAAACCGGGCAGCAGATAGGCAGGGCAGGTAAAGATGATGACGGAAGCGGTGGCCAGGTTGATTTTATCCTGATGATAGAAACAAAAAATGTTGACCCCCAACCCTGGTTAAGAAGGTAATCATATTGGAAATAAAAAACCCCGCAAGTGCGGGGTTTTTTATAAGAAGCGTTCGTATAAATTTTCATACAATGGAATGATAGCATGTATATCAAATTTTTTTGCATGGGCAGAGGCCCGTTCTTTGAACATTTTTAGATGGGCATCGTTTTCCAATATGGTTAACGCCTGTTTGCTCATTGAATTAACATCACCCACTTCACTCATAAAACCGGTTTCACCCTGCAGCATTATTTCTTTTAATCCTCCTGCATTGGTTGACACAACCGGTACACCTGCGGCCATTGCTTCCAGTGCTGCCAGTCCGAAGCTTTCATATTCAGAGGTAAGTAAGAAAAGATCACCAATAGCCAGAATGTCCTCTATCTGCTCCTGTTTCCCCACAAACCTGATTTCATCGAAAATACCGAGTTCACGGCTAAGGTCTTCGGCAGTACTCCGTTCCGGCCCATCGCCGATAAAAAGTAGTTTGGATGGTATTTGCTTCTGCACCTCATAAAAGATCCTTACTACATCCTGTACCCTTTTGATCTTTCTGAAGTTAGAAGCATGTAATAATATCCGTTCTCCATTTGGGGCAATTACCTTTCTGAAGGCATCCAATGGTTTACGATTAAACCGGCTTACATCTACAAAGTTTACAATTACTTCAATTTCTTTTTCAATTTGAAAGTGTTTGTAAGTTTCATCTTTCAGGTTTTGTGATACAGCTGTTATAGCATCACTTTCATTAATGGAAAAAGTTACAACCGGGGCATATGTTTTATCCCTTCCCACCAGTGTTATATCTGTGCCGTGAAGGGTTGTGATAACCGGTATTTTTTTGCCTTCCTTTTTCAAAATTTGTTTTGCCATATAGGCAGCAGAGGCATGCGGTATCGCATAGTGCACATGCAGCAGATCGAGGTTGTTGTTCTTGATTACATCTACCATGGTGCTGGCAAGGGCTGTTTCATAAGGCGGGTAGTCGAAAAGCGGGTAGGTAGGCACCTGTACCTCGTGGTAAAAGATATTAGGCATGAATTCATTTAGCCTTACCGGCTGCTGATAGGTAATGAAGTGTACCAAATGCCCTTTTTGGGCAAGAGCTTTTCCTAATTCTGTGGCTAATACACCTGAACCTCCAAAAGTGGGATAACAAACAATTCCGATTTTCATACAGCTTTATTCTGGGACATCTAAGGTAACGGTTTTGCCCGGCTTTGGTTTGCCACTCATCTTAAATAATTATCTTCATTACTTATTTAGTAAACTTGAAAACCCGAATGGATGAAGAAGTTATCAATATTTGCAGCCTCAGTTTTATTGTCAGTAACTGTATATTCACAAACTGATGATTCCCTGGCTATCAAAAGGATTTCTGATGAAATACTTACAAACGGAAAGGCGTACGAAAACCTGCGATACCTGACAAAACAGATAGGAGGAAGGCTGGCAGGTTCGCAGGGTATGGTAAAGGCTGAGCAGTGGGGGGTAAAGGTGATGGGGGAAAGTGGTGCAGACAAAGCATGGATGCAGGAATGCCTGGTGCCACATTGGGTAAGAGGCGGAAAAGATGTAGCAAGCGTATCGTATGTCCCCGACAGATCAGAAATTAAAAGCGGTCCTTATCCTACATCAGTTAAAAAAGAGCTGGATATAGTGGCTTTAGGAAACTCAGTTGGTACTGGAAAAGTGCCAATAACAGCAGAGGTAGTTTTGGTCAATTCATTTGATGAATTGGAGAGAAAAAAAGACGAAGTAAAAGGAAAGATTGTTTTTTATAATTATAAATTCAACCCCACATACGTAAATACGTTTTTATCCTATCGGGATGCAGGGCAATACCGGGGACAAGGCCCCAGCCGGGCAGCCAAATATGGTGCTTTGGCCGTAATTGTCAGAAGTCTTAGTCATGCTGCAGATAATCATCCTCATACAGGGGCCACCCGGTATGATAGTGCTTTTGCAAAAATTCCGGCTGTTGCCATAGGATTAAAAGATGCAGATTGGCTTAGCGAACATCTTCAAAACGAAACGATTAAAGTCTCTCTTACAACAAACGGGTATTTTCTTCCTGATACAATCGGGCATAATATTATCGGTGAACTTACCGGCACTGAATTTCCGGATCAAATCATTACTGTAGGCGGTCATCTTGATAGCTGGGATAATTGCGAAGGTGCACATGATGATGGGGCGGGCTGTGTACAAACAATGGAGATACTAAGGGCATTTAAGGCCATCAATTATAAACCCAAACATACCATACGTTTTGTTTTGTTTGCTAATGAAGAAAACGGATTAAGGGGTGGGATAAAATATGCGGACGAGGCAAAGGCAAAGGGGGAGAATCATATACTGGCCATTGAAAGTGATGCAGGTGGATTTACTCCAAGATCCCTGGGCTTTTCCGGTACAGAAGAACAGTATCAAAAAGTGTTGGGCTGGAAAAATCTGATTGCCCCGTATGGTTGTAATGAAATAAATAAAGGTGGGGGAGGTGCAGATATTGGCCCCCTGAGCAGGCAGTTAAAAACACCTACTGCCAGCCTCAATCCCGATTCTCAAAGATATTTTGATGTACATCATGCCCGAAGCGATGTATTTGAAGCCGTTAATAAGAGGGAACTGGAATTGGGTGCTGTAAATATGGCAGCATTTATATACCTGGTGGATAAATACGGGTTATAATTATTTAAGAAGGTTGATTATAGCATTCTGAACTTTTGCAAACGGAAAAACGCTGATCACTTTCTCCATTTGACTTTTTATATCTTTTGTACAAAGATTTCCGATGCTGCCCTCATGGGTGTGATGGATTTTTGTTTCGAAGTTGAATTGACCTTTTTCAATATCCAATCCAACTTTTTTATAAGCATCCCTGAAAGGTATCCCTGCATTTACCAGCTTATTTACTTCTTCTACGCTAAAGAGGTATTTGTATTTTTCATCAGCCAGTATATTTTTTTTGATTTCAATGTTTGATAACATTAAGCCCGCCATTTCAATACATTCTTTTAATATTTGAAAGGAAGGAAACAAATGCTCTTTTAACAATTGAAGGTCCCGGTGATAACCTGATGGCAG
>DASUDW010000114.1:0-5882 GCA_036275415.1 Chitinophagaceae bacterium | reverse complement strand
GGAAAAAGGGAACATTTTTTTTCTTAAAAGACTGTTTCATAATAGTTGGTTTTTGTTCGTGAATGGTGAATTGTAGGTTTTTAAGGTACTTTCAAAATATTTATCCAAAGTAAAATACCGTTTTTGTTTTTTCAAAGGCCTGATTATGTGATTGCGTAGATACTCACGGAAAATACGTAGAACTACGCAGCCGCCATTAATGAACGGCAAAGACAGTGTTTTCCGGCAGTTTTCTTTTGCTGGTACGGTAAATGGCAATAGCCAGTAATACACAGTAGATCAAAAATATCAGTTTGTAAAACTCAGCTATCATCAGGGCAAACCGCAGGTTCACCTTGTAAGCCACCCAGGGCGATGTGATGAACAGGAAAACAAAGAAAGTGGCGGCCACATACAAAGCAATCGCTGTACAGGCCGTAAAGGAGGGCTCCTTTGTCCAGTCTGTTTCGCTGTCATCCTTAATGCTGAAAAGAAAATATTTCATGCAAAGCAGCAGCAAGATCACTGTTTCGGCTACCGGCAGCCATTTGCTTAAATCCAGTATTGATTCAATAAAAATGAAATTGGCCGCTAAGAACAGGCTAAAAACCCCGATAGCCGCTTTGGTAACAGTGCTGAACCTTTTATTGCATATCAATCCGATATACCAGCTGAACAGGATAACCCTGGCTATGGCATGCAGGTTATAGAAAAGATTATTGTTCTGCAGGTAATAAGGCATTTCATCCTGGTAAAGCTGTATCAATACCGAAATGATGTTAAGCAGCAATGCAACAATGATATAAATAACCAACGGTAAACATTCCCTGCACCGGCGGGGGCTTCGCAAAATGACGGCCAGTGGTATGAGCAGGGCCCATACCTCTGACCAGTCGCTTATGGTTCTGTAAATATCCATCAGGGCTTTTATATTGTATCACATGGTGGCCTGCAATAAATACAGGGCGGGCAGGGCAGTGTTTCTCCTTTGGCTACTGCGCCGGTTGTATAGACCACTTCTACCGTATAGTTAAGGAATGTTTTGTTGGCCGGAAAAGGCTGAGGAGTGAATTTTACATAATCCAATGTTTTCTTTAAAGTACCATCCTTTTCCAGTATGTCAAGGGCAGAAAGGTCAATCGTGTTGGAGCCGATAGCCAGGTCAGCAGGTAGTGTAACGGTGCAACCGGTACCTGCTGCCATATCTATTTTACTATCCGGTGCCTGGCTGTTATCGCTTTTCATGCCGTTAACATTAGCGGAAAAATTAGTGCCCGGCCCGCTGTACCCCGTATAAATCTTCAGCCAGGTAACCTGGTTGGTATTGCCGGGTTTGGTGTAGCCGGGTGTTACCCACATGTCATTGATCTGTTTGGAAGTCAGCGTAACGCAGGAAGGCCCGGTAATGGTGGCTTTGGTTGTTCCGCTGGTACAGGAACTGATCCATAGAAATCCGGCGGCGGATAGGATCAATAAAGGCCAAAGCCATACATGCCGGCCGGGAAAATGTTTTCTCTTTTGCATAAAACATGGTTTAGGTGGTTAATAAAAACCGGTAGGGAGCTTTTTAAGGGCGGGAAATTCACTTCTAATATAAACCCGATTTCGGCGAATTCCAAGTTAAAGAACTTATAATGCGTAGTTACTTACTCTTATTGCGTACAACTACGCTGCACTATGGATAAAGCATTCATACGTATGTCTATACATAAATGGCGGGATGAAATACGGCATTTGTTTTTTCCGCATTTCCTACCTTGATTTCGCCCTGTTGGTGAAGCAAAATTTGGGTCATAAAACAATTCATTATGACACGATATTTCATCTTCACCGCACTGATCTTTGCCTTACTGATGGCAAAACCAATCACTACCCTGGCCGGTTCCGATCAACAGACCGGGCATATTGTAAATAACCATTCAGCCGAGGAATCCGGTAAAGCTGCGAATACCGGTCATATGCCCCAGGGTGCCAAACCTTCTCCGGTGGGCGAAAAGGCACACAGCCATGTACCTTCCTGGGATGAACTGGCGCATATCCACCACTTTCATAAAAACAGGATGAAAAAGATAAGGAGACATTACAGTAAATGTGTTTTCCTGAGCAAGTTGTTATTGTTTGTTTGTCATGCGGCCATTTTGTTTGTAAGCTACCTGCATGTGATTCACTAAAAGGTGATAAAAGATTATCGTTCAATCACAAACTTGTCAAAATGCTGCAATGGCAGGTCTTTTACTTCAAGGTTGTTTACCTGTGCTCGGGGAGGTCCCTGTCGGCACCAGCTGATAAAGTCCTCCAGTTGGGCATCGGTGCCGGTTGCTATAATGAACACCGAGCCATCTGGTTCGTTTCTTACCACACCGGTTATTCCCAGGCTGATTGCTTTTTCCCGGGTGCCCTGGCGGTACCAGACACCTTGTACTTTTCCGGTTACGATAATGGAAAGGGTTTTCATGCAGCAGGGAAATGCAGGAGTTGTACTATTGCTTCCAGGTATTGCTGGTCACTAGTGTCAAACTGATCGTATTGGTCACTGTCCACATCCAGTACAGCCACCACTTCATTGTTTCGGATAATTGGGATGACTATCTCAGATTTAGAGAGACTGCTGCAGGCAATATGCCCCGGAAATTTTTCTACATCGGGTACGATCAAGGTTTGTTTTTGCTCCCAACTGCTACCGCAAACTCCCCGGCCTTTTCGGATGCGGGTGCAGGCCACCGGGCCCTGGAAGGGTCCCAGCACCAGTTCATTATCTTTTACCAGGTAAAAACCTACCCAAAACCAGCCGAATTGCTCTTTCAGGGCAGCAGCTACATTGGCCAGGTTAGCCACCAGGTCCGTTTCGCCTTCCAGTAAGCCATTGATCTGGGGTATCAGCGATTCGTATTGTTCGGCTTTATTGCCGGTCATGATCTTTAAGTCTTCCGCCATGCGGCAAAGGTAAACGAACAGGTGATGCTTTTCGAAGGCTGTTTAATTTTTCGCCGTTGCATGCATTTGATTTAATCCAATATGTAATTTTATAATCCGCTTACTGACCCCATTGCTCATTTTATTAAAAACATAAGCCATGGCAACTAAAAAAAAAGCAAAAAAATTGGCAAAGCCTGCAAGGCCCAGGGGCAAAAAAAAGCCTGTTGCCAAAAAGAAAGTGAAAGTGGTTAAAAAAAAGGCGGCGAAAAAAGCTGTAAAGGCAAAAAAAGCCACAAAGAAAGTTGTACGCCGCAGCAGCAAACCTGCTCCCAAAAAGACAGTAAAGAAGAAGGCTACAAAGAAAGCAGTTAAAAAGGCAGTAAAAAAAGCTGTGAAAAAAACGGCCCGAAAGATTGCAAAGCCCGTAGTGAAAAAGCCTTCATCCCCCCGCAGGGAAAAACCTGCACCGGCAATGGCTCAGCCACCCGTTATAGAAGAAAAACCGGTGATGGTAGAAGAAATCACAGAAACTTATGTAACCCCTGATGGTGAAATACAGATCACTGAAACTATAATGACCTTTGAAGAAGAGCCGGGAGAGAAGAATGGTTTTGTGGATGAGGATGATGTACAGGACGATGAGGAAGAGGAAGGGCCGGTGATGTAATTAAAATTATAGATAAGAATAGTCGCTTCAAAAAGTGACTATTCTTATGTTACTATTATTGGTTCTTCTGCCGGCAACGATTTTTTTCCATTGCTCCCAGGTGATGAGTTTGCCATCTGCTGGTTCTTCAACAGGCCGGGTAGTATTTTCAATTGTTACAGCTGTGATACGGTAAATATTATCTTTTCGGAATACCGTTACTTCCAATATAGATCCCGGCAGCCCGGTATAGTGGTAAGGGCCAAATCCATGAGGAAGTTTTTCGTGGAAGCAGGCCACCAGTGAATCTCCTTCATATGTTGACCATGCTTTTTTACATTCATACCCTGCTATATTGGATTTTTCTTCCAGCATTTGCCAGTTGAATGTTTTCAGCTCTTCTTTTACCCGGTACTTATCGCCAAATTGGGATACAAGAATTTTTTTCTCCCGGTTAACGTAGTTGGTGTGTGGGATAAAAGTTTTACCTAATGTTTTTTTTAGCGGATAAACATTCCGGCCCGCTTGTGTAGTTTGATAATAAGACTGGTGTTCGTTAATGACCAGTTTCGTGACAAACTTGTTAGTGCCTGCAGGCAGTATGGGTTTGCCAAGACTATCAAAAATGTAAAAAGTGAAGTTGTTATAAGTGATAGTAGGGCCTGCCTGGGCAAAGCCCTTTTCGGTTACGCACCATACAAATAAAATGACAATAGATAGAAATCTGATCAATTTAATTCCGCATTTACTTCTCCGGGTAAGGTTGCAAAATTCTTGATTTCATTATACACTGTATCTCTTTCTACCGGTACTCGTTTTACCTGTTTTATCAGGCTTACCAATTCAGCAGTTGACATGGCAGGGTTTTGCTCTTCAGAACCTGCCATGCTGTAGATTTTGGTAGTGTCATCAATGGTGCCGTCAATATCATCTACGCCATAGGAGAGGGTAAGTTGTGCGTTTTGCCTGCCCAGCATCGGCCAGTAGGCTTTCAGGTGCGGGAAATTGTCTAAATAGATTCGGGCAATCGCATACATCTTCATGTCTTCCACCACACTGGTTTCAGGAACATTGCTCATGTCATTATCCTTATTACGGAATTTCAACGGGATGAAGGTGTTAAAACCCTTTGTCCTGTCCTGTAATTCCCTGAGCCTTCTCATGTGGTCAATGCGGTGTTCAAACTTCTCGATATGGCCATAAAGCATGGTGGCATTGGATGGCAGCCCCAGTTTGTGGGCTGTTTCATGAATCAGCAACCAGCCGTCAGCGTCTACTTTATCAGCACATATTTTCTCTCTTATTTCCGGGTGAAAGATTTCAGCGCCACCGCCGGGTATACTATCTAATCCGGCTTCAATCAAAAATTTTAATCCTTCTTCCACGGTTACTTTGGCTTTGCGGAACATATAATCATATTCAACCGCTGTAAATGCCTTGATGTGCAGGTCGGGCCGATGGGCCTTGATAGCTTTCAGCAGATCGGCAAAGAATTGCAGGTCCATTTTGGGGTGAACACCGCCTACAATATGTACTTCCGTGATGGGTTTGCCATCATATTGCTTTACCATGTGCAGCATCTGGTCAATGCTTAGTTCCCAGCCATCTTCTCTTTTGGCATACAACCGGCTGTACGAACAAAAGTTGCAACTGAACACACAGACGTTGGTAGGTTCAATATGAAAATTACGGTTAAAGAAAACCTTATCGCCATGCCATTTTTCTTTGATGGCATTAGCAAGGCTGCCCACAAAGCCGAGGCTGGCTTTTTCAAAAAGATAAAGGCATTCTTCATCCGTAATGCGCTGGCCGGCATTCACCTTTTCGGCAATTATTTTCAGTTCGGGTGATAAATCAGTTGTGGTAATCATAGCTGTAAAAATCTATAAAACAACAAAGTTACGGTGGATAAAGTTGCCGCAAAGGCCTGATTTGGCAGTAGTAAAAATCCTTATCTTTCGTTCTTTAAGTTTTAAATATAAAGAGAGACCCATGAATATTAAAATCAGGTTAACGATACTCAGTTTCTTCCAGTTCTTTGTTTGGGGAGCCTGGCTGATCACCATCGCAACATATTTCTTCTCCAATAATATGGGTACCGGAGCCCAGTTCGGGGCCATTTTTTCAACATTGGCCATTTCATCACTGGTGATGCCGGCGCTTACCGGAATTATTGCAGATAAATGGTTGAATGCCGAAAGGCTGTATGGCATCCTTCATATTTTATACGGCGGAGTTTTATTGTATGTGCCGCAGGTAAAAGATGCCAACACATTATACTATGTAATTTTTGTGGCAATTATCTTTTATATGCCAACAATTTCTCTTTCCAATTCAGTTT
>DASUDW010000113.1:0-2602 GCA_036275415.1 Chitinophagaceae bacterium | reverse complement strand
GTCATCGGGAAAATGTATCGTCAATTCATGCGAATATACTCCGTCAATCGCAGTCAGCTTATATTTGAGGCTTAATTCAGCTATTGACCCATCACCAACCATATATGCTTCGCTGTCTTGAACTGGCAAAGCAGGGTGCCGGCTATGTTGCCCCAAACCCATTGGTGGGAGCAGTGCTGGTATATAATGAAAGGATTATCGGAGAGGGCTGGCACAAGGAATATGGTAAAGCACATGCAGAAGTAAACTGCATTGATCTGGCTATAAAGAAAGGGTTTAAGGAAGAAATTGAAAAATCCACGTTGTATGTATCGCTGGAGCCCTGTGCCCATTTTGGCAAAACACCTCCCTGTGCAGACCTGATCATAAGCCATAAAATTCCCAAAGTAGTGATTGGTTGCCGTGATCCTTTTAAAGAAGTAAATGGCCGTGGCATAGAAAAACTAAAAGCAGCGGGTATAGAAGTTGTAACCGGTGTTCTGGAAGACGAATGCGGGGAACTGAATAAGCGGTTCTTTACTTTTCATACAAAGCAAAGGCCATACATCATCCTGAAATGGGCGCAAACGGCTGATGGATTTATTGCCGGAGATGGTTCAAAAAGAATCCTGATCAGCAATGAATTTTCGAATCGGTTGGTACATAAATGGAGAAGTGAAGAGGCAGCTATTATGGTCGGAACAAATACTGCTTTATCGGATAATCCCGAACTCACCACAAGATTATGGCCCGGGCCTTCACCGGTAAGGCTGGTGATAGATATGAACCTTCGTTTACCCGGTTCATTGAAAATATTTGATGGTTCAGTGAAAACAATTGTGTTCAATACAATCAGGGAGGAAGAAAAGCCAAATCTTTCTTTTATTAAACTGGATAAAGAAAAATTGTTTATGCCGCAGTTGATGAGCGCCTTGTACAAATTACAATTACAAAGTGTGCTGGTTGAAGGTGGTGCTGCGCTGCTGCAAACCTTTATTGAAAGCGGTGTATGGGATGAGGCAAGGGTTATTGTGAATGATGAATTGTCATCCCGATTGTTATCGGGAGGGGAAGGATTACCTGCGCCTGTTTTGAAAAATCAACAATTAGTTTCGAAAGAACAAATCAGTACAGATACAATCAGTTATTTCAGGAATACTAAACAGTAAGAATATGAATTGGATAGAATGGATTGGCTATCTCGCCGCAGCCCTGGTAGTTACCAGTTTTTTGGTAAAGAATATGCGGTTGTTACGCACCATTAATATGCTGGGCGCCGCTCTATTCATTGTTTATGGTATTTTCCTGGATGTGAACCTGCCTGTCATTATTCCCAATGTTTTTATCGTTGGTATCCAGTTTTATTATTTATTTATCCATAAAGCGGAGAAAGGGTAATGCAGGAAATTCAGCAGGAGTACTACAAGACTATTGAAACAGCCGCTACCGCAGCATTCAATGACAGGGGCAGTAAATTCATTGCGTTTACCTTCCCTGTTGCGGACGTCACTGATTTCAAAACAAAGCTGGCCGCTATTAAAAAAGAACATCCAAAGGCTACGCATCATTGTTTTGCTTATCGCATCGGTCTGGATGGGGCAAACTTCCGGGTGAGTGATGATGGCGAACCCTCCGGCTCTGCCGGCCGGCCCATACTGGGGCAGATAGACAGCAAGCAGCTCACCAATGTACTCATCATCGTGGTCCGCTATTTTGGCGGCACTTTACTGGGTGTGCCCGGCCTTATCAATGCTTATAAATCAGCAGCGGCAATGGCCCTGCAGGTAACACCGGTGGTGCAAAAACCGGTGCTGGTGAATTACCGCATACAATTCGACTATACACAGATGAACGAAGTGATGAAAGTGGTAAAGCATTTCGACTGCCCGGTACTGAAACAGGAAACACAATTATTCTGTTCGCTGGAAATCGGTATCCCCAAATTCAGGCTGGAAGAAGTATTGTTCCGGTTGAAGGATTTGAGAGGGGTGGAGGTGGAGAAGTTTTAGATGTTGCTGTGTGCAAAAAAGAATGCTTTGTCGAAACTGAAAGTTTTATTAAGTTTGATCATCTCAACTTTTCAAATAGCTTCTTTTTAGTTTTTTACTTAATGGGGTTACATATTTCGCTATGAAAAAATAAAGATATAAGAAGAAAAAGAAGATTATCCCTTTTCCTTCTTAGAGTAAATAAATCCCGGTCACTTAAAAGAGGTGTTTCTGATTTTTCTATATTCCTGTTGCTGTCTGATGTCTAGTGAAGTTTATTTGAATCTTTGGCTCACCACCAACTCCTTACTCCCCGGAGTATGTATATAAAATCCTTCGCCGCTTTTGGTGCCGAGTTTACCGGCTGTTACCATGTTTACCAGCAAGGGACAGGGGGCATACTTGGGATTGCCAAAACCATCATGCAGTACATTTAATATAGCCAGGCAAACATCCAGGCCTATAAAGTCGGCCAATTGCAAGGGCCCCATCGGGTGGGCCATGCCCAGCTTCATCACCGTATCAATTTCTTCCACACCGGCCACACCTTCGTACAGGCTGTATATCGCTTCATTGATCATCGGCATCAGGATGCGGTTGGCAATAAAGCCGGGATAATCATTCACCACGCAGGG
>DASUDW010000112.1:0-23726 GCA_036275415.1 Chitinophagaceae bacterium | reverse complement strand
ATAAATAGTGCCCATACGTTTTTATCAGCCAACGATACAATAGCAAAGCCCAATAAGTAATCATTTTCTTCAACAACCCAACCTTTGCCCCTTTTACTGATATAATCAGCCACATCCTCATCTTTAACCAGTGCCGGATCAGATAAAACATTTTCTTTGACAGCATTTCGGATGCGCTGCATTTCTTTTATATCATTCAACGTGGCCTCCCTTAAACCCATACCCCTTTATTGTTTTGATTTAACTGCCGGGCACATTACAAAATAGAAAAATAATGAAATAACCCGAAAAGCAAGCCGACACAAAGGAGAAATTACGGCTGTCAGAATTTAAAATTCCAGGTTACGGCGGGTATCACCGGAAAAAGAGAAACCTGTTTTGCTTCCACTTTCAGATCGCCGTTGGCTAGGCTACCGTTTTGGTCGAAATAGATAAAATAAGGATTGAGGCGGCTGTAAACATTATATATACTGAATACCCAGGAATTATTCAGCTTTCTTTTCTTCTTTGGCTGAGGTGTATAGGTGGCAGACAGATCAAGACGGTGATAGGGCTGCATACGGTATTGGTTCAGGCGGCTATATTCCTGCGTAAGGACTCCGTTAATGAAATAAAACCGTTCAGGAAGTGTCATTGCGTTGCCGGTCCCATACACAAAAACAGCCCCGAATTTCCATTTCCTGTTCTTTTCAAAATTGGCCACTGCTGACAGATCATGCCGGCGGTCATAACGGGCAGGATATTTTATACCGCTATTCAGTTGCGGAAACCTCCGCCATGTCCAGGAAAGTGTGTAACCCACCCAGCCTGTAAATCGGCCTTTCATTTTGTTTACCAGCATTTCAGCGCCGTAACTCCAGCCCCTGCCAAAAACAAATTCATCTTCAGGGTCTCTTAATGAAGGTGTATATCCTTCTGCATACTCCACCTGGTTCTGCATATCCTTGTAATACACTTCCAGTGAGGTTTCATAGGTGTTATCCTTGAAATTTTTAAAGAACCCTGCCGCATACATCCAGCTCACCTGTGGCCTTACCAAATACGTACTCGGCACCCACAGGTCGGTGGGAAGCGTATTTCCGGCATTTGTTACCAGGTGAATGTATTGCAGGTTGCGGGTTACCGATGCTTTCACAGAACTTGCATCATCAAAAGCATAACGTACGGTAAACCGCGGCTCAAGGCCGCCATAGGTTTTTACGGGCTGAAAGCTTTTATACTTTACACTGTCCAGCGGGTTCAGGTTGGCATCCCGGGTGTAGCGGGTATAAGGACCAATTTGGGTAAATGTACTCCAGCGTATACCGTAATTGATTTTCCAGCGGGTACCTATTTCCCAGTCATCCTGCAGGTAAATGGCTGTTTCAGTGGCGTATTTACTGCTCTCGTTATTGGGTTTGAAGATGATAGAATCCTGCCGGCCGCTGGCCACATTGGGAATGAATTTATGATAGGTAAAGAGTCCGCCGAATTTCAATTTATGATTAGGCAAGGGATAATAATCGAAATCAATTTTGGCAGAGCCGTCCCTTATGCCCGAATTCAAACCGATCTCAAAATTTTCCTGTCTGGCAGAAAATTTGAATTTATAATCATTATAAACCAGTGTAGTATTGGAAAACAGACGTCGGTTAAAAACATGGTTCCAGCGAAGTGTAGCTGTCGAATTACCCCACGGTATATTAGTGCTGAAAGACCTTTTGGAGTTGGCAAAATCAAACACATCTCTTCCAAAGTAACCGCTCAGGTAAAGTCTGTCTTTATCAGAAAACCGGTAATTGACCTTGGCATTTACATCATAGAAATAATACCCGGACCCATAGAAGCTGCTGCTCTTTTTAATAAAAGGCTTTACCAGGGCATCGATATAGGTTCGCCTTGCGGATAAGATATAGGAAGCCTTATTCTTTTTCAAAGGGCCCTGTACAGAAAAGCGGGAAGCTATCAGACCAATACCACCATCCACCTGTGTTTTATTGATATTACCTTCTTTCATGGAAACATCCACTACGGAAGAAAGGCGGCCGCCATACTGGGCGGGCATTCCCCCTTTGATCAGCGAAACATTCTTTATAGCGTCGGAATTGAAGATGGAGAAAAAACCAAAGAGGTGCCCCGTATTGTATACTACAGCATCATCCAGCAGTATCAGGTTTTGATCAGGCCCTCCTCCCCTAACATAAAAACCGGCATTGCCTTCACCGGCATTTCTTACTCCCGGCAATAGCTGAATGGCTTTCAGCAGGTCTACCTCTCCCATAAAGGCGGGTATATTCCTTATCTGGTTTATGGAGAGATCAATTTTGCCCATTTGGGCATTTTTTACATTACCATCTCTTTTACGGCTGTAAACTACTACCTCTCCGATTGAAGCCGATTTGGAAACGAGATCAAAATTGTAAGATTTATTTTCTTGCAAGTCAATACTGATGGACTTACCCTGGTAAGAAACATGGGAAGCCGTAATTGAATAAACACCTTCATCCAGTGTTATGGCATAAAATCCATACTGGTTACTGGCAACACCTTTGGACTGTCCGTTTACACTGATAGTGGCACCAATAATTGTTTCACCCGATAAACTGTCTTTTACATACCCGTTCAGAGTGAACCTGTTTTGTTTCGCAGACACCTGTGCCCCTATAGCCTTCATCAGGAGCAAAAAGATAAGGAGTAGGTTACCTGCTTTTGAAAACATACATCGCTATTACAATCAGCTTATTATTTTGTTGAAGCTGACATCATAAAATTAATGGTGTCTTTGGGTCCGCCGCAGCTCAGCATTTTATCTCCGTATACCGGATCTTTCAGCCCGAGATAGGGATTACGAACAGCATCGGTTTTACTCAACCAGTTGCCGGGTTTTTCTTCACCGAATGCCATGGGGCATTCCTGCCAGTATATTTTCGCCCTGTCATACTTTATTGTCACCAAAAGGCTGCGCAGGTTATCGGAGAGGATATTAAAAGAACCCCTTTTTTCTGCCAGGGACGGATCGCTCAATATGGATATCAGTTCTGCTTTGGCATTATTATAAGGATCCAGTGCTGTTTGATAAATAACAGTGTCTTGCTGCAACTCATCCATTCGCAGGCTGTCCAATGCCTGCCGTAACTGATAACCGGCATTGTTTATCGCTGCTGTATCCCAATTCACAAAGGCCTCTGTCATTTCATAATAGGAACTCAGCATGTTTTCAACAGAAAGATTAAAGGCCTCACTATGCTTGCTTACGGCCAAAGGCTCCGGTTTGGGTGCATGATGACCGGCAGCGCCGCCGGAACCGGGCAAAATAAAATACCGTACCAGACCCGTCAATAAAAGTAAAATGGCAAACAACATGGTAAGACCGTTGACCCCGGTTGTCTTTTTTACAAAAACACGGATAATGCCAAGTATTATAATCAGGGCAGGCAAAATAATTCCAAGCAGGTTGATGATCTTACTCATGAATAAATGTTTTGACCAGAATTTGTTTGAAAAAGCTGCCCGTTTACCGGCAAAAAATGCCTGAAAACGGAAATCGCAACAACAGGCTGCTTCCTGGTAATCATACAAAGATAATCGCCTCCTCCGGCAAGTGCCAATACATTATTTTTGCAAACTGTTAAAAACCGGGTATCCCGGAAAAAGCCCATTATAATTTTATTACTACTTAATTAACTATGCTGGCAGGATTACAAGATGTGACATTCGAATTCGGAGCGAGGGTGATTGTACAGGATGCCACCTGGCACATACAGCCCGGTGAACGTATCGGCCTGATCGGGTACAACGGAACCGGTAAATCAACCCTTTTAAAATTACTGGTAGGCGAATATACCCCTTCCTCCGGCACCATAGAAAGAAGCCGCACTACCACAATGGGCTATTTACACCAGGACCTGCTTAGCTTCGATACCAATGATTCTATTTTACAGGTAGCATTAAGTGCTTTTGAAAAGATTTTGCAACTGGAAAAGGAAATTGAAGAGCTGGGCAAAGAACTGGAAGCAGCCGGTGATGGCAGCCAGCCCGAAAGACAGGAAAAACTCCTGCATGAATACAGCGATAAATTGCATGAATTAGAAACCCTGGGCGGTTATAACATTCACCATCGTACGGAAGAAGTATTACAGGGATTGGGATTTTCGAATGAAGACCTGAAAAGGCCTTACAAAGAATTCAGCGGGGGCTGGCGGATGAGGGTGCTACTGGCAAAAATGATTTTGCAACAACCGGACCTGTTGCTGCTGGACGAACCTACCAACCACCTGGACCTTCCTTCTATTGAATGGCTGGAGAAATACCTGCAGCACTACCAGGGTTCGGTGGTCATAGTTAGCCATGATAAATATTTCCTGAACCGCATGGTAACAAAAATCGTGGAGCTGTATCAGCAGCAATTGCATATTTACAACGGCAACTACGATTTTTATGAGAAAGAAAAAGCTGTAAGAATTGAATTGCAACAAAAGGCATTTGAAAACCAGCAGGATTACATTCGGCAGCAGGAACGCCTTATTGACCGTTTCAGGGCAAAGGCCAGTAAAGCCGCCATGGCCCAAAGCCTGATTAAGAAACTGGACAAACTGGAACGGATCGAAGACGCACAATTGGAAAGGCCTAATATCAAGATCAACTTCCGGGTGGATAAAACACCGGGCAAAGTGCTGGTAGAACTGAAACATATCTCCAAATCATTTGGCAATAATGTTATTCTGGAAAATGCATCTGCAGAAATAGACCGTGGTGATAAAATTGCCCTGATAGGCGCCAATGGAAAAGGAAAATCAACCTTGCTGAGGATTATTGCCGGCGCTGAAACATTTAATGGCGAAAGAAAATGGGGGCATAATGTGGAAGAAAGCTTTTATGCCCAGCACCAGCTGGAAGCATTGAATGTCAATAATGCCATCATTGAGGAAATGAAGGAATGCGGCAGTCAGCAAACGGAACTGGAACTACGATCTTTATTGGGATGTTTTCTTTTCAGCGGTGATGATGCAGACAAACGGATCAGGATATTGAGCGGTGGTGAAAAAGCAAGAGTAGCCCTGGCCAAAGTAATTGTCAGCAAAGCCAATTTCCTGATGCTGGATGAGCCTACCAACCACCTCGACATGCACAGCTGCGACTTGCTGATCGATGCGCTGAAAAAATACGAGGGCACCATCATCCTGGTAAGTCACGACAGGTATTTTATTGCTAAAACCGCCAATAAAATATGGGAGATAGATGACCACCGGGTAAAGGAATTCAAAGGAGGATATGAAGAATGGGTAGCCTGGAAAGAAAGAATGGCTGCAAAAAATGAAAATCCCAAAGAATCGCCGGCGGTAATGGCAAAAACGACAACCGATACACAGCCGGAAAAGAAAGAAGTAAAACAGGAAATATCAAAACAAACAATAACCGGCAGTACCCCTATCAATAAAGAAGCCAAGAAAGAATTACAGCGGCTGCAAAAGCAATTTCAGCAACTGGAAGAAAGGATGGCCCGTCTGCAACAGGAAAAATCATCATTGGAAGCCCAGCTCGCTGAACCTGCTACTTATGCCGACAAAAACAAATTCCTGGAAACCGAATCTGCCTATAAAAAGGCTGATGATGAACTTGTACGCTGCAACAAAGACTACGAACGGGTCTTTGAAAAGATCATGGAAATGGAATCAAACAAGTAATTCATCTTCCAAATAAGCCCAATCATCGAAAAAATCAAGCGAACGGGATTTGTGCTGATACTTTTGTTTCATAAACTAAAAAAAATGAACAAAGTATTGACCCGAACCCTGCTTGCAGCAGTAACCATTGTTTCTCTTACATTTTTCTCCTGCAAAAGCAAACCCAAAGATGCAGACATCAAAGCCGCTGCTGAAACAGCTTTAAAGGCTGACCCGACGGCTGCCGGCACGATGGTTTCAGTTGAAAAAGGCGTTGCCACTATTACCGGTGAATGTAAGGATGAAGCCTGCAAGACTCATTGCGCTGAACTTGTAAAATCAGTAAAAGGCGTTAAAGAGGTTATTAACAACTGTACCATTGCAGCCGCCCCTCCTGCCCCTGTAGTCAACCCCGAAGATGAAGTGCTGACCAAAGCCGTAACGGATGCGTTGAAAGATCATCCCGGTGTAAGCTTTGAAATTAAAGATGGCAAAATTGTACTTATTGGTGAAATAGCAAAAGCAAAATGGCTGGGAGTAAAGCAAATGCTCGACAAACTACAGTCCAAAGGCTATGATCTCAGCAAACTGACCATTAAATAACCATTAAAAAAAACGACATGTTACTGAAAGAAAAATATAATGAACTGATTACAGCTGCTACAATAGCCGGTGTTGCTAACCTGCAGGTTAGGGAACAGGACGGTGTGATGTATATTGATGGAGAAGCACCCAACGGCGCTATCAAGGATATGCTGTGGGGCGTTTATGACAAGCTTGACCCGAACTTCTTGTCCGGAGACCTGGTGATGAATATCAATGTCATTTCCACTGCACCTGTAACTAAAGCACGGGTAACAACTGAAAAATCGAACCTTAATATACGGAAAGGCCCCGGTACCGACCAGCCAATAGTAGGTAAAGCAGCTCATGATGAAATCGTAACGGTCATTAGCCAGACCAATGACAGCTGGTGGCTGATAAAAAGTGTGGATGGAGAGGAAGGTTACGCTTATTCACAATACCTGACCCCGGAAAATTAATCCAGCTACATATTTCTATAAAAAATGCAGCGACTTGCTGCATTTTTTATTTGTTTCCTCTTATCAAAAGTGACAGGTAATATTTTCCTGACTGATAGTAAATAGAAATCTGGAATAGCGCAGCATTGTGCCTTGTCTCCTTATCATTAGTGAAATACCAGGTGTTGGTCAGCGGTTTCTCATCAACAAGGGTGGTTTCGGTTATCGCATACAAGGCTTGATTCAATGAACTTAAAATGGCATCCCGCAGGTTGGCACCCCGCTGATCGGTTTTTAATCTTATTTTTTCCGGTTCAAAATAATAGACCACATAAGGATCACCCTTTTCCGGTACGGAGATCTTACCGGAATCGGCAAGGGGTAATAAAAATGTTACCTTGTACTCAGTAACAAGGCCCGGGTTTTCACTTTCCCTTATACTGCCTTTATTGAGCAAAAAGCCCTGGCGGGCATCGTCAAAGATTTTATTTAATTCGGTGTAAAATGCCGTGGCAGCAAATTCATTTTGAGCTTCCGTAGTAAATGACCAAAGTAAGAGTATGAAAAAAATCAATTTTTTCATGCCATAAAATTAACTAATGCAAACCGTTTGAAAAAGCTGTAAATTAAGGGAGCAAAAACTGACAACCTCATGAAGTTCAGACTTCCATTAGTAACCGTTCTGGCTTTAGCCACAGCCTTACTGGCCTTCCGTTTAAGTGAAACAACAGGTGCCTTAACAACGAAAAAAAAGGCTGAACAAAAAACAAAGATTCTGCGTTGCAGTCCGGGTTGGGCCGAATTGAAAGATTGGCTGGAAGAAGTTGACATCCCTCCTATTCCCGGGTCAGGGAGCTATCATTGGAAAATAAGCACCAGCAATGACAGTGCCCAGTTTTACTTCGACCAGGGCCTGAACATGTATTACAGCTTTCATATCATTGAAGCGATGGCTTCTTTCAAAAAAGCGGCGAAGTTTGATCCGGCATGCGCCATGCTGTATTGGGCACAAGCCCTGGCATACGGGCCCAATATCAATGACCTGGGTTATGCTGCCTCTCCTGAAGCCCTGCAGGCTACTAAAAAGGCAAAAGAGTTTTCTTCATCAGCTACAGCTATCGAAAAAGCATTAATTGATGCCATGTCGGTAAGATATACTGCAGATTCAGCAGATATGAACCGGAAACAACTGAATGAAGCATATACAGCCGGTATGCAAAGTATTCATGAAAAATTCCCCGATCACCCTGATGTTGCGGCCCTTTATGCAGATGCTATGATGCTGGAACATCCGTGGGATTTATGGAATATCGACGGTACTCCGAAGCCATGGGAACCCCAAATACAGGCCGTGCTGGAAAAGCTATTGGAAAAAACCCCTTCTAATCCCGGCGCCAATCATTATTACATCCATGTAATGGAACCTTCCCCTTATGCTGCCAAAGCATTGCCTTGTGCAGACAGGCTAGGCCTACTTACGCCGGGCCTTTCTCATACCGTACATATGCCTTCCCATATTTATTTGCGTACTGGTAAATATGCACAAGGCGTTTCAGTAAATGAAAAAGCTATTAAACAGTTTCAGCAGTCAGTACAACTCTACCAGCCTGCTGAAGGGGGTGCTTTTTTATACCTGATCCATAACCTGCACATGCAGACCAATAATGCCATGCTTGCAGGCAGATACGGGGCATCGGCATCTGCGGCCGAACAAACAGCAAAGAATATTCCGGCAGAGGCACTTTCAATGCCCGTTGGTCTCGGAAATTATGCCCAGTATGTATATATGACCCCCACTTTAGTGAATATAAGATTTGGCAACTGGGATATACTTATGAAGGCGCCAAAACCGGATGACAAACTTGTTTATGCCAACATCATCTGGCATTTGGGCAAGGGGATGGCCATGGTACATCGTTCAGCTATTGCCGAAGCCAAAACAGAACTTAAAGCCATACAAGCATTAATGCAGGACACAATATTGCATGCACCGCTTACTCCCTTTTCTCCAGCCATAGACGGTGCTGCTGTTGCAGAAAATCTTTTGATCGGAACCATTGCGCTTAAAGAAAAAAAATATGCTGATGCCATTGCTGCGTTTGAAGAAGCCGTAGTAACAGAAGAAACCATGGTTTACAATGAACCAAGGGACTGGATGCTAAATCCAAAGCATTACCTGGGCAATGCTTACTTGAAAGCAGGCCGCACAAAAGAAGCTAAGGAAATTTTACAAAAAGACCTGCAGAACAATAATGAAAACGGTTGGGCATTATTCGGCATCTGGCAGGCATTGGTAAAAGAAAGGAAAACGGCTGAAGCAGCTAAAGTACTGCTGCGATTCAGAAAAGCATTTGACAAAGCTGATGTAAAATTATACGGACCGGTTTTTTGATCAGCCAGCCAACGCTTTTACAAAATCACTCACCAGGTAGCTTATCAGTTTGCCGCTGGTGGGATCTGTCCGACCGTCATTCAGCCGGGTGGCTCCTTCGCATACGTAGAAATAAGCCGGTTTACTGTCCTGTGCGGCAAAGGAAACATATTGCCTTGCATGTGAGGGAAGCAGTCCTACGGGGGTCATGGCACTGCTAAGTGTATGTTCTATGCAATCAATATCTACATCGATTCCGCAATAAGTATCTTCTGTAAAACCGGTAGCATGCGCCACTGCCTGCATAAATGTCCGTTTATCATGAACGAATATGTCCTCGTAGGTAATGCAGTCAATAAAAGGGTTATTCACCATGTCAATCCACACATTTTGCGGAATATAATTTTCATGGAGGCCAATCACACAATACTTGGCCAAATAACCATCCTCTTCCGCATAGCGGAAAGCATTACCGCTATGGCGGCCCTCCATCGGACGATAATCGGCATGTGCATCCAGGTTGATGCAATTGATCTGTGCCAGCGGCAATACACCGGCTTTGTGCCATCCTTTGGCAGCACCCTTTATCAGGGGATATGAATTGTTATGCCCGCCACCGATAACTATTGGTATTTTTTTTGTTTCGGTAATCATTTTGGCGAGGTATTCCACTTCTTCGTCAATGGTATTTACGGCATGCCTGTAAGCTTCCACTTTCTCTTCATGTCCCCTTGCAGTGGTATCGATCAGGTATTGAATATCTCCGAAATCAAAATGCCCAATCAATAGTATTTCGTTGCCATCCAGAAAGTCATTGCTTTGGATATTCAAAAAACTTTGCAGGAAAGGGATCCACAGGCTGTCTGTGCCGCCGATTCCATAATTACCTTTTGCCCCAAGGTCTTCCGGGATCCCGAAGAGCACATATTTGGCAGATGATTCCCTGATGCTTGTTTCCAGTTGCGAACTATCATGTATTACCAGCAGCCTTTCTCCCAGTTTTGTTTCAAACCGGCGGATCCTGGTAAGCGACAAAACATCTTGCTTGGAATAGATCTTCAGGTGAGGCATTTGCCCGTGGCTGCTTTCCGAAACAGTAATTTTAGTTTCCGATTTTTCCATCTACTATTTTTAATATTTCAGTTTCTAAAGCTATGGCTTTGTCTTCAATTTCTTTTCCTTTCTGTAAGATTTCATTCACATAACTTTTATCATCATAACCGGTTGCGTTGATGCGTACATTCATAAATGCACCCATCACAGCAGCCCTGGCACATAGTGCCCCCACTCCGGCATCTGATACCGAATTAGGATTTCCGGTTACGGCCATTGCCTTTACTATTTCCATTGCTGCCAAAGAGACCTCCATCACCCTGAACGGAATTTCAATAGCATAACGGGTGGCATACTGTATAGCCTTAGCCCGGGCATTCTTTTCTTCTTCGGTTGATTTTGGCAGGCCAAAAGCGGTCATAATCCGGTTGAAGGCCCTGGTATCAGCATCTACCAGCCTGATAAGTTCATTCTTTAGTTGTTCCCCTTTCTCCGCCCAGTTACTGAACTCCTCCCATCGTTCATCCCATCCTTTTTTGTGGGATGAAAGATTCGCCACCATTGTTGCCAGGGAAACTCCCAATGCCCCCACATACGCTGATATGGAGCCACCACCCGGAGCCGGACTTTCACTGGCTGTTTCATCTGCAAATGCTGTTAACGACAGATTGATAAGCTTGTCATCGGCTTTATTACGCAACAGGTATTCTATTACTCTTTCTTCCGGTTTAAAAGGGCCCAATTCATCAAGACCCATACTTTTTACAGCAATCTTGATCAGTTCCTTTTCAGAAACCCCGGTAGATCTTTTCTGCTTTTGTAAAAAATATTTGCCTGCATCTGTGAGAGATTTTAACGGGACCAACCCCACCAGTTCGCTGCCCGTTACCCTAACACCTCTTGCATCGGCTTTTTTACAAACTTCATCAAAGGCTATGTGTACAGGTGTTACATTGATATTGGTTAGGTTCATGCTGATCTGTGCAATACCATACTCTTCAATAAACCAGCCAATGGCTTTTACAGATTTCAGTGAACCGGGCTTATTGATTTTTATACCGTTTTCCACCACATTTCTTCCGGCTTCCCTTACATCGAAGGCTATGGCATTGGCCCTTCGGGTAGACGTGGTATTAAGATTAATATTATATGCCACCAGGAAATCCCTGGCGCCGATTACAGTGCCGCCTCTTTTAGCATCAAATTCTGCCGGCCCGAAATCAGGTTGCCATTCCGGAAGTTTGATTTTCTTAAAGAATCCTTCGTATTCACCGGCCCTTATGACAGACAGATTACTACGATTTTTATCTGGCTGTGCTGCTTCATAGAGATACACCGGAATTTGAAGTTCTTCTCCCACTCTTTTTGCCAGGCGCTGTGCATAAACAGCTGTTTCTTCCATACTGATCCCTGAAATGGGTATCAGTGGACAAACATCTGTTGCTCCCATCCGGGGATGTTCTCCCTTGTGCTTGCTCATATCAATCAGTTCACCGGCCTTTTTAATGGCCAGGAAAGCTGCTTCAATCACCGCATCGGGGTTACCCACAAATGTTACTACGGTCCTGTTGGTGGCTTTTCCGGGATCTACATTCAGTAATCGTACTCCTTCTATTGATTCAATCTGGCCGGTAATCTGGTTAATGATGTTCAGATCGTTGCCTTCACTAAAATTGGGGACACATTCAATAATGGGTTGCATGGGAAGATATTTCTGCTAAGATATTACTTGGCAGGATAAGCTAAAGAAAAAGCCCTCCTTGAAAGAAGGGCTTCAACAGAAACAGAACAATTCAGTTTAAAATCTTTGATTTTTTTGAAGCGGGTTTTTTCTCGGCTGCCTCCTTAGACCACCAGTTTGTGGAAGCTGAATCATTATATCCGTAATATGGTATTTCACCATAAAATGGCTTACGATACCTGCTTATATATTCCTCAAATGATGTTAGAGGTATTGAAGGCGGAATCCATTTTTCTATCATTGCCAGAAATACGAGTTGCAATGTCCAGTAATGTGTTGATTTAATCCTTGTTTTATAACTTGTCAACACACCGTTGTCATTGCCCTGATTGGTACTTAGTAACCAGTCATTATAAATAATCATTGTTCTTTCAAAAAGACTGATTGCAATTTTACCTGCATCATCTAATGTCAGATTGGGCCCGTTTATCAATCTTGCATAAGCTGTCTTTTCAGGCTGGGTAAAGGAGCTAGTAATAAAATCGGGTAATGTTTTCCATAACATGGCAGGAGCACCGTTCCAGGGGAACATGTATGCTTCATTAAGTTCACCTGCATTTGGCACTACTTGTGGGGGGAAATAGCCCCAATAAACACTTAAAAACAAACGAAAACGCCTCAAAAAATCATTCTCAGCATAATAAAATTGCATCCCTGCTCCCTGCCTGTTGGGGTTTTGCGAATACCCGTACCACCACTGCATGTAATGGACCAAAATATCGTGGGTCACCTGTGGCCCGCCTGGATCAAAATATTTCATTAGCATAGTTTAAAGTTTTAAGGTTAATGATAATGTTTGACTCTTCATCGAAAAGAGACAGTAAGGTATTTTAACAAGCATGCCGAAAAGAATGATTTAAATCATACAAAAAAGAACGACAGGTTTGATTAACAGATTATGACCACCCATAATCAAACATCCAAATAATTGAAATCATAGTAGGAACGCCAAAGTCCGGATAATTTGCAAAAAAATCAAAAATGCAACCAAAGAGAGAGGTGATCACCCTTACTAAAAGGGAAAATTTCAAAGAAAGAGGATATGAAATGCTCAGGATCGAAGCCCTGAGCGATGCAGTCTTTGCCTTTTCTGTTTCCCTGCTGGTGGTGGCACTGGAGGTGCCGCAGAATTTTAATGAATTACGTACCATTCTGAAAGGAGCCATCCCGTTTTTTGCCACTGTGGCATTGCTTTTTTTATTCTGGTACCAGCAATATAAATTCTTCAGAAGGTATGGCCTCAACGATATTCAGACCATTTTGTACAACCTGGTTTACCTGGCTGTTATCCTTTTTTATGTATATCCCATGAAGTTTCTGTTTTCACTTTTATTGGGTTCATGGACAGGGATCAATCTTTTCCCTGAGGCTACAGAAAAAGGTATATCCGTCATAAACAGGGAAGATTTTCCGCAACTGATCATCCTGTTCAGCGCTGGCTATGCTATTATATGGTTGTTATTGGCACTGATGTACAGCAAGGCATTAAAAGAAAAACAAAAGCTGGATTTATCCTTGTATGAGATATATTTTACCCAAAAGGAAAAACGGGGGGCTATGTGGAATGTTGTGGTGGGTGCAGTTGCCATCTTAATGGCCTTGTTGAGTTGGGAAAGAATGGCGGGGCTCTGTTATCTTTTTATCCCTGTGCTTTTATACCTGAATGAAATACTATTCAAAAAGTCCTTAAAAAAATATAAAGTTTAAAAAACTATTCACTTAAAATGGCACTTAAATACTATTTGGTTTCAACTTTGAGGTACAAATAAAAAATCCGGGTCATGAATTTCAAACAAAATTTTGCAGCAACACTTTTTGTGCTTTTATCCGCTATTACCGGCAGCATGGCACAGATCAGTACAAAAGACCAAAAAATACTGAATGATGCAAAAGAGGCAAAAGAAGAATTCATAAAGGCAGATGGATTGATGAGAAACCTCTTCAGTAATGCTTATGGCTATGTAATACTGCCCAATGTAGGCAAAGGAGGTATAGGAATAGGCGGCGCATCGGGCAACGGTGCTGTTTTCCGGCAGGGCACCCATATTGGCATGGCAAAAATGACACAGGTCACCATTGGCTTTCAATGGGGAGGGCAAGCATACAGGGAAGTGATATTTTTTGAAACCAAAGATGACCTGGATCGTTTCAAAGAAAACAGGCTGGAACTTTCTGCCCAGGCTTCTGCGGTGGCTGTAACGGCCGGCGCTGCCGCTAATGTAAAATACAAGAACGGAGTAATGATATTTACGCAGGCAAAAGGGGGATTGATGTACGAAGCATCCATTGGCGGACAAAAATTTAAATTCAGGGGATTATAATCCTAAATAAAAATGCGGGTAGAATGACACGCATTTTATTTTTTGCTTCAATGTCAGTGTGGCAGTTTCTTACGTAGTTTCCCATACACAAATGTGCCCGTCATAGCGGCCACCAGGTAAACAACAAAAACTGTATTGCCTGCTCCTAAAAGAATAAACATCGGCGCCGGACAAGCACCTGCCAGGGCCCAGCCCATACCAAAAATAAATCCGCCAATCAGGTAACGGGGATATGACTTTGCTTTATCCTTAATGGTGATCTCCTGCCCTTTCACATTCTTCATGTGTCTTTTCCGGATCAGGTATACAATGATAATCCCCGATATGACTGCGGAACCAATAATGCCATACATATGAAAACTCTGAAAACGGAACATTTCATAAATCCTGAACCAGGAAACAGCTTCACTTTTATACAGAATAAACCCGAGCAGGATACCAACGAATATATATCTTGACATTCTCATACTACATCAGTTTAGATTAAAAAAGAAAAGGAATGAGCACATAGGTTACCAATAAGCCTCCCATAAAAAACCCGATCACCGCAACCAGTGAAGGCAACTGTAAAGCTGACAAGCCGCTGATGGCATGACCTGATGTACAACCTCCGGCATACCTTGCTCCAAAGCCAACCATAAAACCACCACCGGCTATCATGAGGAATCCCTGCCAGGTGATCAATCCTTTCCAGCTGATAAAATCCGGAATCAGGGGAACAGCATGTGCCTTTACGGAGATATTAATGGCATTAAGCGACTGTATGGTGGTATCGCTGATATGTGCCAGGTCTCCCTGCGGCCCGATGAAATAATGAGAAGCGAGGTACCCGCCAAAAACGGCACCCAGGGCCACCAGTAAATTCCATTCACCGGATCGCCAGTCAATTTTAAAAAACTCATTCATGTTGTCTGCTCCGTCTGCCGCACACATCAGCCTGAAGTTTTCAGATATGCCGAATTCATGGCCAAAATACAAGAGGATAAACATTACCAATGCCAGCAAAGGACCGGCCACATACCAGGGCCAGGGCTGTGCAATGAAATCACGGAAATGTGCAAAATAGGTTTCTATCATACAGGTTGATTTAATAACGGAGGTAAAGGTAACAGTGAGCCTTGGCGCAACCACTGATCAGCAGCAATCTGTCAACTGATATAAATAAGGTAAAAAGAATTAAAAAAGCCGGTTTTGCTGCTTAAAAACAACTGTTTTTGTGATAGTTGTCACACAGTAATTTTTCTGAAAACATGAATACTGCCTAACGATTCAGAGAGATTTAATCAGTCATTATTAGTTGCAGGAACCTTAATCAGAAAAATTCTCCATTGATCATCACTTTATCAATGAGATTGGAACCAAAAGCATAAGGCAGGTAAGCCAATGAAGGTATTGGTTTGGTAAAAATCAGGTTAGCCTTTTTCCCAACAGTAATACTGCCAAGCACATCTTCCACTTCCATGGCAAAGGCACCGTTAATGGTGGCGGCATTGATTGCTTCTTCGGGCAGCATTTTCATCTGTATACAACTCATGGCAATGACAAGGTTCATATTCCCCGAGGGCGAAGAACCGGGATTAAAGTCAGAAGCCAGTGCCACCGCACACCCGGCATCTATCAATTGGCGGGCCGGCTGAAAAGGCATGCGTAAAAAGAAAGCGGCAGAAGGCAACATAGTACCAATAGTATTGGAGGAAGCCAGTAAGTGAATTGTCTTCTCGTCCATTGTCTCCAGGTGATCCACACTTATAGCACCGAGTTTCACCCCTGTTTCCACCCCACCTGATAAGTTTAATTGGTTGGCATGTATTTTAGGCTTGAGTCCGTATTGTATACCGGCCCTGCAAATTTGTGCTGTCTCCTCCGGGGAAAAAAAACCCGTTTCGCAAAAAACATCAATGTAATCGGCCAGCTCTTCCCGGGCAATGACCGGCAGCATTTCATTGACTACAAGATCTATATATGCCTGGTGGTTCTCTTTATACGCAGGCGGGTAAGTATGGGCGCCTAAAAATGTTGCCTTGACCGGTATGGGTGAGAGTTCTTTTAATTGTTTGATCACCCTGAGCATTTTCAGTTCTCCTTCCACGCACAGACCATAACCGCTTTTTATTTCGATAGCGCCGGTACCTGTCTGCATTACTTCATTTAAACGGTTCCAGGCCAGACGAAGCAATTGAGATGCTGACATTTCATTCAGTTTGCGGGCCGAATTTAAAATGCCGCCTCCTTTTGCTGCAATCGCAGCATAGCTTAACCCCCTGATCTTGTCGGTAAACTCTTCTTCCCGGCTTGCTGCAAAAACAAGATGAGTATGGCTATCGCACCAGCAGGGCAATACCATTTGCCCCCCCGCATCTACAGTTTCATCGGCTGTATCTTCACCTCCATCCAGGTCGTTCATGCTTCCATAAGAAGCAATAACGCCGTTTTCGATAATAAGAAAAGCATTCTCAATAGCGGGTAATACCGATAACTCGCTGCCCCGCAGCAATTTGTTTTCTTCCCTTACATTGACAAGTAATTTAATATTGGTGATTAGCGTTACCGGCATTATGACGCTAATTTAAAGGTAATTGATGAGTATTGAACCGTTGAAAAAAGAAGACGTATAGCAATAAGCAGAAAAAGTAATTACAATGACTTTATTTACTCTTCATTGGACCATTCCACTTTTACTTTGCGGCGCATAAGTTCTTTAGTGGGTTTGCCTTCTTTGTCGTATTCAGCTACAGCTACAAAAAAAAGGTACAAAGGTGTATCTATGTCTCTTATTTTGATGGTCCGGCCCTCGTTAACATCAAAAAACTGGCGGATATTCTTCGTACCTATAAGGCGGTCTTTATCGATCCTGGTGATCTTCCGGTTGAAAGGGTGCCAGTCAAAAGTGGTATCATAGAACCAATAGGACCACCCGGTCTCGGAAATATTCATCTCCTTATTCTCATTGAATTCATCTTCCCTTAGCTGCAATAAAGGCAAATAGGAAAAATCCCTGATAGGGCTCGTTTCAGTAAACCGGTAAATGGAATCCCTGATACTGGCAAACACATATACCCCCTGCACATTTTCCAGCATCACCAGTATTTTAAACGGTTTTTTTTGCAACCGAATATTCGTATTGAAATCAGAAAGCCTGATGGATTCATTTTCCTGTGCCACCCGTATACTTACATTTTTATCCTGGGCATATACCACTGCTTGCAGCAAAACGGCTAACAGGACTAAAGCCGGAAGGAGAAATAATTGATTATTGATTTTTGTTTTAAGCATTTATACTAGCAAAATAGGAAATAAAAGATAAACTTCCAGTAACCTGGCCTACTATAATTCTCAGTCTTCAGCTTTTTCCCAACTGATCTTTACTTTCCACCGCCCGTATTCCATGACTGGTTTTCCGGCATTTTCGGTTGCATTCAACACCAGAAAAAACAAGTAAAGCGGCTGCGCTATATCTTTTACTTTCAATTCCCTTTTTTCGTCAGGAAAATAGAATTGTTTAATACTCTTAACACCTACCACTATGCCGCTGTCAAGCCATACCAGTTTCTTATTAAAAGCATAAACAGTATTCGCTGGATCATACGCCCAATAAGACCAGCCTTTATCACTCACTGTCAGTTCTTTGTTTTTATTAAAGTCTTCTTCCGGCAAAATCATTGCCTGCAGTTTGTCAATAGCGGGAAAAGGGTCATTTTTACCCAGCCGGTAAAGCGAATCTTTCAGCGAAGCGAATACATAAACCCCCGTTTTTCCGGATAACAGAACCTGTATCTTAAAGCCTTTCTTTTGCAGCTGCAGGTTATTATCAAAAACGGACAAGGGATAGCCTGTTTCATCCTGTACCAGCCTGATGCTTACAGCCTGTGCTTTTATATTTCCCGTTATGAACCAACTGGAAATAATACAAACTAAAAGCTGTGCCCGAAACCCTTGCATGCGAATGAGTTTTTCACAAATTACAGGTAAATAATGAAAAAGATATATACAAGGCAAGCTTACAACTGCCTGTTAATAGGTATTTGTCATATCCTCATCTACACAAATAATAAAATCGGCTAATCCTTTGTTTTCTTTTAATAATGAGTGGATATCTTTTTGTGATACCGTTGAAAGGGTAGCATATTTCAGTTCGGGCCTTGCCTTATTGAGATACCACAATATACCTTCATAATTATCTGAATGGTAGGCCCCGTTGTAGTGAATAAAAAGGCTGCCCGGCTGGTAATATTTCAAAATGAAATGGGCCATTGTGGCATCTTTAACAGCCTGCGCCTTGGGTAAATTGGGACCGCCGTGGCCACCCATCATTTCCAGCATTTTTTTATACCCCGGCAATGCTGCATCATAGGCTATCGGGAGCGGCGCAATCCAGCTTTTTTCCTGTGATGAAAGACTGTCCAGTTTTTCAAATCCGCCCTTTGCAACAAGGGATGCAAATTTGCGGGGAATATTGGTAGCGGCAAATGCAAGTTTATTCTCCTTTGCAAAATTTACCAGCGGGGCATAATCTGTAGGATAATTTTTCCATAAACGGGCATTGGAATCCAGTCCTTTGGCACTCAGCTTTCCCTGCAAATATAAATTGAGGGGCTCCTGGTTATCAGCCTCAAACATTTCAGCTCCCAGTACAAGGTCACGGCTTTGTTTAAGGTCTTTTGTTACTTCCAATTGCAGCCAATGGGCAATGGCATTGTTATGATATTCGCCAAACAACACAATATCCTTTTCCGCAAGTGTCTTTATCATCTTCTTGTACGACACTTTTTTCCCCTTACTGTTGTATAATACATAGGGAGTTTTTTGCTGTGCACCGGCAACCCAGAAGGAACCCAGCATAACTATAAGAAGTGTAAGCTTTCTCATAAAAGTGAATATTTGACAACTAATGATGTAACTCTTTTTGCATTAACCAGTCTGTTTGCGCATCATCACCCAGCATAAAAACATGAGTGGAGAATTTCTTAAACCCCCATTTTTCATAAAAGGAGACAGCCCTTGTATTTTTTTCCCATACGCCCAGCCATATCATATCCTTTTTTAAAGCAACTGCAGTGTTTAAACATTGTTGCATCAATAATTTTCCCACACCTGTACCAATAGCCGCATTCAGCGCATAAATTCTTGCTATTTCAATAGCATTCGAACTTCCCAATTCTTTGGGTGGATCTGACTGCCGCAGAAAAACATAACCAAGCGGTATATCATCATCAGTTGCTATAAAAAAAATATTGGCCGGGTCAAGTACTTCCCTGATCAATTTATCTGCTGTGAACTGCTCTGTCATAAACTTGTCCATATCTTTTTTGCTGTTAAAAGCAGCAAATGTTTCATAAAAGGTCTTTCGGCTTAACGCTGCAATTAATGCTGCATCATTTCCTGAAGCCTTTTTAATAACCATCATGCGGAACAAGCTAAATTAATTTTTGATTTATCCGGCAAAATAGTAAATTAGTTTTTCTTTCGTCCCCCTATTATTACTTTCACCTTTTTTATGTAACCACTTAAAACCACCTACAAAATGAAAAAAATTTTGCTTCTATGCATGCTTGTGCCTTTATTGAGTGCAGGCCAGAACAAAAACGTTTTAACCGCAAACAGGGTATTTCCCAAAGTTGACAAAGTGCTTGAATTTGAAAAAGCATTGGCTGCCCATGCACAAAAGTACCATACCGGCGACTGGAAATGGCGGGTATTTGAAATTCAAACGGGCCCTGATGCGGGCGGATATCATATCACTGAAGGACCTTCAAGCTGGGAAGCAATTGATTCCAGGGGCAACCTCGGTACAGAGCACAATATTGACTATAACAAAAATGTGGCCATCTACCTGACAGACAGAGGCAGTTCCAGTTATTCTGTTTTTCAGGATTCATTAAGTACTGTTGCCCTTACAGATTATGCAGATAAAATAAATATTGCCCATTGGTATCCTAAAATAGGCTGGGGCGGAAAAATAAGAGACGTAATTGCAAAAATGAAACCGGCCTGGAAAGCAGGAGGTGAATCAGTTGCTGTATACACGGCCAGTTCATCCGGACCCGCACAGTATTCTATTGTAACAAGATACAAGCAGGGCTTAAAAGAAAGAGCAGCCAATTTCAGAACACCCTTTAAAGACAGGTATGAGGCGGCCAACGGCGTTGACTCCTACGAGGATTTCCTGGATGTACTGAGAGAATACCTGACTGATTCCTGGAGTGAATTGTTATCTTACAGGGCGGATCTTAGCTCCAAATAAATGATAGCTATATCGCTTAAAGAGAGAAACAAAAATTAATGAGTGTATAATTAAAGCCTCCCTTTTGGGAGGCTTTAATTATTGATAATGACCTAAAAAATACAGGCACTCTGCTTTACACATTTTCAATCACCATAGCCGAGGCACCTCCTCCCCCGTTACAAATTCCGGCAGCGCCATATTTTGCATTATTAGCCTTCAAAACATTGATCAGCGTAACGATGATCCTGGCACCGCTGCAACCCAGCGGATGACCGAGAGAAACGGCACCGCCATGCACATTGACTTTTGTAGGATCTAATTTCATACGCCGGGTATTTTCAATACCTACTACAGCAAAGGCCTCGTTCAATTCCCAATAAGCAATATCATCCATCGTTAATCCTGCTTTGGCAACCGCTTTAGGCACTGCCAGTGAGGGAGTGGTTGTAAACCATTCCGGTGCCTGTTCTGCATCAGCATAGGCCAGTATTTTGGCAATGGGCTTGAGGCCCAGTTCATCGGCCCTTTCTTTACTCATCAATACCAGGGCAGCTGCGCCGTCATTCATGGTAGAGGCATTGGCGGCTGTAACGGTTCCGTCCTTGATAAAGGCCGGGTTCAACGAAGGTATTTTGTCAAATTTCACATTCCACGGTTCTTCGTCTTTGGCAAACACTACCGGGTCACCTTTACGCTGGGGAATTTCTACGGGCACTACTTCATGGGCAAACAATCCTTTTTCCCAGGCAGCCTGTGAACGTTTGTAACTTTCGATGGCAAATGCATCCTGGTCTTCCCGGCTGATACCGCAAGTGGAAGCACAGAGTTCCGCCGCATTACCCATGGCTTTTCCGTCATACACATCTGTAAGGCCATCTTTGGCCAGGCCATCAACCAGTGAAACATTACCATACTTGTTGCCCCATCTTACGCTATCGGCATAAAATGGCACATTGCTCATGCTTTCCATACCACCGGCCACTACAATAGCTGCATCTCCCAGTAAAATACTTTGTGCTGCCTGGGCAATGGCTTTCATACCGCTGGCGCAAACTTTATTCACTGTTGTGCAGTTCACCTCATTGGGCAAACCGGCAAATTTGGCTGCCTGCCTTGCAGGGGCCTGGCCCAGGTTGGCCTGCATCACACATCCCATCAGTACATCATTTACCTGTTCGGGCTTAATTCCTGCCTTTGATAAGGCGCCTTTTATGGCAACAGCACCCAGTTGGGTTGCTGATAAACTTTTTAAAGATCCGCCAAAACTACCCATCGGGGTGCGGACAGCTGAAATGATATATACTTCCTTCATATGGCTTTGTTGAAATTGAAAATTGGTTTTAGCAGCCAAAGGTAACAATTGTTAGTCTTGAATAAGTAAGCCCTTAAACCCCGTTCTGTAAGAATAAATTCTCAACGGGCTGCAGATTTACCGAATGAAGGGTTTATTTTTACAAAAATTGTAATCAATGAAATTATTTGTTGCCGGTCTTCCCTATGATATGGATGATGCAGAACTGGAGGAATTTTTTGAAAAATTTGGAACTGTTACCTCTGTTAAAGTGGCCATTGACAGAGAAACCGGCAAGAGCAAAGGATTTGCATTTGTAGAAATGCCCCTTGAAGCCGAAGCCCGGGAAGCCATTGAAGGCCTGAATAATTTGTCGATCGGGAGAAAAACACTGGTAGTGAAACAAGCAGAAGATAAACCCGGAGGCGGTGGAGGTTATGGTGGCGGTGGTGGCGGATATCGTGGAGGAGGACAAAGAGGTGGCGGCAGCGGTGGCGGCGGATATAATAAGTACGACAACGACAGGAACCGTCGCAGGTTTTAATGATAAACTATTTACAATGAAAAATGTCCGCAGTAAAGCGGACATTTTGTTTTTTAATAATCAGAGACCTAACTGGCCTGTTCAAACTTCAAAAAAGTACCATCTGCTGCAAAGGTTGCTTCATATTTAATGGTACCCCTCATAAAATGGGCTCTCCAGGTACCATCATTTCTTAATTTCCACTCATACACATTATCGTTCGGAAAACGCTGCCGGAATGCTTCCAGTACCACTGCCGGAACGGCTGCCAGTGAAATGACCGTATGTGATGACTGACGGCCGTTGTCATCAAAACGGGCATCATGCCGCTGGTCAGACAAATTGAACTGGCTGACAAAGGTATTGCTGCTTCGCTGCCATTCCACTTCTGTGGCTCCGGTGAAACTACTGTTAAATGAATTTCGCACTGCTTGCGGTACAGTAGCAGCAGGCACCACATTAGCCGTACCGGTTGTGTTAGCAGGGGCATTATCTTCCATAGCTGATTTGGAACAGGCCGCCATTGAAAGGGCCAGGATGAAAGCCGGGATGATTCTGTTTTTCATGTGTATTATTTTTTGATTAGAGAATGATATACATCAAGTGAGTAAATGCCGCGGATCATTTTGTAACCGGATTTTTCAAAAAACTTTTGCTGACAAGAAAACGACCATCTAATTTTATATAAACCGCAAATTCATGGCCAGATCACATCACCGGAAAAAACATAAGGAGCATGTACGCCAGTACAGGAACACAAAAGATGAACTGGTGACGGAAAAGAAAGGAAAAACATTTGCCGTATTTACAGTACTTGGCCTCTTGCTGGGCCTTGCCATAGGATATTTCGCCACGGAGAATTCCATCATCTGGATGGCAGCAGGGGCTGTTGGCGGTGCAGTAACCGGTTATTACATAGGAAGGAAAATTGACGGTGATATTTAATGCCGCTCACCCCTGCCCTATTCCTGGTATAGGATACTACAGCTGTAAGGTTTTAGTTTTATATTGCCGCTGATGGCGGATTCAGTAACCAGCAGGTTGTTCTTTACAGCCATTTTCCAGTTTTCTTTACCGGCATTTACGGTTTTTTCTTCCCCCGCACCATTGAACCAAACCTGGATTTTTTTCCAGCTATCTCCCACCGCAGCACCATATAACTGGTAACCTACCACACCCGGCTCCTGGTTGGTAAAAAACAACAGGTTTTTTCTAATTTGTTCGGCCGATACCATCCGGAAGGCAGGATGTTTTTTTCGGATACCAATCAGGACCTGCACATAATCAAATACATCTTTGTTCTGCGATTTCAGCGACCAGTCTATCTCATTAATTGCATCGGGTGAATTATATGAATTTTCAACTCCCTGTTTAGTGCGTAAAAATTCTGTACCTGCATGCAAAAAAGATATTCCCTGTGATGTGAGTACTATGGATAGTGCCAGTTTATGCATATCCCTCATACTGACAGGGTCTGCATCCTGCATGGCATTGGGGGCAGCAGAAACAGACAGTTTATCCCATAATACATGGTTATCG
>DASUDW010000111.1:0-9038 GCA_036275415.1 Chitinophagaceae bacterium | reverse complement strand
GGCGAATTGCTGGTGCGGCGGTTTCACAAAAACTTTTCGTCGGCTTTCCTGATTGCCGAAAACGAACGCTATAAAAATATCAACCTGGCGGAGTTCAGCAACTTCTCCGTATGGGGTGTGGTGACGTATGTTATACACCCCCTGTCCCCCTAAAGGGGAGACTTAGAATGAAAATTCATTACAGATATATAGTTGACTAAAGCAGCAGAGTTATGGAAAGAGAAATGTTTTATAAAGCAGGTCCGCTGATTTTTGACAGGGCAAGAAAGTTGAGAAACAGCATGACTGATGCAGAATTGGTTTTATGGGGTTATCTGAAAACAAAACCAATGGGTAATAAATTCCGCCGGCAGCATCCGCTGGGAATTTACATTGCAGATTTCTTTTGCTACAAACAAAAGCTGGTTATTGAAGTTGATGGCGGTATTCACAAAGACGAAACTGTTAAAACAAGTGACCTTGAAAGACAAAAAATAATTGAAGGGGAAGGTATAACTGTGTTTCGCTTTAGCAATGAGGAAGTATTGAAGCAGTTAGAAACTGTAATTATAAAAATTGAAACTTACTTAAAAAACAAAATTCCTGAAGCAGGGAGATCGATAACTCCCCTTTAGGGGCCGGGGGTATGAAAGCCATAGTCGACTGTAACAGTTTCTATTGTTCCTGTGAACGGTTGTTTAAACCGTCGCTGATGAACAAACCCGTCGTGGTGCTCAGCAATAACGACGGCTGCATCGTTTCCCGTACCGATGAAGCAAAGAAGCTCGGTGTGGGCATGGCAGCACCTTATTACCAGAATAAGGAAACCATCGAAAAAAATAAGGTGGCTGTTTTCTCCAGTAATTACCATTTGTACGGAGACCTTAGTATGCGGGTAATGGACACCCTGCGATGGCTGGCAGGCGAAGAAAAGGTGGAAGTGTACTCCGTGGACGAAGCATTCCTTGACCTGGATTTGGTACCTGTTACAAAACTGAAAGAAGCAGCCGCCCATATTAAAGCAACAGTAGAAAAGTGGACAGGCATTGCCGTATCGGTGGGTGTTGCACCGAGTAAAGTTTTATCAAAGGTGGCCAACCGTCTTTCTAAAAAAGATAAACAGGGAACCGGCGGAGTAATGGTACTGAACGACAGCGAGAGCATACGGCAGGCATTAGAAAAAACATTGGTAGACGATATTTGGGGTGTAGGCCGGCGCTATGCCATGAAACTGCACCAGCTCGGCATTGACAATGGCTGGCAGTTGAGCAAAATGCCCGAAGAATGGGCCCGGAAAAACCTGGGTGGTGTAGTGGGTGTACGGTTGATAAAAGAACTGAATGGCATTCCCTGCATACCCATGAAAGACCCGCTGGAAGTAAAAAAGATGATCGCCACCACCCGCATGTTTGGCAAGCCGGTGTTTGAACTGCATGAAATAAAGGAAGCAGTGGCCACCTATACGTCCCGTGCCGCAGAGAAACTGCGCCGTCAGTATTGCGCTGCCAATATGTTGCAGGTATTTGTGGTAACCAACGGCAACCGCAACCAGCCATACGAATACAATCCCCAGTCGAGATACCAATACACCACTTTTCCGAAAGCCACTTCCGATACCAGCGAACTTATCCGGTATGCATTGCCGCTTGCAGAACGGTTATACCAGCCCGGTATCAAGTACCTGAAGGCAGGGGTAATTCTCAGCGGACTGGTGCCGGACAATTCCATACAGGCCAACCTGTTTGCCCGGGAAGAAGAGAATAAAAAACGCTACCTGATGGAGGCTGTAGATAATATCAACTTCAGCCACCGGGATGATATGGTGAAATACGTTGCCTCGGGACTGAAACGCAACTGGAAAATGCGGCAGGAGATGCGCAGTAAACGCTACACCACAAGATGGGATGAACTATTTGAAATAAAATGAACATGCTGAACCCTTATACCTTATTAACACCGGAAATACTCGGTGCAATGCTGAAGCAGCCCATGTATTTTGTTCGTCAATACTATGAAAGAGGAAAAGATATTTTTGACGAACCTACTATTCCCCTGTTACTCACACACTATGGCCACCATGAAACAGACAGGGAAAGAGCAGACCGGCATATGCGTTTAGTATGGAAAGACCCTTATCGTTTTTTATACGACAGCAAGAATCCTGCTCACCCCGAAAAATTAACTACCGCAGCACTACAGCCACATGGCTACCGGGTATACATCAACCTGTTGCCTGCAAAATGGAAAGCAGGTGATACGCTGAAAATGAAGATCAGCCGGTATGTTAGGGAACGGCTTCCCTGGTGGAATTACTCACCGGCAGACAAACTGAACGTAACACTGAAAGAGAGATATGGACAGCTGTTCATCGCACTGTTGTGGAGAGGTCAGCAAACTGAAGTACTTTTGGATGACATTGAAAACGGCAGCCTATGTGCTACGACATGAGTTTTTTCAGCAACATCAAACTGATCAGCGATTACCTGAACATACCGGCATCAGATAATATTGACTTTGAACCCACCTATCACCAGGTGGCGCAGGCATTTGGTAAATGGCCGGTAGTTGTAAATGAAGACGGGCTGAAAATTAAATTATTTGAATGGGGTGTCATTGCCGATTATATGAACACACCGGAAAAAATAAAAGAATACCGCAGCAGCATGGCCAATGCCCGGAGTGAAAAAATCATTGCTGACAAAAGGTCCGTCTGGCACCGTATCCGCAAAAACCGCTGCCTGGTATTTACTACGGGTTTTTTTGAACACCGGGATGTAGGTATGAAAAAGAAGCTGCCGTATTTTATTAAAGTAAAAGATGAAAACATTTTTTGCTTTGCCGGTTTGTATAATTACTCTCCCCTTCCGGATCCGGAAACCGGGGAAGCCATTGGCACTTTTTCCGTGGTAACACGACCGGGAAACCCGTTGCTGGTAAAAATTCATAATGACGGACCCAACAGTCACCGCATGCCGCTGATATTAACAAAGCCACTAGCAGCACAATGGCTGCAAGAAAACCTTTCTGATGAAGAATTGGAAAAGATCATCGGTTTTGAATATCCTGAAAATGAATTGGAAGCATGGCCGGTAAATACCATTCGCACCCGAAAAGAAGATAATGAAAAGGTGATAGCAAAAATTGATGCTTCCGTTTATCCCCCTTTATAAAACTAATTGCCGTATCTTTTAAAAAAAAGATTCATGCGGAAACTTTGGCTGCTCACCTTGTTATTGACCGGTAACTTGTTGGCTCAAAACCGCCCTAATATCATTTACATCATGAGTGATGACCATGATGCCGATGCTATCAGCGCCTACAACCGGTCATTCATTGCTACACCACATATTGACCGCCTGGCCAAAGAAGGCATGCTTTTCACCCACTCATTTGTGGGCAACTCCATTTGCAGCCCTGCAAGGGCTACTTTATTGACCGGTCAGCATTCGCATAAAAACGGATTGAAAGATAACAGGACCCGGTTTGATTCCTCAAAACTCACTATGCCCAAAATACTGCAAGAGAACGGGTATCAAACCGCTATTGTGGGCAAATGGCACCTCCATTCTTATCCTACCGGATTTGATTACTGGAAAATACTGCCGGGGCAGGGCCTGTATTATGATCCGCGGATGATTGACATGAATGGTGACACTTCCGTGGTAAAGGGCTATGCGACCAAAGTAATAACCGATGAAGCTATCCACTGGATCGATAACCGGGATAGATCCAAACCATTTCTTCTTTTATATCATCACAAAGCCCCGCACCGGAATTTTGTTCCGGAACTGAAATGGCTGAAAGTTTTTGCAAACAAAACATTTCCGGAACCGGCAACCTTATTTGCAAAAATGGAAGAGCATGGGTTGGCATGGAAAAAACAAAGGATGGGCATTTTAAAGGATATGACATTATGCACCGACCTGAAAGTGGATCCTGCTGTTTTATCACAGTTGAAAGATTTCAAGATTGATTCTTCAGATATCCGTGGCTATATCGCTACCATGAACAGGATTCCGGAAACGGAACGAATCCAAATGAAAGAGATCTATTCAGAAAGAGGAAAAGAATTGCTGAAAGCATGGGGAAACGACAGTCTTGTGCTGAAATTAAAATACCAATGGTATCTAAGGGACTATATGGCCTGTGTCGCCTCCGTTGATGAAAATGTAGGAAGGCTGCTTGACTACCTGGATGAAAATAATCTCTCAAAAAATACAGTGGTTGTTTATACCGGCGACCAGGGCATGTATCTCGGCGAAAACGGCTGGTTCGATAAACGATGGATGTACGAGGTATCGTTTCAATCACCATTGCTGATCAGGTGGCCCGCAAAGATCAAAGCAGGCAGCCGTACCTCCGCCATGGTACAAAATATTGACTATGCACCCACATTCCTGGATATGGCCGGGGTAAAGGTCCCTGATTGGATGCAGGGCATCAGCCTCCAACCATTATTGACAGGCAAACAAAAGTCGCTGTCCCGGCAATACCTTTATTATCACTATTACGAATTCCCCATCGACCATTATGTGACACCTCACTTAGGCATCCGGGGAAACCGGTACAAACTGATCTATTTTTATCCTGCTGGGGAATGGGAACTCTATGATTTGCAGAAAGACCCGCAGGAGCAACAAAACCTGGTCAATAACCCTGCTTACCAAAAGATCAAAGATCAGTTGAAGAAAGAACTCATACACCTGCGGAATCTATACGATGATCATGAACCGGCCGGGGAACTTTACTGATATTTTTTCATCAGTTCATACAAGATCTTTCTGTCGGCATCCGTAATGGCCTTTGTAGTATCCTTCTGTACAAAATGTATTTTGTATGACTGGATGGCATTCTTCTCATTTTTCACATCATAGCCAATAATGCGTAAGGCCTGTAAAGGATTGAAATCACCCGGCACTTTGGTCATCGTGGTATCATACCAAAAGCCAAAACCATTTTGTGCCAGTTTTTGCCAGGGAAAGTTCCGGTTAGGATCTACCTTTCTTCCCGGGGCAATATCTGCATGCCCGATAAAATTGGCAGTGGGAATGTTGTAAGCCTTCTTCAGTTTATCCAATACGAGCAACAGGCTGCTGATCTGCTCCTCCGTAAAAACTTCATACCCGTTATTATCTATTTCAATTCCCACACTGGATGAATTCAGATCCGTGGCATTGCCCCATCTGCTAACTCCTGCATGGTGCCCCCGTAAAAGATCATTCAGCATATGATGTACCGTTCCGTCTTTACAAATTACATAATGGGAACTAACCTGTGTCCTTGGCAATGTAAAGGTGCGTAAGGTTTGCCCGCAGCTATCCTGTGCCGTGTGATGAATGATGACGAAGTTGGGCCTTCGCAAGGAAAAGTTGGTGGTGCCCACCCATTCTTTTGCAGTGGTAAAAGAATCTTTTACCGGGTACTCTGCCAGCATTTTTGCATATTTCTTTACTTGTTTTTTATAGCTTTTATTGGTAGCAGTATATTGGCCGGTTTTACAGCCATATACCAGCATAAAAACAAAAAAGAAAATCAGAACCCGGGCCTTTCTCATAACAAGCAATTATAGTTGCTAATGTATGAAAGAAAGCCGGTGAAAGCAGTAAAAGAAAAAAGGGATGACTAATTAGAGGTATTTCCTGTAAAGTACATAAATGACTTTTCGGACAACAGCATTCATGTTGCCTCCGGAATTATCATTCATAAAATGCCGTTTAAAGGCAGCCACTGCTGATGCAGGAGCAGCAATATCATAGCCTATGATACGGAGGCCGAGCAGGTAATCAAAATTCTCCGGCACTTCTACCCCGGTAGTATCATCCCACCATAAGCCAAATCCTTTTTCACTCATTTCTTTCCAGGGAAACTTTGTACTCGGATCAGCCTTGCGGGCAGGGGCTACATCACCATGACCGATGAAATTAGGCACCGGAATTTTATAAGCGTTTTTCAGCCGGTCAAGTAATAAATACAGGCTGTTCAGTTGTTCCTCTGTATAGGGCTGATACCCGTTATTGACCAGTTCGATGCCAATACTGCTGGAGTTAATATCTGTATTGTTGCCCCATTTGCTGTCACCGGCATGATGGGAGCGCAACAGGTCGTTGAGCATATGATGCACGGTGCCATCTTTGCAAATCACATAATGGGCACTGGCTTCTCTGCCACCCGGGGTAGTAAACTCCTGCAAAGTGGCCTCACAACTGTTATTCGCTGTATGATGAATGATGACATAATTCGGACGGCGCAAACCCATATTGGGTGTGCCCACCCATTCTGCAGAATAGGTAAGTCCGGCAGAATCTACCAGCGGAAACTGAAAAAGCACCCGGGAGAGAGAATCAACCATATTGCTGTACAACTGGTTAGCCTTACCAAACTTAGCAAGCAATGATCCGACACCGGGAGTTAAAACAGTTTTTTGTTCATTGTTTTCAGAAGAATCTTTGCCGGGTACAACAGTGGATTTTACTGCATATTCCTTTGTGATGTAAGAATTACCTGATGGCTGTGCCATCAACGGCATAGAACCAACTACTGTTAAAAAAAACAGCAGAAGAATCTTCCCGGAAAGGTGGTTTAACAGGAATTGCATTCTTAAAAATAACCAATTTATTTTTTCCGGGTGTTAGAAGAACGATAAAATCGTCCTTTGGGCCTGTTGCCGCCGCTTCGGTGACGGGGAGAATAGGCTGGTGCAGGTCCTAACTCAGCGGGAATCAATCCCTTTTCTATTTCTTTCTCGATCAGTTTTTCTATAGAAGCAAACCGGTTCTGCTCTTTCTCACTCACCAGTGTATAGGCTACTCCATCGGCTTCTGCCCTGGCCGTTCGGCCAATACGGTGCACATAGTCTTCACCGTCATGCGGCACATCGTAATTAATGACAAGGTCAATAGTATCTATGTCGATTCCCCTGCTGAGGATATCAGTTGCGACCAGCAAAGGAATCCGTCCACTGGTAAAAGACTGCAACACACTTTCCCGCTGTGCCTGTTCAAGGTCACTGTGAATTTCCTCTAATGTAAAACCCGCCTGTTTTAGTTCTCTCCGCAGTTGCTTCACCGATTGCTTTTTACTGCAAAAGACCAATGCATTCTTATAAGGTGTTTGTTTGAGCAGTAGTTTGATCAGTGGCAGCTTCTGTGCTTCATAAACTACAAATGCCTTTTGTACCACTTTGGCCGGTGGTTTTGAAATAGCAATATTCACCTCTGCAGGGTTATTCAATATTCTCCTTGCCAGTTGCCTGATCTTATCGGGCATGGTAGCAGAGAATAACAGGTTTTGCCTTTTTTCCGGCAATGCCTTGATGATACGGTTGATATCATCCATGAAACCCATATCGAGCATGCGGTCAGCTTCATCCAGCACCAGGAATTGCAATCCTTTAAAATTCACATAGCCCATATTCAAATGAGCGATCATACGGCCGGGGGTACACACAATGATATCCGCACCGGACTGGAATGCTTTTTTTTCTGTAACGAAATTATCACCACCGCTGCCACCATAAATAGCAATGGAACTTAAATGTGTGAAATAAGATAAACCTTCGATATGCTGGGCTATCTGTATGGCCAGTTCCCTGGTAGGCACAATGATCAGGGCACCAACCTGTCCATCCACATGGTTGTTCAGCAACTGGTTCATCAGCGGCAACAGAAAAGCGGCCGTTTTCCCGGTTCCGGTTTGTGCCGAGGCAATTACATCCCTGCCGGCCATAATGGAAGGTATTACCTGCTCCTGCACGGGAGTGGCGGTTTCATAGCCGGAAGCTTCTATGCCTTCCAATACCTCGGGACGAAAATTAAATTCTGTAAAACGCAATAGTGATAATTATTTTAAAGTGCTGCGAAGGTAACTGAAAATAGCCGCGGGCATTTCACATTTTTTTAAGCATCCAATAACAATATTATCGTTTGACATTCGTAAGTGTAAGAGATTGTATGAAAACAGCTGCTACTATTTTATTGCTGCCGGTTACCATTTGGCTTTTATCCTTTATGCCGGGACCTGAATGGCATAAAACAGCCGTATCACCGCTGGCTGCATATTCTGCTGAGTGGAATAACCCGAAATACCTGAAATGCAATACAGCCATTCATGCATCCTATTTAACCCCTGCGGAAAAAGAAATAATTTATATATTGAATCTTATCCGGATGAACCCTGTATTATTTGCGAATACCGTGGTAAAAAATTACCCGCAAAAATCCGGTGAAGGCTACCTGGTCAATTCAGACTATTATAAAAGCCTGCTTGACACACTCAAAAAGATCAGGCCCCGTACCCAACTGCTGATGCCCGACCAATCCTGTTTCAATAGTGCAAAATGCCATGCCCTGTATTCAGGTGCCACGGGGTATGTAGGTCACGAACGGAGTACAGCAGAATGTAAAGCGAAAGAATTTTTTAATGCGGAGTGCTGCGATTACGGACACAATAATCCCCTTGATATTGTCATGTCGTTATTGATAGATGAAGGGGTTCCCTCGTTGGGGCACCGGGAGGCCTGTTTGGGTTTTTACAAAAAAATAGGTGTGTCTGTTCAGACACACCAACGTTATGGCTTTAATGCAGTACTTGATTTTATTTATTAATAGTCATACTTCACCAGTTCACCCAGTTTATTGAAGAACATAAATTCCGGTCCAGCATCAGTACCTGATTTTATACGGAAAATTTCATCAAGCTTGCCGGGAAGTTCAATTTTGATGACATCACCGATATTGATCCCTGGCCTTCTCTTGAAAATCGAATCAAGGGTTATCCTTGGCATTTCATTCCGGGTAATGGGTGTGCGGGTATCTCTTCTGTCACCATTGGCATGGTAAACAGCCGTAGAACGGAACAATCCGCCTGAAAATGTAGTCGTCCAGTCCCCGCGGCATTTGGTCCAGCGGACATTCATAGCGTTGGGATAATCCCGTTGAAAGGAAGAACGGACTTTTGCCGGTTGGTTTTTAGAAGGTTTGCCACAATCACCCGTTCCGCTGACACCGTCCCAAACTTTACGGTCATGTTCCTCATTTTTTGTTTTTTCATCTGATGCAGTT
>DASUDW010000110.1:0-12441 GCA_036275415.1 Chitinophagaceae bacterium | reverse complement strand
TCATTTTATTATTTGCTGCATAAATTTTTGCTTTTACAAAATTGTCATCAAGAGAGAGCATTACAAATTCAACTTTGGAATTGTTTGTTTTTGATGCCAGACTTTCAATAGATGGTATTTCTGCCCTGCAGGGCGGGCACCATGTAGCCCATAGATTTACAAAGACTTTCTTTCCTTTAAATTGAGATAAATCAAATGACTGATTAGCTGTATTTATCATTTGTAAAGATGGAAGTGCTGATGCAATAGCAGGTTCAGGCGGCTCAGTTGTTGTAACCGGCTGATTAGAAACAATGGTTTCTTTTTTTGCTGTAGCAGGCTCTTCGGCCGTTGAATTACTACAGCTAATTAATACGGCGATCATTATAACTGATAAAAAGAAATATTTCATTGTATAATAATTTATTCTGCAATATGCCCCGCAGTGCGGGTAACTGCGGTGATAAATATCACTATTTCGTCAGCTGCAGTCTAAAAATTTGCTAAAAAAAATTTGAATACGCCAATAAATAGTGTACCGATAAGTAAAATAAGAATTCAGTCAGGCTAATACATTGCAGGATGAAAACAATCTTCAGAGGGATAGATTTTCTTCAACGTACAGCACATTCTGAAGTGTGCTACGAGGCCGGCAACCCCGGTAATAAGTGCTATAACAATTATTGCAGCGCTTAGCCCGATAAAATCTGCCAGAATACCAGCCAATAATGCCCCGATTACATATCCGCTGTCTCTCCAAAAGCGGAAAATACTCAGTGTTTCTGCCCGCTGTGAGGGGTGGGTACTTTCTGCTACCACTGTCAGAAAATTGGGATAAACCAATGCAGTTCCCAGTCCTAGAAGTATAGATGCGATGATGAGCAGCCAAAGAACAGATACTACAGCAAGAATAATAATGGCTGCAGCCTGCAACAACATGCCCGCTGTAATAATCTGTTTTTTGCAATACAAATCACCCATTTTACCTGTAAATAATTGCATCACTCCCCATACAACAGGGTAGATTCCTGCAATGATCCCTATTTCCTGTATGGCAAAGGATTTTTGCAGCAGAAGAACAGGTAACAAACCCCAAACAACAGCATCATTCATATTATTCACCAGACCATTTAGAGTAACTGTTCCGATATTTTTATGCTTCCAGGTTGTTTCTTTCCATACATTTTTCATCAGTGTCAGTTTACTGATGGTACTTTCCGCATGTACAAAATGAGTGGTATCTTTTAAAAGAAATATTGAAATAAGTAAACCGGCGACTGCAAAAAATAAACCAGGTATAAACGGGTACCAGGCGTATCCATAGCTGCTTGCGAGAGAACTGGCAAGATAGGAAGCAAGTCCTACAGATAAGTAACCGGCAAATTCATTGATCCCCATAGCAAGACCGCGGTTCTTTTGACCCACGATATCCACTTTCATGATAACGGTAGTGGACCAGGCCAATCCCTGGTTAATGCCGAGTAATATATTGGCGATGATAACCCAGGTCCATGTTTCAGCATACATAAGAAGTAATGGCACAGGTAAGGCAAAGAGCCAGCCTGTAATCAGTATATGTTTTCGATTGAATCGTTTGCTCAGTTTTGCAACGCTATAGTTGCTGATGGCTTTGGTAATGCCAAACGCCATGATAAAACTTAAAATCGCTGTGTTGGCATCTAATCCAAAAATATCTTTACCAAGACCGGGTAGTACAGCTCTTTCCAGGCCTATAATAGCACCCACAAATGCATTGACCAGCACTAATAAAGAAAACTGTTGCCAGTTATCTTTTAAACCGTGTTGTATATTATGATCACTTATCACTTCTTACTAAGATAAACTTTCCATATCACTGGTGAAGCCCGGCTTGGCTCGGCTTCATTACTCCAGAAAACATTAGGCGCCCTGCTGTCTATTCCCCCAATGATATAGCCAGCCAACAATGGCTTAGTTCCTGTTTTTTCCAAGTGTAAAATTCCATTGTTGCTATAAAAAATTTCGTCCGCAGGGATAAATTCTGCAGCGGCTCCAAAGTAACCGGATAATTGTTCCGTCAACAAGTATTCCTTTATGCCATTTATTTTTCTTTCAACTACACTGATATGCTTTACAAACGGCACATCATTATCTGTTTTTACTGCGCCGGATTGATCAACATATTTCTGTGCAATACCGCCAAAGAAAATAGTGTAAAGCGTTTTCTTGTTTTTATCGTATGCAGGCAGTGTAGCAGAATGGTAATGACTGAATTGCTGATTGAAATTTTCAACCTCACTATGGTTGTTGTGGGTAATGTCAATCAGCGTGGTGTAAGGGAGGTCTTTTTCGTATTGAAACACTCCAGAGTAAATAGTCAGCATTTCCCTGCCCATTTCATCATACTGGTTCAACAGGTTGTAATCTCTCCTGTGCAGCAATGCGGAATCAGTAACCGCTGTGTAATTTTCAATCGCCATCTCCCCGTCTTTTTCCGTAATTGAAAATTTTCTGATCTGGTTAGTGTATTGTTGTGAGAAGCCGGGTCCATGATCGGGGCCATGCGGGTTATAGCGGCCATCAAATCTTTGTCCTCCCACCAGGTAAAACAAGTTGCCCAACTTATTCAAATGACCACCTGTTACGGCCATGCGTTCATCTTTTATTTGTTTAATGTGTGGCGCTATTTCTTTATCACCGGTAATAGCATTGATCAAGTCTGTTACTTTTATAGAAACCAGGCAGGGGTGAGTAATATGATCTTTTTCTGACTCACTGTAGCCATAGCCGCCAATGATGAACAGATTGTTTTGTTCCTGAAAAAATTCCATATTGGAGCTTTGTAATTGTTCAGCCAGTTTCGCCGGTAAAATTGTGACGGATTTTTTCCAAACTTTTTCAGTCTGCAGATCTATCACCATAAGATCGGTGTTGTTATATTTTCTATTAAAAGAAGCAAAAGGTTGTCTGCGATGCAAGCCGTCCGTTCTGCCGCCAACAAGTAATACTTTGCTTCCCGATTTTGCCCACGCATAAGATTGCAGGCCATAAAAGCCTTCGGGTATCATAGGTTCCAGAGATAGTCTATAAGGAAAATATTCCTGGGTATTTCCTGTAAGTGTCAATATACTTGCTAAAACTGAAGTCAGAAAAGATTTCATAGTCCGTTGCGTTTATTCCAGCTAAATTATAGGATTAGTATTCCATGAGTTGTGATTTTCATCACGGTAGAATCAGTAAAAAAGCCGGAGGAAGACTCCCCCGGCTTACTGCTAAATATTAGTAAAAAACTGTTTTAATGAGGTAGTTTATCCCTGAATTTTCCGTACACCCACGTTCCCGCAATGGCACTAAAAAGGGTGACAATAATAACCAATGCACCTGTGCCGATTTGAGCAAAAAGCGGCCCGGGGCAGGCACCGGTAATTGCCCATCCAAACCCAAAGATCAATCCGCCAATTACGTTTCCTTTATTGAATTTCTTATCTACAAATTCAATGGGTTCGCCGTATATGGTTTTTATTTTGAATTTTTTAATCAGCCATACTGATATTACCCCAACAGCAACAGCTGAGCCGATGACTCCAAACATGTGAAAGCTTTGCAACCGGAACATTTCCTGTATCCTGAACCAGGAAATTACCTCTGCTTTGATCAGAATTATTCCAAAAAGGACTCCTGCCACTGCATATTTCAGGTTGTACCACCAGGGATGTTTTAATTCCGACTCATTATAGCAAACAGCATCTAAAGAACGAACTTCAAAATCTGTATTCTGTGTAAGAAATTCATGGTGTTTCTTTTCCTGTATTGTATCGTTATTATTCATATTATCTTATTATAATTTCAGAATTAAAGGAAGAATGAGATTTGCAACGATGAATCCGCCGGCCATAAAACTGATAGTAGCTACCAGGGAAGGCCATTGCAGATTGGATAAGCCCATGATGGCATGACCACTGGTGCAACCGCCGGCATATCTTGTGCCAAATCCTACAAGGAAACCACCCACCACCATCATTATTATCCCTTTTAAAGTACCTAATGCGGTCCAGTTAAAAAGATCGGCAGGAACAAAATTGTCATAATTGGTGATACCGTATGTTGCTAATTCCGCCTGAAGTTTTGGATTTACCTGTATCGGTTCCGGGTTTCCAATTAAGCTGACTGCGATAAAGCCGCCGCCTACAATGCCTGCAACAAAAAACAGGTTCCATACTTCTTTTTTCCAGTCATATTGAAAGAATGAAATCTTTGCTGGTACACAGGCAGCACATACATGCCTCAATGAAGAAGAAATGCCAAAAGATTTATTTCCAATAATAAGTAAAACGGGTACCATAAGACCGATCAGCGGGCCGGCTACATACCAGGGCCACGGTTGTTTCAAAAGTTCAAGCATACTTTATTAATTGTATTTGAAATTCAAAAATGGTTTTAAATATATGTGTTGCATGTGATTTATATCACCGGTTAAGTTATTTATATTTTTACTGCTTACTCTTTTTATCTATTATCGGTTTATAGGGACCGAATTTATGTTGTACCTCTGAAAAACCGTCTGAATAAGGGCCAAACGGGTGATCAAACGGTTTTTTAGAAATATCCGGCCAGTCTTTACTAAGATCTTTTTTGGGTCTGGGCTGACTGTTTACATAGGCCGCCACATCCCATGCCTCTTCTGTAGTAAGCTTAGGGCTGTCATGTGTTGCTTGCAGATATGGCATATTGTTTTTTACATATCCGGCAAAATTGCTTATTCGAAACAGCCCTGCGCCATCATTATAACTGTGTTCGCCCCATAAAGGGGGATAATCATAGGTTTTCCCATTCAGACTAAGCTGGCCCTGCCCGTTTTCACCATGGCAGCTTTTACATTGTGCTATATAAACTTCTTTCCCTTTGTTAGGGTCTGCAGCCCTGTCCAGAACTGGTAACTTTTCTATTCCGCTGCCAAAAGGCTTTTGCCCTTTTTTTACATCTTTCCCCAGCCATTTGATATAGGCAAAAATTGCCTGGTATTCCTTACTGCTGCTATCCGGTGCAGACCCATTTAAGCTTCTTTCAAAACAATCGCTTACTCTTTTATAAATCGTTTCTATACTGCCGCTACGTTCCCTGAATTTCGGATAGGTAGAAAAAACAGCGCTATAGTTGTTGCCCCAGTTTTTTTTCCCTGCATTCAAATGACAATTTTGGCAATTCATGCCATTCGTGATGGCTGCTACTGATCCATTGGGGCCAAAATACCGGGAGGTATTGGCTATTATGTCTTCTCCGTAAATAACCATTTCTCTTTCCTTTCCCTCCAGTTCATTATCAGTAAAAAGGCTGGGGGGTACCCACAAACTGTCAGCAGCAGTGCTTAATGGTACTTTTTTATCGCCGGGCGCCAATGCTTTCTTTACTTCTCCTATTGCAACAAGAATAATAGCACCGGCAATCAGCACTAAAGGCCAATTGGTTGTAGCTGTCTTCCATACAGATGTTTTATTATTATCTGAATTCATAAGTTGTGCCTTGTAATTGCGTTAACAATGTATGGGGTTGGTCAGTAGCGGTGGATCTCTTTTCCAGTTTTGGAGAAACAGGGGAGTGTATTGCAAGATAATCTTCAATTACTGCATGCATAAGAATCCCGGTTTTCTTAGGATTCTTTACTTTTTCCATACGGCAAAGTGTATCATCCGGATCGCCTTCTCTTTCACAAGCCACAATACTATACTCTTTGTTCAGGTCAAGCGGTTCTCCTTTTACTTTTACCCAGTTTACTCTTTTGCCGAATTCATTGCCGATAGTGAAATTCACTTCCATACCGGCAAACCGTACAAACCATCCGCCAAATCTTTTAGAAGGATCTTTTGCAAATGCATTTTGCAATTCCTTTTCCAGCCAGTCCCATATTTGTGTACCGGTTACTGTACCTGTTTTTGCTTCACTGTCAACCGGAAGCATATTCCAGAGGAATTCCCGGGTTATTGCAGCCTTGCCGGTCTTTGGATCTACCGCCAATGGCTGGCAAAAACGGAATCCGTTGCTAAGGGCAATATCTGTTTTGAATTTCCAATGTATGGCATCTGTTATCATATTATCCATAGGAGATTCCATTACAAAATACCGTACAAGTGGTGTGGTGGTTGTTCCTATTACCTTGGATAAATCTTGCTTAAATGGTGCTGTAGTTTTGTCAATTTCCGTCTGCAGTTTTTTGTCAGCCGGATATTTGGCAGGATCTGCATCGATTAACTGATAGTTATATTTTTTTATTTTCCCGTGTTCTACTTCGATATCGAGTTTGCCAAGAAAAGATCCAAAAGCGCCGCATTCTACAACTTTACAGTATGTTCCTTCAATGGGTATCCTTACTCTTTCATGTGTATCTGCACCTAAAATAAAATCTGCTCCGGCAACGGCAGGATTATTGGCAAGGCCTACCTGTTGTGCCAGGCCCATATGTGTTACAATGAAAATGATGCCACAGCCTTCCACTTCCTTCAGCAGTTTGATGTATTTCGCCACATTAAATTCCGCATGTTCAAACCGGATACCTTCGCTGTATGCCGGAGATTGGCGTTTGGGTATCAGGTGGTCCGTGTAGCCAATAAAACCGACCTTGGCGCCGGCAATATATTTTATCCAATAGGGAGGATAAATCAGTTCTCCGTTATCTGCATCGTTTGTTTTGTGCCACATATTGGCACAAATCTTTGCTGCAGTGGCATGCCCCATATCGTAGAGCATTTTCTTTTTCTTGTAAACAACTTCCCAGTTGCCGGGCAGTATAAGGTCATAGTTGAAGTCATTGAGCAGGGGAATCAGTGCTTCCCCTTCGGTTAATGAGGCAACGGCGCTTCCGTGAAAGTAGTCCCCGCCATCAATCAACAATGTGTTCCCGGGATTTTGTTTCCGGAAATGAGTGATCATTGTTTTAAGTACAGCCAGGCCACCTCTCTTTCTGTAAACTGCTTTTCCGTTTTCCCAAAAGAATTCATCATGTGTATTGAGCTGGGCATGTATATCGGATGTATAAAGTATGGTAAAGCGGCCGGATGTAGGCAAGCTCTTTTTTAATTCATCATTAGTCATAGCAAAGGATGCGGAACCCATTGCAGTACCTGCACCGGCGAAAGCGGCCTTCTTTAAAAAGTCCCTTCTGGAATTTTGAAGGTTTTGACTAGACTGTTCTATAGACATTGGCAATCATATTAGGTAAAAGTAAGAGCTTGTAAAATGCCCGAATTATATAGCCTGTATTGTGATAATGATCACATATACATGGTTAAAATTGATAGTTAAATACAATATTCCATAAACTCATATTCACTTTATTGATCACATATTTATCATTTAGAAAGGTATTTCCAGTTTTAGCCTTATACAGATAAAGTACTTGTGTTTCCAAACCTTTCAGCAGGCCGGAAAATTTGTACCTGAGATCAATGTTCAACTGGTTGTAGGAGGGCATTCCATATTTATTTAGCCGGTAGTTGGTCACCGCAGGCAAATTATAATTGCCAAATGCGACAGAAGACGACATTCTGGCTTTGGGGATTTTGTACATCACTCTTGCCATCAGTGCATCTGCATCACCCAGTCCTTCGTTCCTTTCTCTTGGAAGAAATGTAAAGAACGGATCCCGGCCCCATTCCCTTGGCATAAGGTATCTTCCTTTGCCGGTAATGCGATTGTAATTCAGTGATGTTTCCCATTTGGCATTTTTCCATCCTGCTTTTGCGCCGAATGTTAATGCCTTTGCTCCCTTTTCAAAATAAGCCTTTGATGGATCAATATTACCTCCGTTATTTAATGCATCCTGTTTGACTGCCTGGGCGGCTGCAAATAAGGATCCGCCTTTTTTTAAAGGATATTCCCAATCAACCTGCAATAAGGAACTATTAAAAATGTTTTCGGTGAACTGGTTCCAGCCCTGAATTTTAAGCTTATCGGTTATCATATAGGTTATACCTACTAATATGATGCCGCGGCTTTCAAGATTACCAGCATAGCCTGATTTGTGGCCGGTAGAATTCACTCCTACTGAATAAATTCCCATTGATTCATCTATCCGGAACCATTTTACAGTACTCCTTGGAGAAATGCCATAAATATATCCGGCTTGAAGTTTTAATTTTTTTATGGAATTGATTTCTGTCCAAAAGGCTTCCACTTCTGTTGGTCTCATCCTTCCGTCCTGCAGGTTGATAAAAGGAGTATTGATCAGTTGTTTGCCCACTATCAGTTGGGCTTTTTTGAAATTGTATTTTACGTAAAGTTCTTCCAGCCGGTCAATATCTTTTTTATTGGAGGGATCCTGTATATCAAACAGGCCTGTTTCATACCGGTTCATCTGTTGTGTAGCGGGATCAGGAACGGTAAGATCGGATGAACCGATATTGAACACAAAAAATCCGCTAATCCCAACTTGTAAATTTTTGAAATTTGCAGTTTCAAATTTAATGCCCCCTCCCACCGCATTTGCATAGTAGTCTGTAAGCCTCTTATTATTGTCGGTGGCCATAAAAAAATACCGAAAATGCCCGCTGAATGTACCTCTTCGAAAAGCAGAAAGTATTGATGTGGTGTCTGTTTCCGTTTCTTTTTCTTTCCACAAACCGGGCTTTTCATTTATTTCCTGGTGTTGAGCATAGACTAATGCAACTGCAAATAACCCGAAAACGAGTATAAATAGCTTTTTCATTGTTGTGTGAAATTGTCTTGCCATTCGCATCATTTACACTGATGGCGGCTAAAATCCGGCCTTGATATAACTCCAGCCTTCTTCTTGTTTGCGAACTATTTCACCTATTCCCATTTTTACGAATGTGGCCTCGGCTATAATAGCGTCTTTTGACACTTTTCTTTCTGTCATGGAGTTTTCACATGCTACGAAAGAAATTCCCATTTGTTTGAAATAATTAATTTTTTCCTGCTGGGTTGTTTTCCCTTTTGTAAGAAAATCTATGCCGGGGCCATGAGCCACAACTTCAATTAATACGCTGTCACCCCAACCTGCTTTAAGATTTTTCAGGTTATTCATCAGTCCTTTCCATACCAATGTGTCGTTGCTGCTGAGTTGCATTACAATGCGATGTTGTGTTGCCTTCTCACTACTACTTTGTGCAAAGCCACCAAAAACAAGCAGTAACAGAATAGTAGAGAGGATATATTTTTTTATCATGCTTGGTTGATTAGTATTATTCCTTTTCACCGGTCCACTTGCTAAAGCCTCCTTCAAGGTCATAAAGCCTGTTAAACCCAAGTTCTTTCATGATCCTCATTGCCTCCTTGCTGCGTTTACCACTACGGCAATAAACCAGGTAAGTTTTGTTCTTATCGAGCCCGTTTAAATTTGTTTTAAATTCATCTTTCTTAAGTACATCTATTTGTGCAGAATTGGGGATATGACCTGCTTTATATTCTTCTATTGTTCTTACATCCAGCAATACAGTATTTTTCTTTTTAATAAGCCGCTGGAATTTGTTTTGTGAAACTGTCTTGCCGGCTGCCGTGTCCTGACCATTAGCACAGAAAGAACCACATAAAGCTGCTATTAAAAAAGTGATTGTAAAATACAACCACCTGTTTCTTTTTATATGTTGACTTTTAATACGCATACTTTAAAGTTAACTAAGTTTAAGAGATGGGCAACCGGCACAGGTTTATGCTATTTTATTTTTCAGACTATCCCACGCACCGCCATTATACACTTCAATACCAGCCGACTTCAAGATATTCTTTGCCATGCCGCTTCTTGCTCCGCTTCTGCAAACGGTTATCACCGGTTTGTTCAGTTTTTTTAAGTCAGCAATTCTATTTTTTATGCTGTCAAGCGGAAAGTTTCGGGATCCGGGTATATGTCCGGATTTATATTCGCTGTTTGAACGAACGTCTATTATAATTGCTCCATTGCTAAGCAGTTCTTTGTAATCTACTTTGGTGCCTCCGAATAGTTTCTTTATTAAGCCCAGCATATTTTATTAGTTTAAAAGTTGTTGTAAATCTTCAAGTCCACCTCCATTGTATACATCTGATATTCCATTTTGCTTCAGTATACCGGCAGCCATACCGCTTCTGGCCCCACTGCGGCAATAAAGTACAATGGGTTTGTGTATTCCTTTGAATTCTTCCAGTTTGTAAGCTATTTCGTCTAACGGAATATTTTTCGCACCCGGAATATGTGCTGATTCAAATTCCCAGGGACTCCTGACATCAATAACAAGAGTTGAAGGATTCTTTACCAGTTCTTTTATCGTGTTCATGTTATTTGTTTTTAATTAGTGATTTTTTAAAAAAGCCGGGGTAATATTCCCGGCCTTTCTCTTTTAACGCATTAATCGGTTCATTAAGCCAACCAACCATTATAATAAAGTGGAAGGACACACATAATCTGTCAAGCTGAATTTTCCACTTTCCTTCAATGCCTTAAAACCACCTTTTACATCTATTAGATTATCAAAACCTCTTGCCCTAAGTATGGATGCAAAGATCATTGACCTGTAACCTCCGGCGCAATGCACATAATAGGTTTTGTTTTTATCAATTTGTGCCATGCTGTCGTTAATGAAGTCAAGCGGGGCATTTTCAGCATCAACAAGGTGTTCGCTCAGGAACTCACTTTTCTTACGTACATCCAGGATATTCAGGTTGCCCTTACTTGATATCTCAGCCAGTTCATTGGTGTCGATGGATTTTATCTGGTCAACTTCTTTTCCGGATTCTTTCCATGCATTGAATCCGCCTTTGAGATAACCAATGGTAAAATCATATCCTACACGGGCAAGCCTGGTTATTACTTCTTCTTCACGGCCTTCATCTGTTACCAGTAATATTTCCTGTTTGATATCAGGAATCATAGCGCCAACCCATGGAGCAAACTGACCATCGATGCCAATATTTATGGCGTTGGGGACAAAGCCTTTTGCAAAAGTCTGAGGATCTCTTGTGTCAAGGATTAAAGCACCGGTTTCGTTGGCAGCAGCCTCAAACGCTTCGGGGCTTAATGCATGCTGGCCTCTCTCCAAAACTTTATCAATGCTATCATATCCCTGGATATTCAACATAACATTCAGCGGGAAATAGGAGGGAGGAGCTACAAGACCGGTAGTTACTTCTTTTATAAATTCTTCTTTGGTCATATTGGCACGCAGGGCATAATTTGTTTTCTTTTGGTTGCCCAGTGTATCAGTTGTCTCTTTGCTCATATTCTTGCCACATGCACTTCCGGCTCCGTGAGCAGGATAAACAATAATATCATCCGCAAGAGGCATGATCTTATTCCGAAGTGAATCAAACAGATAACCGGCCAGTTTATCCTGGGTAAGATCAGCAACCACTTTTTGTGCCAAATCAGGACGGCCAACATCACCGATAAATAATGTATCGCCTGAAAAAAGCGCTGTATCTTTTCCATTCTCATCTTTTAAAAGATAGCAGGTGCTTTCCATAGTATGGCCTGGAGTATGAACTACTTTAAGTGTAACATTTCCTACTTTGAATTCCTGTCCATCCTCTGCAATGATAGCATCAAATGCAGGTTTTGCATTGGGGCCATACACAATTGGGGCGCCCGTTTTTTTACTCAGGTCAAGGTGGCCGCTGACAAAGTCAGCATGAAAGTGAGTTTCAAGAACGTACTTTATTTTTGCATTGTTACGTTCTGCCTTTTGTATGTAAGGGGCTACTTCACGCAGCGGATCAATTACTACTGCTTCACCATTGCTTTCAATGTAATAAGCACCCTGTGCAAGACAACCGGTATAAATTTGTTCTACTTTCATTTTTTTGGTTTTATTTTTTATTTGATGATCAAATTTCAGATTTCTGATAAAGCTACACAGTGACAACAATCACAATTAATGGGAACTGCCTCCGGGAAAGAATAACTCTTTGATAATTATATAAATTCCCATTACCAGCACAAACCAGCCGAATCCTTTTTTAAGGCCATCGGGAGATACTTTTTTGCTTAACGCATTTCCAATGAATATGCCTATTACTGCCAGTCCTGTGACAGTTAAAAGTAGTTTCCAGTCCATTGTTTGTTTGCCCAGGTCACCGGTAAATCCAATCAGGGATTTGGCGGCAATAATAAGAAGCGAAGTACCTATGGCCTGTTTCATCGGTAATTTGCTTAATAACACCAATGCCGGTATTATCAGGAACCCACCGCCGGCACCTACCAGGCCGGTAAGAACACCCACAATTGCACCCTCCATTAAAATCATCGGGTAATTGAATTTTTGTTCGCCGTTTTCCTGAGTGGTTGTTTTTTTATTCCTGATCATGGACACTGAAGCAAATACCATAAGGATGGCAAACAGGATCATCATTAATAATGACTTGGTAACAACAAAGTCCCCAATATGGAAAACTTCTTTTGGTATCGCCGGTACTATGAAGGCCCTGGTCGCAAATACCGCTGCAATAGATGGTATGCCAAATATGAGAGCTGTCTTAAAATTTACCTCTCCGCTTTTGTATTTC
>DASUDW010000109.1:0-7009 GCA_036275415.1 Chitinophagaceae bacterium | reverse complement strand
TTTCTCCAATGCGGCGGCAGACTGTCTTCTGCGCCCCAGTTCCAGGGCCGCGGCAATAGTAATAGCCTTGGCTTCGCCAATTCCTTTAATTTTCATCAGGTCTTTGATGGTCAGCCTTCCCAGTTCGCTCAGGTTGTCTTTTCCCAGTTTCAAAACCTCTTTGGCCAGGTCAACCGCCGATTTTTCCCGGCTGCCATTGTGAATCAGTATAGCCAGCAATTCGGAATTACTGAGATTTTCTGCACCATTCAATAGTAACTTTTCCCTTGGCCGGTCGTCTTTTGCCCATTGCTTAATTGAGTACTTGTGCTCTTGCATAGAGCAAGGATAGATAATAATTTTATTTCCGGCAATACCACTAAAGGGTATTGTTTACCAGGTCACCAAAGAAGACGGATCCACCCATTTTTTAAAAGTAAAATCAAGTACTTATGAAAACCAGGACTTTTGCCCCGATGGGTTCCCTTCACCCGGTATTATTTTTTGCAGCAGTTTACATTGTGGCCCTTGTATTTGCCATTTTTATTTGCTCTGCCCTTTTTTATAGCTGCAATACCAGCGATGCTAAGTCTGCTACCGGACAAAAAAAATCTCAGCCGGCCGGTATTGCCCGGGCAGAAGAGTTGGTGCTTCGCTGATCTTTTTTCCGGTCAATATTTTTGCAGGTATCATACGGTGATTGGTGGGAGAATAATATCTTCGCCGCACATTACCCTTCACCATGCAAAATGCCAAGATCTTCTCCGGAACCGGCTCACAGCAACTGGCCGAGCAAATCTGTAAACGTTATGGAACAAGGCTGGGAAAAGTGAATATCCAGCGCTTCAGCGATGGGGAAATCTGCCCCGTTTTCCTGGAAAGTGTCCGGGGTGATTATGTTTTCCTGATTCAAAGCACCTTTTCACCCACTGAAAACCTGATGGAACTGCTGCTGATGATCGATGCAGCCAAAAGGGCATCTGCCTATAAGGTAATTGCCGTAATTCCTTATTATGGCTATGCCCGTCAGGACAGGAAGGACAAACCCCGGGTGGCTATTGGCAGTAAGCTGATTGCCAACATGTTAGTAGCCGCAGGCGCTGACAGGGTCATTACGATGGACCTGCATGCACCCCAGATTCAGGGTTATTTTGATATTCCGGTTGACCACCTCGACAGCCACGCAGTTTTTATCCCATATATAGAGAATCTGCGGCTGGAAAACCTTACCTTTGCGGCCCCTGACGTGGGAGCAACCAACCGTATCAGGGAAATAGCCAGTTATTTCAATGCAGAAATGGTGATCTGTGATAAGCACCGGAAAAGGGCGAACGAGATTGCCAGCATGGTAGTGATAGGAGATGTGACAGACAGGGATGTGGTATTGATTGATGACATCTGCGATACAGGAGGTACACTGGCAAAAAGTGCAGGTCTTTTAAAAGAAAAAGGAGCAAGAAGTGTCAGGGCATTGATTACCCACCCGGTACTCAGCGGCAAGGCCTATGAGAATATTGAAAACAGTGTGCTGGAAGAACTGGTGGTTTGCGATACCATACCGCTAAGAAAAGAAAGTGAAAAGATAAAGGTGGTAAGTGTAGCAGAACTTTTTGCAGTGGCTATCCGCAATGCGTTTGAGAACAAGAGCATTACCAGCTTATTCATCCATTCGCAGCGAAAGGACAAGTGATATATTAATTCAAATAAAAAAAGAAAAAATGAAAACAATTACAATCGAAGGACAACTGAGGACCGGATTCGGCAAAAGCGCCACCCGAGAACTCCGCTCTCAGGAACTGGTGCCTGGTGTAATTTATGGCGGCTCTCAGGAGATCAATTTCCATGCTCCTGCTGCAGCTTTCAAAAATTTAGTGTACACACCAAGTTTCCAGATTGCTGAAGTAAATGTGGAGGGAAAGACTTACCGCACAATTTTGAAGGATCTCCAGTTTGACAAAGTAAACGATTCACTGATCCATGTTGACCTGCTGGAACTGGTAGAAGACAAAAAGGTAATTGCCGACATTCCCCTGAAATTTGTAGGTGTATCAAAAGGGGTAAAGGATGGCGGTAAACTGGTTACCAAAATGAAATCACTGAAAGTGAAGACCTATCCTAAGTACCTGAAGGAGCAAATAGAAGTTTCTATTGACAATCTCGAACTGAATGGAAATATCCGGGTAGAAGATGTGAAGGAAGAGCATTATGAAATCCTTAATTCACCCCGTATTCCTATTGCATCTGTGGTATTGACAAGGCAATTGAAACAGGAAGAAGCTACTGCACCTGCTGCCGCTGCTGCTCCTGCCGCTGCTGCCCCTGCTGCTGCCCCTGCTGCTAAGAAATAAGCATATAATTACTTTTTTATAAACCCGTCACGGTTAAACGAGACGGGTTTTTTGTTGGCATAATACGATATTTGACTCCGGTATGAAATTTTTGATCGTTGGTTTAGGCAATGTTGGCAATGAATATGCACACACCCGGCATAACATCGGGTTTGATGTGGTAAACGCCTTTGTGCTTAAAAACCAGGGTGCCTTTGTTACAGACCGGTTGGCCTATCAGGCACATGTAAAATGGAAAGGCAAGGCCTTCGTATGTATATGCCCTACTACTTATATGAACCTTAGCGGCAAGGCCGTGAAATATTGGATGGATAAGGAAAAAGTGGCATTGGAAAACATACTGGTGATCGTAGATGATATTGCCTTACCATTAGAAAAAATCAGAATACGTCCATCCGGCAGTGATGCCGGCCACAACGGTTTAAAAAGTATACAGGAAGTACTGGGCACTAAAGATTATCCGCGGATACGTTTTGGTATCGGGAATAATTACCCAAAAGGCCACCAGGCAGATTTTGTATTGGGCAAATGGAGAAAAGAAGAGGAGCCTTTGGTGAAACATAAGATTGATAAAACGGTCGAAGCCATTGAGATATTTGCCGCACAAGGTATAGCCACCGCAATGAACCACGTAAATAATCAGGTATATTCACTATGAGAAATCAGATTGATTACTTACTTTAGCTACCCGGCCTTACTTTTTCAGAACCCTTTTATTGCCTGCCGGAAAGGGCTTTTTAACATCCAATACACTTAATGATAACCAGTAGATACGCAGGATGAACACTGCAACAAGTGCAAGCATCAGTTGTATTTAACCTAAACTCACCTTGATATGAAGATTTTTTGCGTAGGAAGAAACTATGTAGCTCATGCTGCTGAACTGGGTAACGAAGTGCCGGATGAACCGGTTATATTTATGAAGCCTAAAAGTGCCATGCTGCAACCGCATACACCATTTTATTACCCTGAATTTACCAATGAGTTGCATTACGAATGTGAACTGGTGCTCCGTATCAGCAAGAACGGGAAATACATTCAGGAAAAATTTGCCGGCAAATACTATGATGCCATAACAACCGGAATAGATTTTACAGCAAGGGATATACAGAATGAGCTGAAGGAAAAAGGTTTACCCTGGGAAAAAGCGAAAGCATGGGATAACTCTGCTGTAATCGGTAAATGGGTGCCTATTACTGAAATTAAGAACAAAAAGGATATCAATTTTTGTCTTTATAAGAACAAAGAACTGGTGCAGCAGGGTAACTCAGGTCATATGATACACAGCTTCGATAAGATCGTTGCGTATATTTCTAATTACTTCTCCGTCAATATCGGGGATGTGATCTTTACAGGTACACCGGCCGGAGTGGGTGAAGTAGTGGTGGGGGATGAACTGGAAGCCTTTATAGAAGATGACAGTATGTTTACACTGGAAGTAAAATAAATTTTGCAACCCGGCTGTTAGTTCAGTTAAAACTTTCTGCCGGCATTGAATGCCACCGGTGAATAAACGGTGGCATTTCCTTTTTAAAGCCATAGCCTTTACCTTAATTTTGCCACTTCATTTGTTTGCTTGCATGACCACAGATATTTCTATTTCATTAAAAGCATATGGGCTGATGAGCCGGGCAAAAGCAATGGCTGAAGTTTACGAGGCCAACAGAGCCATATGCAAATATGTGCACTCTACTTCAAGGGGTCATGAAGCGATTCAGCTGGCCACTGCTTTTCATTTACGGTCACAGGATTTTGTAAGTCCTTATTACAGGGATGAAAGCCTCTTGCTAGGTCTTGGCTTTACGCCCTATGAGCTTATGCTGCAACTGCTGGCAAAAAGGGATGATATTTTTACAGGCGGAAGAGAATATTATTCTCATCCCAATTATAGGGGCACGGATAAGCCGACAATTATACACCAGAGCAGCGCTACGGGTATGCAGGCTATTCCTACCACCGGCATTGCACAAGGCATACAATATCTTGAACGGCACAACCGTGAAAAACTGAACACCGGTATTTCTGGTGATTTGCCGGTTGTTGTTTGTTCGTTAGGAGATGCCAGTGTTACAGAAGGAGAGGTAAGTGAAGCATTTCAATTTGCCGTATTGAAGCAATTGCCCGTTATTTATCTGGTACAGGATAATAACTGGGGTATCAGTGTTACTGCCGGTGAGGCCAGGGCTATGAATGCCTTTGAGTTTGCAGCCGGTTTTAAAGGAATGAACCGGATCCAGGTTGATGGCAGTGATTTTGAAGCCTCCTATAGCGTAATGAACCAGGTTATTTCCTCTGTCAGGAAAGAAAGAAAACCCTGGCTCGTCCATGCACAGGTGCCTTTGCTGGGTCACCATACCAGCGGGGTACGAAAAGAATTTTACCGAAGTAAGGAAGACCTCGATAACCATGCGGTACATGATCCGCATAGCAAATTACGGCTGCATCTCTTGCACAAAGGGATTACAGAAGAGGAACTGTGGCAACTGGAAAAAGAAGCAGCATCGGTTGTTCAGCAGGATTTTGAAAAGGCGGTGGCAGCGGCTGAGCCTGATATTTCAAAGGTGGAAGAACATGTATTTGCCCCAATAACTATTACTGAAGAAAAGGGCGAAAGAAGCCCTGCAGGCGCTGAAAAAGTAATCATGGTTGATGCAGCCCTATATGCTATCCGTGAAATTATGGAGAAGCATCCGGAGGCCATTTTATATGGTCAGGATGTTGGCAAAAGACTGGGTGGTGTTTTCAGGGAGGCTGCTACCCTCGGTGATATCTTCGGTGAGCACCGGGTGTTTAACACAGCTATACAGGAAGCGTATGTGGTAGGCTCAACAGTTGGTATGAGTGCGGTGGGGTTAAAGCCCATTGTGGAAGTACAGTTTGCAGATTATATCTATCCCGGGTTCAACCAACTGGTCACAGAAGTATCCAAAAGTTGTTATCTGACCTGTGGCAAATTTCCCGTTTCAATGATTTTACGGGTTCCAATAGGTGCATATGGCGGCGGTGGCCCTTACCACAGCGGAAGCGTAGAAACAACAGTGCTTTCCATAAAAGGAATTAAAGTGGCTTACCCTTCCAATGCAGCGGATATGAAAGGCCTGATGAAAGCTGCTTATTATGATCCAAACCCGGTGGTGATGCTGGAACATAAAGGGCTTTACTGGAGCAAGGTGCCGGGAACGGAAGATGCAAAGACACCTGAGCCTTCTTCAGATTACATCCTCCCCTTTGGAAAGGCAAATATTGTGGTGAATGCTGCGGATGAAGCAGTTGAAAATGGCGAAAGCTGCGTTGTCATTACCTATGGCATGGGTGTGTACTGGGCGAAAGCAGCAGCAAAACAATTCAACGGACAGGTGGAAGTAGTGGACCTTCGGACATTATTTCCATTGGATGAAGAGTTGGTTTATAATAGGGTAAAAGCACATGGCAAATGCCTGGTGCTGACAGAGGAACAACAAAACAATTCATTTGCCGAAGCACTGGCAGGCCGTATTGCTAAAAATTGTTTTCAATGGCTGGATGCGCCGGTAGAAGTGCTGGGCGCATTAAACCTCCCTGCTGTACCGATGAATATGGGCCTGGAAAAAGCAATGCTGCCCGATGCAGAGAAAGTCGCTGCTGTATTGAAGCAGTTGCTGTATTCTTAATCTTAGCAAAAATACAAGAACACTGATGGCACAGATTATACGGATGAACACGGTTTATTAAATCAGGGTTCCTATCCTTTCAAATTCAACTTTATTTGCAGCTCCTCAAACTGTTTTTCATCAATCGTTGCCGGCGCATCCAGCATCACATCACGGCCCGCATTATTTTTAGGGAAAGCGATAAAATCACGGATGCTTTCACTACCACCAAGTATGGAGCATAAGCGGTCAAATCCAAATGCAATGCCGCCGTGCGGAGGAGCGCCGTATTCAAAAGCCCCGAGCAGGAAACCGAATTTGTGCTGTTGTTCTTCCTTATCCATTCCCAATGCGGCAAACATTTTTTCCTGCAGCTCCCGCTGGAAAATACGGATGGAACCGCCACCAATTTCATTTCCGTTCAACACCATATCATAGGCATTGGCTTTGATGTTGGCATAGGGGTGCTCCAGGTATTTTTCAGGATCATCTACTTTGGGGCTGTTGCTGATCATTGTGTGAATGTGATCAGGCTTGGGGCTGGTAAACGGATGATGTCTTGCTACCCAACGGCCGGCGCCTCCGCCATCCTGGTCTTCCAGTGCAAATTCAAACAAGGGGAAATCAAGTACCCACAATAATTTAAACTCATCTTCTTTTCTCATACCCAGGCGTTTTCCCATTTCCAGCCGCAGTTCGCTGATGGCTTTCCGGGTCCTTTCTTCAGCACCGGCCAATATCAGCACCAGGTCACCGGGTACTGCATGGGCAGCATCAGCAATGGCTTTCAGTCTTTCTTCGCTGTAAAATTTATCAACGCTGCTTTTATAGGTTCCGTCAGTATTTACCTTGATAAATACCATTCCTTTCATTCCTATCTGCGGACGTTTTACCCATTCCGTCAGTTCATCGGTTTGTTTACGGCTATAATCACTGCAACCCGGTACTGCAATGGCCAAAACAGTTTCTGCTTCATCAAAAACTTTAAAGTCTGCACCATTGATTAATCCGGCATTATCGTTTTTATTGACATAAACCGTTGATGGTTTTTTC
>DASUDW010000108.1:0-7877 GCA_036275415.1 Chitinophagaceae bacterium | reverse complement strand
CCCGTCCGGCAATAACTGAACGGTGCCAAAGCTTACGGCTGATGATAAAACTTCCTCATGGGTAAGAACGGGCAATGGTAAATTATTAAGCCGGTAACCCATACGGTCTGATTGGCGGGTAACTACAAAGGAGGTCATGCTAAAATTTTCTTTTCCTTCCTGTGTAAGCCTGTCCCATTCATGCCCTGTAATTACTAATAAACCATTGATATCCTCCTGCCATTTTATTTGGGCCCTCCAGGGAAGTACCCTGTATCCCGATTCATTCAATTGAAAGGCAAAAGATGTCTGGCGGATCATCAATTCATCATTTTTTTGCAACTTTCGACCCTCGAAGCCGCCAATACCTGCTTTAAGATGGGTACTCCTGCTGCCCAGCCATTCATCTGTAACAAAACCGCCCTTAACGGCCAGGTAGCAACGGGCACCTTCTAATGGTTGATGAAACTGCAGCACATCATTTCGGTTAACAAGTATCGGGTGCAGGTGCGGTACTGCTTCTCCATTGATGCTGGCAGAAAAATCGGCTCCTGCCAATGCAATTATAGCAGGTTGCGTAAATAAGTAAGCAGAGGCAGGAAAATGCATTTCTATTACAGCTTCAGCAGGATCGTTTCCGGCCAGTATATTGGCTACTTTCATGGAATAAGTATCCATGGCGCCACCCGGATTAATGCCTTCATGCTGGTGCGATGGGCGACCCAGGTCCTGTATGGTATCCAGCAAACCTGCTTTTATGATGATGATGCCCATTCTGCTAGTACTCTGTTTTTAATTGATGAAATTCTTCTGCACTTACCCGGAAAAACTCAACTTCATCGCCGGCCCTTAACAATGAGGGTTCTTTTCTTTTTGGATCAAACATTTTCAATGGTGTTTTGCCGATGATCTGCCATCCGCCGGGAGAGTCTAACGGGTAAATACCGGTTTGCCGGCCTGCAATGCCAACACTGCCGGCAACCGTTGGAACGGGCTGGGGTTTTCGGGGCAAACTGATACGTTCATCCACTTCGCCCATGTAAGCAAAACCCGGAAGAAAACCTATCATATATACCCGGTAAATCTTTGCTGAATGCAGGAGTATAAGCTCTTCTGTTGAAAGGTCTTTAAGCTTTGCAGCTTCTGTAAGATCAGGTGCAAAAGGCAATTCATAACAAACGGGTATCCGGATCAGCCTTGTATTTTCATTTCTTTTTTTAACCGGTATTTCAAGGCGCAAACCAATTTCATTTCGCATGCAGTCGTAAGCAGTTTCATAAGGCAGGGTTTTAAGTTTTACCGTGGCCATATCAAAATAAACGGTAAGTGAACTGTAAGCCGGAACCAGGGCTTTCGTTCCGGGTAAGGGGTTTTCCCGGAACTCCCTGAACCTTGCAATGACCTCTTCATTGATCAGGGGGTCAATTTTATTGCTCCACTCAATGGTGATGGCAGAATCACCCAATGCATATAGGTGGTATGGCAAAGGAAAGGACATAAATACCATTTGAAGATACCAACTTAACTTTACTGCCGTGGCTAAAATAAACCTGAACGACAGTATAAACTTATTATCTAAAATTACCCTGCGCCGTTTCTGGAACGGGGTACAAGTTTTATCCAGCTATTATTATAGCAGATGGACAAAAAAGCCGGTGCAGTGGGGCTATCCCGTTTCCATTTCCTTTGAGCCCACCACTTCCTGTAACCTGCGTTGCCCTGAATGTCCCAGTGGGCTCAGGGCCTTTACCCGGCCAACCGGTATGTTACAAAAGGATTTTTTTACGGATACAATTGACCAGCTTCATAAGGAACTCCTGTACCTGGTTTTTTATTTCCAGGGCGAGCCTTATCTGAACCCCTCTTTCCTGGATATGGTAAAATATGCCTCAGGAAAGAAAATATACACAGCTACTTCCACCAATGCTCATTATTTAAATGATGAAAATGCAAAGCGAACAATTGAAAGCGGACTGGATCGGCTCATCATTTCCATAGATGGCACAACGCAGGAAGTGTATCAGCAATACCGGGTAGGGGGGCAGCTGAGTAAAGTAATTGAAGGTGCCAAGAATATTGTAAAATGGAAAAATGACCTGAAAAGTAAAAAGCCTTTTGTGGTATTTCAGTTCCTGGTGGTAAAACCCAATGAACACCAGTTGGAAGAGGTAAAAAAACTGGGTAAAGAAATTGGTGTGGATGATGTATGGTTTAAAACTGCACAGGTGTATGAATATGAGAATGATCCCAACGGATTGATTCCCACGATAGATAAATACAGCAGGTATAAAAAAACCAAAAATGGCTATGAGTTTAAAGGAGAACTGGCCAACCACTGCTGGCGGCTCTGGCATGATCCGGTAATAACCTGGGACGGGTTGGTGGCGCCTTGCTGTTTTGACAAAGATGCCCTTCACCGGCTGGGCGACCTGAAAAAAAAGCCATTCAAAGAGATTTGGAAGAACGGTGAATACACTAAATTTCGTCAGCAGATCCTGCAAGGCAGGAAGAATATTGATATTTGTTCCAATTGCAGCGAAGGAACCAAAGTGTGGGAACGGTAACAACAAAAACCTTATTATGCAACTATCATCCGCCGTTTCAACACGGCTTCATTACCAGCACAAAGTGTTGATGGAAATCATTGATGGCCTCTCTGATGATCAGATACGCAGGCAGCTATACGCCGGAAAATGGTCCATATTTGAAACGATCGTACACCTGCAAACATTTCAGCACAAATTCAACAACCGGGTAAAACAAATTCTGGAAAACAACAACCCCGTATTTGAAAAATACACCGCTGAAGCCGATCCTTTCTTCCAGGATAATTGTCACAAATCAACCCGGGAAGTTATGCAGGATTTGATTGGTGTACGTAAGGAAATGGCGGCAAAAATATTATCGTTGCCTGAGAAAGAGTTTGACAAAACAGGCACTCATACTAAGTACGGTAAAATGTCATTGCACCAGTGGCTCAACTTTTTTTTACTGCATGAGGGGCACCATCTCTTCACCATATTTAAAATGGCGGCGGAATTAAAAAATAACCCATAAACCGGTTTTTACTCCTGTCCGGCTACCATTTCTCCATTTCTTTATAGAAGGAGGTAAAAAAGGAAGAAAATCCTTCGAAAAAACTTCGGATAGATTCGGATAAGATTCTCATGGTGGTTGATTTAAACGATTGATGACGTAAATCTGCTGTTTTTTTTCTTTTCCGGCAATACCACTAAGAGGTGATTTTTTGCACCATTGCTGCCCGCCAAATGTTAATAAATGGCTAAGTCTGCCCATAAGTTATTTTAAATTTGGAAATATCAATGTTGCAACATTAATTTTGCCTTTTAATTTATTTGGAAACTTTTAAAACTTATACAATGAGCGATTTAAGAACAAATGTTGACCAGTTGAACCAGATGATTTTGGAAGGAAAGATCCTGGATGCTTTTGAAAAATTTTATGATGACAACATTGTTATGCAGGATAATGATTATCCGGCCCGTGCAGGAAAGGATGTTAACCGTCAGTATGAAGAAGCATTTGTAAATGGACTGACTGAATTCCGTGGTGCAAAAGTGATCAATACACTGGTAAGCGATGATCTGGCGGTAACCGAGTGGTGGTTTGATTACACCCATAAGGATTATGGAGTACGTAACTACAGGCAGCTGGCTGTACAGCGCTGGAAAAACGGAAAAATCGTAGAAGAGAAATTCTACTACAATAACTAATCCTTCCCTGTTAATTCTGCAGTTTCGGGCCTGGTTTTATGCTTAGCCCGAAACTTTTTACTTTTACCACAGATGGGAATAGAAAAAGATATACAACAAGCCAAATTCCGCAATGCCTATCAAAAGGCGGCAGTCAATCTTATTTTTACCTTGTCGTGGATGAAAGATAAGATGAAGGTCATATTTGAAACAGAAGATATAACACCGCAACAGTTCAATATACTCCGCATTCTGCGGGGCAGCTATCCGCAGCCGCTTTCCACCTTGCAGATCAGGGAAAGAATGCTGGAAAAAATGAGTGATACCAGCCGGATAGTAGACCGGCTTATTACAAAAGGCCTGGTCAAAAAAGTTACCTGTAAAAACGACCGCAGGCTGGTTGATGTGGTTATTACCGATAAAGGCAAAAAATTGCTTGAAAGGCTCGACACCCGGCAGGATGAAATAGACGGCATATTTGGCAATCTTTCTGAAAAAGATGCTAATATTCTAAGCGATTTACTGGATAAGATCAGGGATGGCGGTGAATAATGTAAATTCGCCGCTGTTTATTCATCCCCGAATCGAAAAACATGAATCGTAAGACCTGGTTATTGCTCCTGGCAACTTTCTCTGTCATTTATTCTTTTGCGCAGCCCAAGTATGAGTTCCGCGGCGTTTGGGTGGCAACGGTCAATAATATTGACTGGCCGCAGGCCGGCGTTACAGATCCCGCAAAGCAAAAAGCAGATTATATACGCTTACTGGAAATGCACCGGAAGAACGGAATGAATGCCATGATCGTTCAGGTAAGACCCTCTGCCGATGCCTTTTACCCCTCTCCATATGAACCGTGGAGCCAATGGCTAACCGGTATACAGGGTCAGCCCCCTTCTCCTTATTACGATCCTTTACAGTTCATGATCGAAGAAACGCATAAACGGGGCATGGAGTTTCATGCCTGGCTGAACCCTTACAGGGCTGTTTTTAATACGGCTACTTCTTCTATCGCTGCCAATCATATCACAAAGCTCCATCCAGAATGGTTCCTTACTTATGGCGATAAGAAGTACTTTGACCCCGCCAATAAAGAAGCCCAGAAGTTTGTGGTAGATGTGGTAAGGGATATCGTAAAACGTTACGATGTAGATGCCATTCACATGGACGATTATTTTTATCCCTATCGTATTCCCGGTAAGGAATTTCCGGATGAAGCTTCTTACAAAAGCTCCGGCAGTACGCTTAAAAAGGATGACTGGCGCCGTAGTAATGTAGATTCTATCATCCGGGCTATCAGCATTGCCATCAAGAAGGATAAAAAGCTTTGCCGCTTTGGTATTTCACCTTTTGCTGTATGGAGAAATAAAGACAAGGACCCAAGGGGCAGCGACAGTAAGGCAGGACAGACAAATTATGATGACTTGTATGCGGATGTGGTATTATGGCTGAAAAAAGGCTGGATCGATTATGTAACACCACAGTTGTACCGTGGCATTAGCGATGATAAAATTGCCTATGAAAAACTGCTGGACTGGTGGAGCCGCAACAGTTATGGTAAACATATTTATATCGGACATGGCATTTACAGGGCACTTACCAACGAGTCTTTTGGATGGGACAACCCAGCCCAAATACCCAACCAGGTAACATTGCTACGTCGTTATCCCAACGTTCAGGGAAGTGTTTATTTCAGCAGCGCCAGTTTCGAAAAAAACCCCTTTGGCTGGAATGACAGCCTGCGAAACAACTACTATAAATATCCTGCATTATTGCCCCCCATGCGGTGGATTGATAATGAAAAACCTTGGCCGCCGATTGTTGAAAGAAAAATTGTAGACGACTCTGTGATACAGTTGACCGTAAGGCCAGATCCCAGAAACCGGATTGATATAAAATATTATGTAGTGTACCAGTATGCTGCCGATTCGCATACAGAGCCGTTTGGCAATGCACCTAAATTCATTTCACAGTTTGTGGCTATACCGGAAGGCTTTCAGTTAAAAGAGCCGCTTTCTGCTGATCATTTTTCTTATCGCTATGTAATAACTGCAGTAGGTAAAAACAACAATGAAAGCGATCTGAGTGAAATTGCCATATTAGTGCAGCCGGATGGTAAGTGGCAGTTTTATGAGCCGTAACATATTTTTACCTTTGCTGCTATAGCAGTTTATAAAAACCTTAAACATTCAATCATGCCCGGCTACGAACTCTGGAGTGATAAAGAAAGAAAAGAAGTAAATGATGTGCTGGAAACCGGCATCCTGATGCGCTATGGCTTTGATGGTCCCCGGAAAGGTATCTGGAAAAGTAAAGAACTGGAAGCAGCTGTCAACGAAACCTTTGGTTGTAAATACGCCCAGCTTACTTCCAGTGGTACGGCGGCCTTAACAACAGCAATGAGTGCTTTGGGTATTGGTTATGGTGATGAAGTGATCACCCCCTCCTTCACCTTTGTGGCCAGTTTTGAAGCAGTATTAAGCGTTGGCGCTGTGCCGGTGCTGGTGGATGTGGATGATACGCTGACACTGGACCCGGAAGCTGTACGTAAAGCAATTACGCCTAAAACAAAAGCCATCATGCCGGTGCATATGTGCGGCAGCATGGCGGACCTGGATGCGTTAACAGCTATCTGCAAAGAACACAATTTAATCTTGCTGGAAGATGCTTGCCAGAGCATTGGAGGTACATACAAGGGCAAACATCTTGGTACCATTGGTGATGCGGGCACTTTTTCCTTTGATTTTGTAAAAACAATGACCTGTGCAGAAGGCGGTGTGGTAATGACTAACCGGGAAGATGTGTATACCAACAGCGACGGATATACTGACCACGGCCATGATCATAAAGGGGTGGACCGTGGTGCCGATCTGCATCCTTTCATTGGTTATAATTTCCGCATCTCCGAATTGCATGCTGCTGTGGGTTTGGCACAGATAAAAAGGCTGCCTGAATTTTTAGCGATTCAGAAAAAGAACCACGGACTGCTCAAAAATATTCTTTCACAAGTGCCGGAGGTTTCTTTCCGTCGTATACCAGACCCTGCGGGTGATAGTTGCAGCTTTGTCAGCTGGTTTTTACCCACTGAGGAAATAACAAGGGCAGTAGTGGCCGAAATGAAAGCACAGGGAATTTTACCCGGCAATTTTTACTGGTACGATAATAACTGGCATTATATCCGCAAATGGGACCACTTGAAAAATGCGGTTACATTGAATGCATTAAGCCCTGAACTGAAAGAGAGAGTAATACAGCAGGCTAATAAGTCTTTTGCGGCAAGCGATGCGGTAATGAGCCGCTGCATTTCTACTTCTATCAGTTTGTTGTGGACGGAGGAACAAATACAGGAAAAAGGGGAAAAGATGGTGAATGCTGTAAAGAAAGTGCTGAGTACCCGGTCTGTTTCTGCCTGAGTTTTCATAAGTAACAGTAGGTAATAACCAACTATCCGTTTACAATGATAGCTACCAAACTATTTGCTGATTTTTTCAAAAGTGAGAGAAGTGGCGGCATTGTATTGATTCTTTGCACTATTGCCAGCCTGCTGCTGGCCAATGTTTTCATCGGCCAGGATTATATTGATTTCTGGCACAGGAAAGCCGGGTTTGAATGGGGACCTGTTAAACTGAAATTGAGTTGGGAACATTGGATCAACGACGGCCTGATGGCGGTCTTCTTTTTATTGATCGGGTTAGAGATTGAAAGGGAATTATATGCAGGTGAACTTTCCAGTATACGAAATGCATCACTTCCCGTAGCAGCTGCTATTGGTGGCATGGCCGTTCCGGCATTTATTCACTTTGGCCTGAACCAGGGCACTGCTACCGAAAACGGGTTTGGCATCCCGATGGCTACGGATATTGCTTTTGCCTTAGGCATTCTTTCACTAGTGGGCAAAAGGGTACCGCTGGCCTTAAAAGTTTTTTTGACTGCCCTTGCCATCATTGATGATTTAGGAGCTATACTCATCATTGCCGTGTTTTACACCCATGAACTGAATACGGGTTACCTGTTCGTGGCATTGGGCATCTTCGGCGCTTTGCTGGCGCTGAACCGGCTGAAAGTACATTCTTTGATTCCATACCTGCTCGGCGGCGTTGTTATGTGGTACTGTATGCTTCAATCAGGAGTGCATGCCACTATTACCGGTGTATTGCTCGCCTTTGCTATTCCTTTTGGTGACGGCAA
>DASUDW010000107.1:0-11672 GCA_036275415.1 Chitinophagaceae bacterium | reverse complement strand
CCATTAATATTGTAGGTAAAAGTATATGGCGGTGTACCAACGGCACCGGTAAAAGTGATGTTAGGCGAAGGTGCATTTACGCATACATTCACAGTACCAGCTATGGTAGCAGTAGGCAACTGGTTTACAGTAATTGTTGCTGAGCCGGTTTGTGCTTGTGAACAAGTTATAGTACTTCCTTCCTGTACACTCACCAGGTTATAAGTAAAGGTTCCGGCAACATTGGTGGGGGCTGCTACTGTTACAGAATTACCGCTGGTAGTGGTTACAGTCTGACTCGGACCACCATTGATATTATAAGTAAATGTAAATGGTGGTGTACCGACCGCACCGGTAAAAGTAATGTTGGGAGATGTTGCATTCAAACAAACTGTGGTGGTTCCGGAAATACTGGCGGTTGGTAATGGATTAACAGTTACTGCAGCAGAACCGGTTTGAGGCTGAGAACAGGCATTAGCACTACTCTCTGAAACACCCACCAAATTATAGGTAAAGGTACCGGCAGTTGTAGTAGGTACCGATACAGTAACAGAATTACCACTTGTGGTGGTTACTGTTTGGTTAGGACCTCCATTGATTGTATAGGTAAAAGTAAAAGGTGGTGTTCCAACTGCACCGGTAAATGTAATGGATGGAGAAGGGCCATTAAGGCATACCGTTGTAGTACCGCTGATGCTGGCTGTTGGCAAAGGGCTTACATTAACTACAGTTGAACCTGTTTGTGGCTGTGAACAGGCATTTGCACTGCCTTCAGCAACACTAACAAGGTTATAGGTGAAAATACCCGCAGTAGATGTAGGAACAGCTACCGTTACCGAATTACCGCTGGTAGTGGTAACAGTCTGGTTAGCGCCTCCGTTAATATTGTAGGTAAAAGTATAAGGTGGCGTTCCCACCGCACCGGTAAATGTGATATTGGGAGATGGAGCATTAAGACAAACAGTTGTTGCGCCAGCGATTGAAGCAGTAGGAAGCTGACTAACAGTTATTGTTGCGGTTCCGGTTTGAGCCTGTGAACATAAAGCAGGGCTAGCATCAGATACACTCACCAGGTTATACGCAAAAGTACCTGCGGTACCTGTAGGCGCAGCAACTGTTACAGAATTACCACTTGTAGTAGTTACTGTCTGATTGGCACCTCCATTGATATTGTAGGTAAAGGTATATGGAGCAGTACCTCCCACCCCGGTGAAAGTAATATTTGGAGAAGTCCCATTTAAGCAGACCGTTGTGGTACCTGAAATAGTAGCCGTAGGCAGGGGTGAAACTGTTACGACATGAGATGTTGTATCAGATAAGCAACCAACATCGGTAATAATTGCATACCTGGCAGTATATGCGCCCGGTGCAGAATAGGCATGTGAAGGATTGTTGAGGGTACTGTTAGTTAAATCCCCAAAATCCCAATAACGGCTCGTAATCGGCCTGCCTCCGGTATTTGAATTATCGGTAAACTGAACAGGATCAGGAAAACAAACATTGTTAAAAGTAAAATCTGCCTGGGGTGGATCAAAAACCTGCACATCGTAATTTATTTCCTGCACACCACCGCACCCATCAGGTGTGGGATTGGTAGCTGTTACCCTTATTGGATATGTGCCTGATGCAGTAATATTATATGGTGTTGGCAACTGATAAACATAAAGCGTCCTGCCGGCCACTACAATCGTTGAGGTATAAACCGGGTTATTTATCGTAACATCAGCAATACCCATCGCATTCAATGCAGCGCCAAAAATCCATTGTATCTGAGTGGGCTGGTATGGGAAAGTCATGGAAAAATAAAATGGGGTATTCTTACAGGTAGCCGGGAAATTAACCGTAGCATATTGGTTCTGTAAAGAAATAAACTGGAAGATGTCTTTAATATTAGTACCTGCGTTGTAACCATAGGATTCGGCATTACCATATCCATAAGCAATAGCATTGAAACCTGAATCAGACTGAATAATATGCTGTCCTGCAGAAACAGACTGGCGCAGGTAAGAATAGCCGGTTGCCTGCGGATGCACGGTAAACGAAGCAGCAGGCACAGGTGCCCCATCCAAAGTAAATGAACTGATCGCTGTACCCGTATTGGGAATTATTACATTAAAATAATGTTGCGTTATTTGAAAGTTAGGTGTTGCATTCCACAAGACTTTACTGATATTTTGCTCTACAGGACTTAGATAAATAACTTCCGGGTCACCGGGTGTATTACCGTTTCCGCAAGCACCCTGAGAGGTCAGGTATTGGGCAACTGTAATAGGTTTATCCGCCTCGATCAATTTTGGGGTATTGGAAGAAGCTATCTGGTAGTAAAAACCACCCTGCAACGGCAATCCGATCGGTGCACCGTTTAAAGTAACCACCGTTGTGGGGTCAGAAACACAAACCCTGTATATATTATTTGACTGGTTCCCGCCTGTTGTAACAGTTAAGAATTTTTTGCCCCAGGCTGATTTGGGGAAAGCCTGCACCATATAATTGTCGGAAGATGAGGAATTGGCGTTACAGGTAATACTTATCCGGCCACTTCCTGAAAAAACCGCAATTCTTTTACAGGCGCCGGATGCTGTAGCCACACTTTTAATGATAGAACCGGTAAGATCAACACCCTGGAATGGATTAGATGTCGTAGTAAGTTGACCCATTACATTGAAAACCTGCCCCTGTGTAAGAGTTATTGTATTTGTACTGCCTGCAGCCCAACCATTTGTAGTGGCGGCGGATGGGATTATCTGAACAGTAGTTGTGCCGGTATCAGCAGCAACCACATAAAACCAACAGTTGGCATTGTTTGAGTTCGAAGTATTCTGATAATTGATAGAATAATATTCCTTGCCTAAAGTTGGTGTGGGAAAAAGGATAGAAGCCCCGGACACACTGGCATTATAAATATGCGCATAGGCAACAATAGGCTTATCGCTTGTTATATGTATTCCCTTGTTTTCTGGCGCTGTGGATGTTGCTGTAAGTCTGGCATCCCCAGTTGACGGATTTTTGGGAATGGGCTGAGAAGTAATAACGGAGTTTGCGGGGACAGCATAATTCTGTGTATAGCCTATCCCCGGAATTGAAACAGTAACATTTGCAGCCTGCTCGGCAGCAAAGTATAAAACCATATCCTGGCATCCACCCGGCGGGGCTGGTGTATTATTACCATTACAGTTTGTACCCTGGGGTACTGTCATTCTTTCATGGTAACCATAAGCGACCCAGAAATCTTTGCCTCTGTTTGAAAAATCCTGCGCATAAGATATTGAACTACTAAATATTAGCATTAGTGCGACAGCGCTGAAGAGTTGGTAAAATTTATTCATCGGGTCCAATGTCCAGATTGAGAAAAAATAGGCTGACGAATTTAGCAAAAAGAATCTGAATATCTCCTGATCGTTTTTACCAAAATCTCCCTGTTTAGCCTTTATGAAAAATTGAGAATCAGCATCGTTGGACGTAAAAAAGCTTTTGTCCTTACAATTGAATTCTGGAAAGATTTCCACACTGAAAAACACCCCCAAAAATTTGACATTAAAGTCCTTTAAATTATATGCAACAAATTAAATTAAATTTTACTATTAAATTTTACTGAGTATTTAATTTTCAAATAATCATATAATTTAATCTATATCATCTATTTAAATAACTTTTTTATATATCAATTAAATTCTGAAAATAGTAGGAAATTGTTCCTTTAATAAAGTCGTATTAAATATATTTATATAGTCGATAATATTCTTATAACAATGTTATTCATACAGTTATATTTTATATTTTAACTACTTTATTTAGTATATTTAAATTAAGTTTTAACCGGTAATTTTCTAATAAAATTAGGCTTGCTTTTGCTAAACTTTGACCCTACTCATTGACATAAAACTTAACTTAGTAAAATGAAATTACCGTTGAAGCATCATATGCCTGCTTCCCTACCCTTTCTTATAGCCTTTTTCTGTTATGGCTGTGGCAATATCCGGGAACCTCAATTAGTGAAGATTGACAATATCCGGGTAGACAAAATCAATTCCGGGTACTCAACATTAAAATTGGATTTGCAGTATTTCAACCCCAATAAGTTCCGGGTTAAGCTAAAAAATGCGAGTGGTGACGCCTGGCTGGATGGCAGGAAACTGGGACATTTCACCCTGGATTCTTCTGTGACTGTACCGGGAAATGCCCAATTTCAACTGCCGGTAAACCTGGAAGTAGACATGACAAAAGTGCTTGCCAATTCGCTCCAACTACTCTTAAAAAATGAGGTAATGCTGAAAATTGAAGGTTCAGCCAGGATCAGTAAATCGGGTATAAGTATTAACTATCCCCTGCGTTATGAGGGGAAACAGAGCCTCCAGCAACTGCTGAGCCCGGTTGGAGAAAATTCAACCCCTTTGTAAAAACGATTATTGCTGCCCCGTCGCTGGTTTAGGTTTGGGATGGCCGCCCCCGTCTTCGAACTTTTTACAAGTAACAGGCAGCCTTTTGTAAGCATCTTCGGCGGCGGGTACATCATCGGCATCATACCCACAATTGGCGATATAGGCTTTTATTTCTTCGATATTGATACGGTCAGTTATAAACTTGACTTTAGTTTCTCCCTTACGGTAATTTACATTGATCTCCAGTACGCCATCATAAGGTTTTACATACCCTTCTATCCTCTTTTTACAGCTCTCACAAAGGGCATTGGGTGTTTTGATAGTGGCGGTTTGTACGGCCTTGGTTTGCGCCTGAATGGTAAAAAACAGGCCTAAACTGGCAAGCAATGTGAATATAAATTTCTTCATAACTTAAAAATATTATATCAGGCTTACATACCTTTCCAGTTGGCCGGATCTTCTTTCCATTTTAACAATATTTCCTGCTGTTCCGCTGATACTAAATCTTTTTCCACTGCTAAAGCTATAAGAGTGCTATAATCCGTTAACGGATAATATGTCAATGACGCCTTTTCAAAAGCTTCAGTTGCAGCCGGAAACCCGTAGGTAAATATCGAAACCATGCCAATAACATCCAGGCCTTGTTCCTTTAAGACATCCACCACTTGCAGGCTGCTCTTTCCGGTAGAAACAAGGTCTTCTATTACTACCGTTCTTTGTCCCCTCTCATAAACCCCTTCTATCTGATTGCCTAAACCATGTTCTTTAGGCTTTGGCCTTACATAAACGTAGGGCAGTTTCAACTGATCGGCAGCCATGGCTCCCCAGGCAATGCCCGCAGTGGCAACACCGGCTAAAAGATCAGCGTCCGGGAATTTTTCAAAAATCACATTACATAGCTCCGACTTAATATAATCCCTGGTAAAAGGAAAGGAAAGCACCTTCCGGTTATCACAATAAATCGGACTTTTCCAGCCACTGGCCCATGTAAAAGGGTCTTGAGGGTTTAACTTTACTGCATTAACTTGAAGCAGCTTTTCAGCAACTACTTTGGCATCTGTCATAAGGCAAAAGTCATCTCGTTAAATGAAATAAGAAAATTAAGTTATGTACATTAAAATTTACTTTGATAATAAGCCTTTATTTCTGTGTGATTCGATTGACAAGTATGTTGAACCCTACATTCATCACGATGATGCTGTTTTTATTGACGAACTTAATTCACATACAATTAAATCCATGATCCACGAAATGCAGTTGCCCCAAATTCAAGCAGGTGTTTTTTTTCATTCCAATCTTGAAGAATTAAAGAAAGCATTTTATAAAAAATTCACCATAATAACGGCAGCCGGGGGCCTGGTCCAAAATGAAAAGAAAGACATATTGCTGATTTTTCGCCGGGGCAAATGGGATTTACCAAAAGGTAAGATAGACAAGGGAGAAAGCCTTGAACAATGTGCCATCAGAGAGGTAGAAGAAGAAACCGGGCTCAAAGGTGTTAAACTGATAAAACCATTAACTATCACTTATCACACTTATCACGAAGGGGCAAGGTATATTTTAAAAGAATCTCATTGGTTTGCCATGAAGAGTAGCGGCAAACAGGAATTGATACCACAGACCGAAGAAGATATTCTTGAAATAAAATGGGTGAAACCTGCTGAGCTTGATCAATACCTGGAGAACACCTATCCATCTGTTGCTGAGGTACTTTCCCTTTATAAATGATACAATTTACTTTTTTTTAATGACAGCTACGGTGAGCCGGCTTATGCAAATCAATTTATCTTCTTTATCAGTGATTCTGATATCCCAAACGTGGGTATTTTTTCCAAGATGAACCGGGTGGGCAGTTCCTGTCACCAACCCTTCTTTTACACTACGGATATGATTGGCATTTATTTCAATGCCCACACATTGATACATCGCAGGATCAATAACCATTGCAGAGCCAACGCTGCCAATGGTCTCTGCCAGTACGCAGGATGCGCCTCCATGCAGCAGGCCGTAGGGTTGTGTAGTGCGATGATCCACCGGCATGGTGGCCACTAAGTAATCATCTCCGGCTTCTTTCCACACAATACTGAGGTGTTCACTCATAGTTCCTTTCCCAAACTCGTTTAACTGTTCCGGCGAAAGATCTTTATTGAACCATATTTTCATTTTTGACTGGTAATGGATTTGTAAACAACCTCCGGTAAAAAAGGCGTGGCGTCTCCGCCGTTCCTAAGTATATCTCTTACGATGGTGGAAGCAACAGATGTATATTTTGGTTCACCTGTCAGAAAGATTGTTTCAATGCTTCGGTCAAGGGTACGGTTGGCGTCTGCAATTGTTTTTTCATATTCAAAGTCGCTTACATAACGTATGCCACGTAAAATGAAACGGGCGCCAATTTTTTTACAGTAATCAATAGTAAGTCCTTCATATACTGCCCCTACTACCCTTTCTTCATCTTTATAAATATCACGGATCCATTGTAATCGTTGCTCAGGGGAAAACATCGGTGCTTTTGCCGCATTTAAACCAATACCAACGATTATTTTGTCAAACAAAGGCAGTGCCCTGTTAATTATATCTACATGCCCGAGTGTTACAGGATCAAATGTGCCGGGGAAAAGACAGATTCGCATAATGACAGAAAATGTAATAATGAATAATTGACAACTTCTTAATTCCTCAATCTATACAAATTAGTATAATATCCGTTATCAATTAAAAAATTATCAATTAGTAAGCGTTTTATAACCGGAAAGAAGGTATAGCACCGCCATTCGTACAGCCACACCATTCTCTACCTGCTGTAAAATAATGGATTGTTTGGAATCAGCCACATCGCTGTCCAGTTCCACACCACGGTTGATAGGCCCTGGGTGCATAATGACAATTTCTTTTTGCAGGCTATCCAATAATTTCCGGTTAATGCCGTAAGCAAGACTGTACTCCCTTAAGGAAGAAAATAATACCTGGTTTTGACGCTCTAATTGAATTCGTAAAACATTTGCCACATCGCACCACTCCAGAGTTTCTTTTAAATTATAATTCACTCTAACCCCCAATGCATCACTGATGTATTTGGGAATAAGGGTTGGGGGACCACAAACAGTAACATCAGCTCCCATTTTATTCAAGAGGTAAATATTACTCTGTGCCACCCTGCTGTGCATAATATCACCAATGATGGCAATTTTTCTGCCCTCCAATGAACCGGTTTTTTCCCGAATGGAAAATGCATCGAGCAGCGCCTGGGTAGGATGTTCATTGATACCATCGCCTGCATTAATGATGGCGGCAGGAATATGCTGCGCCAGGAAATGAGGGGCCCCGCTTGCACTATGCCGCATCACCACCATATCTACTTTCATACTAAGGATATTCTGTACTGTATCAAGCAGGGTTTCACCTTTTGCAGCCGATGAAGTGGAGGCAGCGAAATTAATAGTGTCGGCGCTTAACCTTTTTTCTGCCAGCTCAAAAGAGAACCTTGTACGGGTGGAATTCTCATAAAACAGGTTTACAATGGTTACATCCCGCAGCGAGGGGACTTTTTTTACGGGCCTTTGTAATACTTCCTTGAATTGTTCTGCTGTGGATAGAATAAGCTGAATATCTTCTTTTGTGAGGTCTTTAATGCCCAGCAGATGACGAGTGGATAGTTGCATTAAAAGGCGAAATTAGTATAAATTATTGTTTTATAAAAGGTCAAAAAAGTCAGGCCGGTATCAACACCACCTCCAGGTGCCCCTGGTCGTTCCTTACCAATTTCACCTTATCACTTTTACTCGTATGCAAAGTAGCACCGGCATAGTCAGCCTGTATAGGGAACTGCCGATGCTCTTTCCGGTCAATTAATACACACAATTCCACTTTTGCCGGCCTTCCATAATCCAGTAAAGCATCTAATGCAGCTTTAATAGTACGTCCGGTGAAAAGTACATCATCAATCAGGATGATAATTTTGTTTTCTATGGCAAACGGAAGGTTCATTTTATCCGGCGCCAGTATCTGCTTCCTGATATCATCCCGGTAAAATGTAATATCAAGCTGGCCATATGGTATTTTTTTGCCGGGAAATAATTTTTCAAATTCTTTTACCATTTCATCTGCCACCAATACTCCGCCCTGCTGAATTCCTGCAAAAACAAGGTTGTCTATATTCTTATGTTGATTGGCGAGTTGACGAGTCAATTTTTGAATGGTATCTGATAATTGCTGAGAGGATAATAACACCTGCATCATTGCATTTTATTGTGAAGTTACCGAATAGATGATATAATAAAAACAACAGGAATTTTTGAAAATAAAAAAGGCCGGAAAAACCGGCCCTTTACTGTAAGAAAAAAATAAATTAATCTTTCTTGGCTTTTTTGGAACCAAACATATAGAAAACACCTAATTGGAATCCACGGTTCTTAATTTCTTCATTGCTGTCTTCTGAGATGTTGGATAAACCAAGGTTGTAGCGGGCACCGAAGCCAAAACCGGAAGCGGTTTTATAACCAGCTCCCAATCCCCATGAAAAATCAGTGCTTTTAACCTGATCGTTTACATCAACTGTTACACCGCTTGTCTCGTCTTTAATATCAGCTTTCAAATTGAAACCGATCTGAGGACCTGTTTCCAGGAAAAATCCGTTTGAAACATAATACTGAGCCATAACAGGGATATTCAGATAATTGAAATTCCAGTTAAGCTCATCAGTGCCATCTGTTTGTTTTGAACCCTGAATAGAAAACACTACTTCAGGCTGCACTTTGAATTTTTCAGTAACGCTGAAATTCACAATTCCCCCAACATGCAAACCAAATTTTGAATTAAGGTCAGCATCTTCAACTGAATTACCTCCGAATGTGTAGAAATTACCACCTGCCTTGAGGCCAAAAGACACCTGTGCTCCGGCAAAAAGGCTTGTTAATGCAAGGGCAGAAACTAAAACTACTTTTTTCATAATCATTGATTTAAGTTATAAGGTTTTTGATTTTCGCTGCAAAGATAACATAGACAACAAATTGGAAAAATGATTTTTGCCTTTTTTGAAAAAAATTATTTTTCCAGCAGAAAAGGATAACGGTAATCCACAGGAGGATTAAATGTTTCCTTTATTGTCCTGGCACTCAACCAGCGATAAAGGTTTAAAATACTGCCTGCTTTATCATTAGTTCCGCTTCCCCTGGCACCACCAAAAGGTTGTTGCCCCACTACTGCACCTGTAGGCTTGTCATTGATGTAAAAATTTCCGGCTGCATTGCGAAGTTTTTTTGTTGCCAATTCAACAGCAGCCCTGTCTTGTGCAATAATTGAACCGGTTAAGGCATAAGGTGATGTATTATCTACCAGGTCAATTACTTTCTCGAACTGATTGGCATTGTAAACGTAAACAGTAAGTACCGGCCCGAAGATCTCTTCGCACATAGTAACATACTTCGGATCTTTTGCCTGAATAATTGTTGGCTGTATGTACCAGCCCTCTTTACTGTCACATTTACCTCCCACCCAAATTTCTGCTTTGGGATCTTTTTTGGCATTATCTATATATCGCTTAATGCTGTTAAAACTTTTTTCATCAATAACGGCATTTATGAAATTGGTAAAATCTTCCGGGCTGCCCATCTTAAAACTCTTAACCCCGGCAACCAGTTTCTTTTTCACTTCCTCTGCCATATTGGAAGGAATATAGGCACGGGAGGCAGCTGAACATTTTTGGCCCTGGAATTCAAACGCACCACGGAGCAAGGCTGTTGCTACCACATCAGGGTCGGCTGATTTATGAGCTACAACAAAATCTTTTCCGCCGGTCTCCCCTACTATCCTCGGATAGGAACGGTACATACCCATATTTTTCCCTATCGTTTCCCACATATTATTAAATACACCTGTAGACCCGGTAAAATGTACCCCGGCAAAATCCCTGTGATTGAAACAAACCCTTCCGATAGTCGGGCCATCCACAAAAATCAGGTTGATGACTCCGTCCGGCAAACCGGCTTCTTTTAGTATCCGCATGAACATTTGAGCCGAATAAACCTGTGTATTGGCGCATTTCCAAACCACTACATTGCCGCACATAGCTGCTGATGTTGGCAGGTTACCTCCAATAGCTGTAAAATTGAACGGAGTTACGGCCAACACAAACCCTTCAAGGGGACGGTATTCCATTCGGTTGTGCATCCCCGCACCACTTATGGGCTGCTGCTTATATATTTCGCTCAGGAAATGGACATTGAAACGCAGAAAATCGATGATCTCACAGGCTGAATCAATCTCAGCCTGAAAAGCATTTTTACTCTGCCCCAGCATGGTAGTTCCGTTCATATAAGGCCGGTACTTTGTTGCTATGAGGTCAGCGGCTTTTAAGAAGATATTTGCCCTGTTTTCCCAGCTCATATTGGCCCAGCTTTCTTTAGCCGCCAGCGCCGATTCTATCGCCTGGTGCACATGCTTTTCTTCACCAGCATGAAAATAGCCGAGTACATGTTTGGTTTCATGCGGCGGACGCATGGCCACTTTTTTATTGGTCCTTACCTCCTTGCTGCCGATGTACATGGGGACGTCAATTTCCTGCTTCTTTAATTCGGCTAATACTTCTTTCAGTCTCTTTTTTTCAGGGCTGTTGGGGGCATATGATAATACCGGCTCATTCACCGGCATCGGGTATGAAAAAGTTCCTGTACTCATATGACAGATTTTAAAGTGAATTTATATGTTGTTATAGTACCTATATCACACATCAGCTTCTTTTTCGCTCATCAGGTATGCTTTAATAAAGCCATCCAGTTCTCCATCCATCACCGGCTGTACATTTCCTGTTTCATAATCAGTACGGTGATCTTTTATCATTTTGTAAGGATGGAACACATAGCTTCTTATCTGGCTTCCCCACTCTATTTTTTTCTTTTTGGCATTATTGGCGTCTTTAATTGCATTTCTTTTTTGCAGTTCCAGTTCATACAAACGGCTTTTCAGCATTTGCATGGCCAGTTCCCGGTTGCCAAGTTGCGTTCTGTCTTGTTGACAAATGACCACAATACCAGTGGGTATATGCGTTAATTGAACTTTAGTTTCTACTTTGTTTACATTTTGCCCGCCTGCGCCACCACTGCGGGAGGTTTCCATTTTTACATCCGAAGGTTTTATTTCTATTTCTATAGTATCATCCACCAACGGATAAACATACACACTTACAAAAGATGTATGTCTTCGGGCATTGCTGTCAAAAGGTGAAATACGAACCAGGCGGTGTACCCCGCTTTCCGCTTTTAAAAATCCATAAGCAAAGGGCCCGTCAAATTGCAGTGTGGCTGTCTTTATACCAGC
>DASUDW010000106.1:0-2856 GCA_036275415.1 Chitinophagaceae bacterium | reverse complement strand
AAGGCACTTCCGTTTCAAATGTCAGTGAGGTATTGATGATATACGGCGCATATATTTCCAAAATGCCCGAAGCATCACCGGGGGTAGCTAATCTTAACTTGTGCATGATCAAATTTAACCTGTTTAATCCATTGTTGTTTTTACAAAAAGGGCCATAATTACCGGGAATAGTTAAATTCGCCGTCCACAACAATTATCAATTATGTCAAGAAAGATTGCTTCCGTATTAATGATACCGTTGTCGTTATTCTTTTTCATTTCGGCAACAGCACAATCACCCGTCAACAAATTCATTGATCCGGCGAACATGGATAAATCCGTGAAGGCTGGTGACGATTTTTATCAGTATGCCAACGGTGTGTGGATCAAAAACAACCCGGTACCTGCCAAGGAAACCCGCTGGGGCAGTTTTAACCAGCTCCGGGATTTCAATATCAATGCAGTAAAATCTGTACTGGAAAAAGCCGCTGCCGATAAAAATGCCGCTGCCGGATCTGTTACCCGCCGGGTGGGAGATTTCTTTGCTGCCGGTATGGACAGCGCCGCCATTGAACAAAAAGGTGCAGCACCGGTGATGCCTTATTTGCAGCGTATCGCTGCCATCAGCAACAAGAGGGAGCTTTTTACTGAAATGTGTAACCTGCGAACCATGGGAATGGGCAGCCCTTTCTTTAGCTTCTTTATCGGGCAGGACCGTAAGAATGTGGAACTGATGATCCCCCAGTTTGGCCAGGGCGGCACTACCCTGCCCGACCGGGATAATTACCTGAAAAATGACAGCCGTACGGTTGCCATCCAGGATGCGATGAAAAAATATTTCAGCAGCCTTTTCAGCCTTGCCGGTATAGCCAACGAACAAATGGCTGCTTCGGTATTTGAATTTGAAAAAAGCCTGGCCAATGCACAAATGAGCCGGGTAGAAATGAGGGACCCATACAAAACCTACAATAAACTGCATATAAAAGAATTCAGCAACACTGTACCTTCTCTTTATTTTGAAGAAATGCTGGAGATGCTGAAGGTGAAAGGTGTTGACAGCATTTTGGTGAACAACCCCGCCTTTTTCCGTTCCCTGAATGTATTGCTGAATGATACGCCGCTGGAAACATTAAAGGCCTACCTGCAATGGAATGTATTGAAGGCAGCGGCACCCCATTTGAGTTCCGGATTTGTGAATGCCAATTTTGCTTACAACCAGGTATTAAGCGGCCAGAGGGTTCAAACACCCCGCTGGCAACGCATGTCTTCCTTAACAGACGGTACGATTGGTGAGTTGCTGGGACAACTGTATGTACAGGAATATTTTAAGCCCGAAGCCAAGGCCCGCATGGATGAACTGATCAGCAACCTGCGAAAAGCTTTTGCCAAACGCATACAGCAGCTTGACTGGATGAGTGCAGCGACGAAAGAAAAAGCCTTACGCAAACTGGCGGCCTTCCGTCCGAAAGTGGGTTACCCGGACAAATGGAATAATTATGATGGTATGGAGATAAGCCGGGACAATCATTTTGGCAATTTTGTGAACGCCGGGAAATGGGGGTATAATTATATGATCAGCCAGTTAGGAAAACCGGTTAACCGTGAACGGTGGGGCATGACACCACCTACGGTGAATGCTTATTACAGCGCTACGCTTAATGAGATCGTTTTCCCGGCCGGTATTTTGCAATTTCCTTTCTTTGATCCTAATGCCGATGATGCCATTAATTATGGCGGTATCGGTGCGGTGATCGGGCATGAAATGTCGCACGGCTTTGATGACAACGGCAGTAAGTACGATGCTGATGGTACCCTGCGCAACTGGTGGACGGATGAAGACAGGACCAAGTTCGAAGCAAAAACCAGGGAACTTGTAAAACAATTTGATGGATATACGGTTCAGGACACTATTCATGTAAATGGTAAACTGACATTGGGAGAGAATATCGGCGACTTAGGCGGATTGAATGTAGCCTATGAAGCCTTTAAGATGACCGCACAGAGCCAGTCCAGGAAAAAAATTGACGGGTTTACACCCGACCAGCGATTCTTCCTGGCCTGGGCACAGGTATGGAGAGGAAACATATTGCCGCAAACAGAGGCACAACTGATATTGACAGACACCCACTCACCAGGTAAATACAGAACGATCGGTGCACCGGTGAATATGGCAGCATGGTACAAAGCCTTTAAAGTAAAACCCGGTCAAAAGTTGTACAAGCAACCGGAGGACAGGATCAGTATCTGGTAAGCGTTTTAAGATCAAAATAAAAGAGGCTGTCCTTAAAAGGCAGCCTCTTTTTGTACCGGAGAGCAGACTTGAACTGCCGACCTTCGGGTTATGAATCCGATGCTCTAACCAGCTGAGCTACCCCGGCATTGGGCGGCAAAAATAATGGATTTCAGCATATTTTTGGTCATAAAAAAAGCCCCTCCTTTCGGAGAGGCTGTATCCGGAACCGTCCTCATAGAAAAATTAATTCTTTGCTATATCAATTTTTTAAAAATAGATCGCAACGGGCAGAGTCATGCCACTCCCATCAACTTAACACTTGTCATTTTTAAAGTGAATCAACACTTATATAAACGACAAAAAATGTGCAGGGATTACTAAAGACTTGTGAAAATCCGGTAAGAGTTATGGTGCAATGTCAGCGCTTTGTCAGCCAAGGCCTACCTCGTAATGCTGTTCAGGTATTTCCACATCGAGGAAACCCTTCTTGATCAACCGCTGTTTGAAGTTCTGCTGTACTTCGTATTCACCATGTACCAGGAATAATTTTTTCACCTGCTGCGGATCCTGGCAGGCCAGCCACTGGCAAAGGTCTTCATAATCGCCATGGGCACTCATGCTGCGTATGACGCCTATCTCGGCAT
>DASUDW010000105.1:0-6070 GCA_036275415.1 Chitinophagaceae bacterium | reverse complement strand
TCTACAGGGGTTTATTTTTTTATATACATCCTGTTGTATAAAAGAAAACCCAGAAAGCTTCCTGCAGCATCTGCTGCAATATCTCCATTATCAAATGAACGGTTAGGTACAAAATATTTTTGGATGAACTCCATTCCGATTCCGTAGAGCAAAACGGCCACTGCCACATACAGTATCCATTTTCTCTTTATTGAAATATTGCTGTTATTGTTCCTTACCATCCTGCCCCACAGAAAGGTCATCACAGCAAAAAGGCCAATATGCACCCATTTATCAAACCAGATTTTACTCAGCCAGTCTTCCTGCGGAAATGAGGAACCGGGTAATACCAATAAAATGGTAGTGATGGTCAGCCAGGCAATGGCCGGCAACAACGGTTTTTTTAAAATTGACAACATGCAGGAAATAATACGGCTCAGGTATTTTATCAACTAATAAATACCCCGTAACGAGGTCTAATGAATGAAAAGGGTTTCACTAATATGAAGTCCTGTTCACTATGATACACCAATAATGTAATTCAACCGGGGCAAAAGAATAAGTCATCCTTCGCCATTGGTTAGCATATTTTATCGGTGGTTTGTATCATTAGCCAACCACTGCCTCGTAAGCGGCTGCATCCATCAGCGCTTCAATATCTGCAGGATTGTTGACGGTCATTTTCACCATCCATCCTTCACCGTAGGGGTCGTTATTAACTGACTCAGGGGCACCGGCCAGGGCGGGGTTTAGTTCGGTAACTGTACCGCTTACAGGCAGAAAAAGATCAGAAACTGTTTTTACAGCTTCTACTGTTCCAAATACAGCACCTGCTTCCAGGGGTTTGCCGATGGAGTCAACTTCTACATATACAATATCTCCTAATTCTCTTTGGGCATAATCAGTAATACCAATGGTTGCAACATTGCCTTCCAGGCTGATCCATTCATGGTCTTTAGTGTAGCGGAGATTTGCAGGAAAATTCATATAGTTAGTTTTCTTGCAAACCTACGGGGAAAATGATGATTTACCATTGCTTTATCCTTTTCGCAATAGGTCAGTTTACCCCAAACCGCCGTTCATAAATCCAAATCTGCCATTGGTCTTCTTTAACAATGATTTTACTTCGGCAATCGGCTAAGTTTGCTCCCTTAAAAGCAAAAACCATTCAAAATGAGAAAGTTACTTGTGGTGCTGATCAGCCTTATCCTTTATTCATTTTCTGCTGATGCACAAAAAATTGCAGGGGTTATCAAAGATGAGCAAGGAAAAGGATTAGATAAAACGACTATTTCCTTATTAAGATCGAAAGATTCTTCTGTTGTAAAATTTTTCAGTACCGGTTCGGATGGCAAATTTGAATTTACCGCTGTAGCCGGCAAATACCTCCTCAGCGCATCCCATATAGGTTACACCACCTGGTATTCTGCACCTTTTGAACTGGGGGCAGATAAAGTATTTGAGCCGGTGTTCTTAAGTAAGTCGGCCACGCAGTTGCAGGGAGTAACCGTTACAGCCCAAAAACCTATTGTGGAAGTAAAAGCAGATAAAACGATTCTGAATGTGGAGGGAACGATCAATGCCACCGGCAATGATGCCCTGGAACTGTTAAGAAAATCTCCGGGTGTGCTGGTAGATAAAGATGAAAACCTGAGCCTGGCCGGTAAAACGGGAGTACAGGTATATATAGATGGCAAGCCCACACCGTTGTCAGGAACGGATCTTTCCAATTACCTGAAATCGCTGCAATCAAACCAGATCGAAGCCATTGAGATCATCACCAACCCTTCGGCCAAATATGATGCTGCCGGTAATGCAGGCATTATCAATATCCGCTTAAAAAAGAACAAATCATTTGGTACCAACGGGTCTGTAAACGCCGGCTACAATATTGGCATCTATGGTAAATACAACGGTGGTATAAACCTGAACCACCGGAACAAGAATATCAATGTGTTTGGCAATTACAATTACAATCATAGCCTGAATGAAAGCAGGTTTTTCCTGTATCGCCAACAGCTGGATACCATTTTTGATGGCCGTAACACCATGCAAATGCGTAACAACAGTCATGGCTTTAAAACCGGGCTGGATTACTTTATCAATAAAAAAAGTACAATTGGTGTTTTGATAAACGGCAATATCGGGGAAACGGATATGGCCGGTGACAGCCGCACACCGATCACTTATAAGCCTACCGGCATTACCAACAGGCTGCTCGATGCCAATAACCGCAACCAGATGGACCGTACTAACCTGAATTTTAACCTGAATTACCGGTACACCGATACAGCCGGAAGGGAACTGAACCTGGATGCCGATTATGGTTTATTCAGACTGAAGAGTAACCAGCTGCAACCCAATACTTACAGGGATCCTTCAGGCAGTACGATCCTCAACCAGTTTATTTACCGGTTCATTGCACCTACAGATATTGATATTTATACCCTGAAAGGTGATTATGAACAGAATTTCAAAAAGGGGAGGCTGGGTGCAGGTTTCAAAACATCCTTTATCAATACCAACAATAATTTTGCCCGGTATGATATCACACAAATGAACCCGGAATTAAAGCAACTGGATGTGGCCCGTAGCAACCATTTTGATTACACAGAAAATGTAAATGCCTTATACCTGAATTATAACCGCCAGTTGAAAGGCGTGATGTTCCAGGCAGGTTTGCGGATGGAAAATACGCATTCAAGGGGTGACTCGTATGGCATCAACGCTGATGGCAGCATCAATAAAAACAGCAAACTCAGCTTTGAAAGAAGGTATACCGACCTTTTTCCCAGTGCAGCCCTTACATTCAATAAAAATCCAAAGAACCAGTGGGGACTTTCATACAGCCGCCGGATAGACAGGCCTGCTTACCAGGACCTGAACCCCTTTGAATTTAAAATGGATGAATATACCTACCAGAAAGGAAACACTTTACTTAGGCCGCAGTATACCAATATCGTAACCCTTACGAATACCTATAAGTATAAACTCAATACATCGCTTAGTTACAGCCATGTGGCCGATGTATTCACCCAACTGGTGGATACCACAGAGAAGTCAAAGAGTTTCATTACCAAAAAGAACCTGGCCACGCAGGATGTCATTGCGTTGAACATAAGCTATCCCTTTATGTACAAGGCCTATACTTTATTTGTAAACCTCAGCAGCAACTATTCTCACTTTAAGGCTGACTTTGGCGGTGGCAACCGTACCATTGACCTTGATGTATTCTCTTTCAACATATTCATGCAGCACAGCCTGAAATTTGGCAAGAAAAAACAGTGGACAGCTGAGGCGGGAGGCTGGTATAATTCACCTTCCATCTGGCAGGGAACATTTGAAAGCAGGCAATTGTGGAGCATGGATGCCGGTTTGCAAAAGCAGGTATTCAGGGGCAAAGGAACGTTTAAAGTATCTGTGAGTGATGTCTTCTTCTCCATGAAATGGAAAGGCGAAAGCAATTTTGCCGGGCAGAAAACCATTGCCAGCGGTAACTGGGAAAGCCGTCAGCTCAGAACAAGCCTGGTATGGAGATTTGGCAACAGCCAGGTAAAGGCAGCAAGGCAAAGAAAAGATGCCTCAGAAGATGAAAAGAAACGTACTCAAGGTGGTGGAGGATTAGGGCAGCAATAAAAATAGCTAATGTGATAATGAAAGAGTCCCGATAACAGGGACTCTTTCATTATTTCTTTTTCCTTTTTACCAGTTTCATCGTAATGATCCTTACATCCTGCAGGGGCCGGTCCCTGTCAGTTCCTTTACTGGTTTCCACAGCAGCAATTTTATCCAATATCTCTGTTCCTTTAACCAGTTCCCCAAAGGCAGTATAGCCCTGGTCGAGGTGGGGAGTGCCGCCAATCGTTTTATACACTTCTCTTTGTTCGGCAGGTATTTTTCTTTTCAGCCGGTTCGTTTCAATATTATCCAGGTCCGCATCGGTAAGTTTTTTGCCCTGTACGATATAAAACTGGCAACCACTGCTGGCCTTTTCAGGATTGTTATCCCTGGCGGCCGCAATCACCCCTTTTTTGTGAAATATTGTTTGCCTGAATTCGGCTGGTATGCGGTAACCGGTGCCGCCCATACCGAGGGCTTCACCAGCTTTGGCATTGCGGCTGTTGGGGTCGCCGCCCTGTATCATGAATTCTTTTATGACCCGGTGAAATAAGAGACTGTCGTAAAAATGCACTTTTACCAGTTTCAAAAAATTATCCCGGTGCAGGGGCGTGGAATCATAGAGACGAACCACCATATCACCCATGGTTGTCTGTATCAGCACATCTCTTTTACGGTCTTTCTTTTTCAGGGTTGAATCTGACTGAGCTTCGCTGAGATGTACCAATGAAATGGCCAACACCAATAAGAGTAATTTTTTCATCATTAAAAGTTATGCTGTTCGAAGTAATGTAATATATGGTCCTTCAAAAAATTTTCCTGTTCCATCATACTCATATCCGGCATGGGTTTCAGTTGCCGGAAATGTGGCCACCCGTCTTCATCCACACTTTCCAGTTCGTAATAGCCGCTTTGTGCCAGCAGGTTGCAAACGGCCACATGCATCAGGTCCTGTTTTTGTTCCTTGGTGAATTTATCCCGTATCTCACCAAACTCCTGGATGCCGATAAGGAATAAAATAGCTTCCATATCCGGCTTTTTGCCAAACCGTTCCACCAGTTTTACTTCCAGGTTCCACCATCGTTGCTGCAGGTCGTCAGTTGGTAACATGCTGCAAATATATTGGCGATAGGTTATCTGACTTTGATAAATCAGTCCTATCATTCCGCCCAGCGGTTATCTTTGCGGCAAATTGAAAGAGAATGCTGCAAGTACAGGTGTTACGTCAAAATCCCGAATGGGTAAAAGAGAGGCTGGCTGTAAAACATTTTGGCCGGCCGGAACTCGTAGATGAGATCATTGCGCTGGATGATGAAAGAAAAAAGCTTCAACTGGAATCGGATACCCTGCAGGCAAAAGTGAATGCTGCTTCTAAAGAGATCGGCATGCTGATGGGAAAGGGGCAGAAGGAGGAAGCGGAAGCGAAAAAACAGGAAGTGGCAGCCATCAAGGCATCATTGCAGCCGTTGGCAGATAAACAGGCCGACACAGAAAAACAACTCAATGAAAAGCTGGTATTATTGCCCAACCTGCCTTCCGAAAAAGTGCCGACGGGTAAATCTCCTGCTGATAATGTGGTAGTAAGGGAAGGAGGGGCAAAGCCATCCTTGCCGGCTAACGCAGTCCCGCACTGGGAGCTGATTAAGCAATACGATATAGTAGATTTTGAAACCGGGGTTAAAATCACCGGCAGCGGTTTCCCTTTGTACAAAGGAAAAGGGGCGAAGCTGCAGCGGGCATTGACCCAGTATTTTCTGGACTTCAATACAGCAGCCGGTTATACCGAATATCTGCCGCCATTAATGGTGAATGAGGCCACTGCTTACGGCACCGGTCAATTGCCGGACAAGGAAGGCCAGATGTATTATATGCCGGCTGATAATTTTTACATGATCCCCACGGCCGAAGTGCCGGTTACGAATATTTACCGGGATGAGATCGTCAAAGAATCGGATCTCCCGATAAAAATGACCGCTTTCTCAGCCTGTTTCCGCAGGGAGGCCGGCAGTTTTGGCGCCGATGTAAGGGGGCTCAACCGTGTTCACCAGTTTGATAAAGTGGAGATCGTACAACTGGTGCATCCTGATAAAAGCTATGAAGTGCTGGAAGAAATGGTGAACCATGTAGAGAAGCTGCTGAGTTCACTGGAACTGCCTTATCGCATCCTCCGCCTTTGCGGCGGAGATATGAGTTTTGCATCCGCCCTCACCTACGACTTTGAAGTGTTCAGCGCAGCCCAGCAAAAATGGCTGGAGGTTAGTTCAGTTTCTAATTTTGAAGCCTTTCAGACCAACCGGATGAAGATCAGATTCAAAAACGTAGCGGGAAAATCACAATTGTTGCATTCATTGAACGGTAGTTCACTGGCCTTACCCAGGGTTGTGGCAGCTTTGCTGGAGAATAATCAGTCGGCGGAAGGAATAAAATTGCCGGCTGTTTTGCATCGCTATTTTGGTGGGGATATTATCAGCCT
>DASUDW010000104.1:0-2735 GCA_036275415.1 Chitinophagaceae bacterium | reverse complement strand
CAACTGCAGGAAAAGAAACGGGCATTGGCCAAAGACATCATTTCTGATGATGTTACGTTTGTGAAGACGCTTACGAGGGAAGATGTTGAGTACCTGTTCAGTTAAACCGCTTATCTGTTCAACAGACTGTTTATCCCTTTTTCCTTAAAAACGCTAAACTTTCGAAGGTTCAGGGTTGTTCTTACGTCTATTTTCGTACATACAACACTGATTATGAAGAAGATTTTAGCCTTATCCCTCCTGTTTTTGGGTTTACTTTCAGGTTCTTATGCCCAAAAGGCAGATGGCTCCATAAAAGGAAAAATTATTGATACTGCTGGTAAACAGCCCATTACGGGAGCCACCGTATCCCTTATTAATGCCGGCGACTCTTCTTTGGCCACCTTTACCCTTTCCAACAAACAAGGCGGGTTCGAAATCAAAGGCCTTACGGAAGGGGCTTATCAACTGGTGATCACTTACCAGGGTTATGTAACTGTTCGCAAGCCTGTTTCTATAACCGCTGCCGCAAAAACAGTGGATGTAGGTGAAATAACACCCGCCAAAGACATAAAAACACTGGGTGAAGTGGTAGTAACCGGTATCGTTCCGGTGGTGATCAAACAGGATACCGTACAGTTCAATGCCGATGCCTTTAAAACAAGGCCGAATGCTACAGTGGAAGATCTGCTGAAAAAAATTCCGGGAGTCCAGGTAGACAAGGATGGTAATGTGCAGGCACAAGGCGAACAGGTGCAGAAAGTATATGTAGACGGGAAAGAGTTTTTTGGCAACGATCCCAAACTGGCTACCAAGAATTTAACAGCCGATATGGTGGAAAGTGTGCAGGTATTTGATGACATGAGTGAGCAGGCAAGATTTACCAAGGTAGATGATGGAAGCCGAACCAAGGCTATCAACATCAAACTGAAAAAGGATAAGAATAAAGGAGTTTTCGGAAGGGCATTGGCGGCTGGAGGCAATAGCAGTGATAACGGCGGCCGCTATGAAGGCAACCTGAGCCTGAATGCTTTTAAAGGCACTGAAAGAATTTCACTTTTGTTCAATGCAAATAATATCAACAAACAAGGTTTTTCTTTTTCTGATATTATCAGCTCTATGGGCGGATTCAGTGGCTTTGGTGGCGGTGGCGGTGGAGGCAGGGGCGGTGGCGGTGGTGGCGGAAATAATTTCGGCGGTTTATCAATGGGATCAACCAGGGGTGGATTTCCCGGGCTCTCCGGAACCGGACCAACAGGTATTACACAATCACTATCAACCGGATTGAACTTTAATACCGAGCGTTCTAAAATAAAAGCCAGTGGCAGTTATTTCTTTTCAAATACAAACAATGAGCAGGAACAAAATACTTTTCGTCAGACCTTTTTCCCGAACGACTCCATTGCTTACCTGACCCGCAGGTCCACATCCAATAGCAAAAATCAAAACCATCGATTCAATGCAAGGATTGAATACATGATTGACTCCATGAATTCAATTCTCTATACACCAACTTTTACTATTCAGAAGTCAGATAATGTAAATGATGATACTTCTTACACAATGTCTACTTCACCAACCCTCAATTACCTGGCATTGACCAGCAGTACGGTGAATACCAACGAAAGAGATGGAATTAACCTGGGTAATAATTTTCTCTACCGCAGGAAATTTAAAAAAATCGGACGTACCCTTACATTAGGATGGAACAATACGTACGGTGAAAGCCAAAGTGAAGGATTCAACAGGTCGCCCATACGCTTTTTCAAACCCGATGGATCTGTACAGGGAAACAATAACCAGAACCAGCGCAACGAACAGGAAACCTTTACCCGCAATAATGTGATAAGCGTTTCTTATACAGAGCCGGCCGGGCTGAACAAATTATTTGAGTTCAACTACGCTTATACCAATAACAGGAATACCTCTGATAAAAAGACCTTTAATTATAACCCGTCTACCGGTGGCTATGATATAAAGAACCTTTTGCTCACCAACAGCTTCAACAATAAATTTGAAGCAAGCAGGTTTGGCGCCAACTTCAGGGTACAGGAAAAGAAATATAATTACCAGGTGGGTCTCGGTATGCAAAGGGCAACGCTGACGAGTCAAAGTTTCCAGGCGATTACCGGAAAGGATTCGCTTACTACCCAGTCATTTACCAATTTCTTTCCGCAGGCCAGCTTTAATTGGACACCCAGCCGTAGCAAAGGCATGCGGTTTAACTATCGTGGCCGTACCAACCAACCGAGTGTATCACAATTGCAGGATGTGCCCGATGTATCTAACCCCTTGTTTGTAAAAACGGGTAACCCGGCATTGAAGCAGGAGTTCAGTCATAACCTGAATGTGAGCTACAACACCTTTAATATCCTGACCTTTAAATTCCTTGCGGCCAATCTCAATTTCAATGTCACACAGAACAAAATTGTCAACAGCATTGATACGGTGTTTGGAGGTTCGTCCAATCCTAATATTCCACAGGGACAAAAGGGTATCCAGTATTCGAGACCGGTGAATCTGAACGGGGCCTATACCTTGTCATCCTTCTTTACAGTAGGGTTGCCATTCAAAAGCATCAAGTTAAAAGGGTCCAGCCTGAATTTTTCAACGATAGCCCTTTTCAACAGGGATATCAGTGAACTGTATAAAAAAGCGAACATTGGTAAAACACTGACCCTTACCCAGACTGCCGGGGCAAACTTTAACCTGAAAGAAAAGTGGGATATTTCTGCCAATGCCAGCCTTTCTTATTT
>DASUDW010000103.1:0-6890 GCA_036275415.1 Chitinophagaceae bacterium | reverse complement strand
GATCTTTCCATCTATTTCATTCAGTACTTCGCTGTTGTTTTTCTCTGCAAGGGGCCTTACATGGTTCAGCTGTTCATCGATCAGTTGCCGCAAACGAATGGCGGCAGACGGGGGATTGTTTTCATACGTTTTCATAGCCTTCTTCACCGGGTTTTTAAAGGATAATCAATCTAACCAGTTATAGTACTGATTTATTACTGCAAGTAATTATTCTTTATCCTTTCAGCAAATAGTAAGCCGGATCATTCAATTGTAGAATGCCTGCGACAGGTATCTGAAAATTCTGCTATTGCCCCTAAGGGTTACTACCTGAAAAACGTAAATTTCCGGTTACTTTATTAGTGTTTTTGCTTCATTCACCAGGCAGGTGGCGAGCCGCATAATGGATGCCTGCTCGGCTGGTGCAACCGTAAAAGTGGATTCCTTTTTATTACTGCCTGTAAACACAATAGTGGCTACCTTTTGAGTCATCAGTTTTTGTAATAACGAAGTGGTGGTGGCCGAGTTGCGGAATACAAACTGGAAAAGGCCTTCGCAGTTCATGGTACCGCCATTGCGGGAAGTGGATTTGGACTTAATGTTCTCAAACTGGATAACGGCAGTAGAATTATTATCAAAGCATTTATCAGCCCCTTCTACAGAAAAAAGTACAATTACCTCCTTACTGTCTGCATCAAAGGAAATGGATCCGCCATCTACAAAAATGAAACCGGTAGACAGCTTCACTTCTTTGGTAAACGGATCTGTTTCCCTGATCAGTTTACAATCCTGCGCCTGTGAAATCACTGACAGCAACAGCAGACAGAGTAAGATTGGAAGCCTCATAAATAAAATCATTTTTTCAAAAGACGAATAAAAGCAGGTGCGGGGTTGCTACTCATTCCTGCGAAATCTCTTCCGCACTATTTCCAGTTGCCCGTCATTCATACGGGATGTTCTTTTCAACACCGCAATAAAATAATTCACTTCTTCTTCGGTGGCCGGGCATCCGGTATTTTCTCCTTGCTGCGGCCCCTCTCCCTCTTTGCGGATCTTTGAATCGGCCAGCAGATTGCCTTCTTTATCAAAAACCAGCCAAAACGGAATGCCAGTTCCTTCCCCGTAATATTGTTTTTTCATGGCTGCGCCACCGGCAGTTTCCAGGTGCTTCTTTTCTTTGGTTTCATCCACCACCATATGGCGGATAACAAAATTGTCATCAAAAAACGTTTTACAGGTTGAGTCATTCAGGCTTTTATCCATTTTATGGCACCAGCCGCACCAGGATGCCGTAAAAAGGATCAGAATGTTTTTATTTTCTTTCGCTGCAAGCTGACGGGCTTCCTTCATAATATCAGCAGCAGCCGGTGAAGTTTGCCCGGCTGCCACTGATGAGAGTAAAGTTGCTGCCATTGCGGCAACAAGGATTTTTTTCATGTCTGCTGTTTAAAAACGTACTGCTGTACCGGTGGCAATTACCATCAGCATACTGCCGCCGCTGCCTACTGTTTCAAAGTCAAGGTCCACACCCAGGATGCCGTTGGCCCCCATGGCCTGTGCTTTTTCTGATAGCTCCCGCAGGGCATCTTCTTTGGCTTGTTCCAATACCTTTTCATAGGTCTTGCTGCGTCCGCCGAATACATCCCGCAGGCCGGCAAATATGTCTTTGAAAATATTGGCCCCGATAATGCTTTGGGCATTGATGACTCCGAGGTATTCCTGTACCGGTCGTCCTTCTACTACACTTGTTGTTGTAATGAGCATATGATTATGGTTTAAGTTTCAATTCCTCAAAAATAGCTTTTAGCCTTACATCTTCCTGTACCCCGGCATCTTTTGATAAAGTTTTAATATTCTCTTTTCTTTTTTCAATATCGGGGTGGCTGGCCAGGAACTCCGGCATTACCGAACCGGGCGAAGATGCTTGCAGGTGCGTAAACAGGTCTGTAAAACCCTTCGGATCAATCTTTCTTTGCAGCAGCAATTGCAGCCCTTCCGTATCCGCTTCTTTTTCCAGGCTGCGGGAATAGTGCAGTGATTTCAGGTCATCTGCATTATCAACCATAACAGCCGTTACATTGCCGAAACGGCCGAACAATAGACCCAGAAATACTTTGGAGCCCAGGCTACGGAAAATCCGTTTGGTCGCATGTTTATTATTGACATGGGTAAATTCATGTGCCAGCAGGGCTGCCAGTTCAGGATAGGTATTCACCTGCTGCAATAAGGCTTTGTACACCACAATGCGGCCACCGGGTAATGCAAAGGCATTCACAATATTATCATTCACCACCGATAGGCGTATCTTATACGGTGTGGGAACATCCATTGCTGCAAAAAAATCATTGAGGATGAGTGTTGCCGCAGAATCTTCCTGTGCCCGGAGGCCCATTGCATCATAGACGGCATCGCCCAGCTGTTGTTCGGTTGCAGGCGGAACTTTATTAGCCAGCTTTTCGGAAAGCCAGGGAACGATCAAAAGATAGAGCAGTACCAGGAGGCCTGCCAGGCCCAACAGCAGCAAACTGTTACGGATCCATTCCCTTCCGCTGCTTTTTTTATACCAGGCTTTTTCTTGTTCTTCCTGTATTCCTGTTACAAAATTGGCGGCATCATTACCCTCGATCCATAGTTCACCGCCACCGCTATGCCGCAGTCTTGTTTGCTGCCTGCCAAATTCATAAGAAGCCCGGGTTTCTTTTAGTACCCAGTTCTCTGTAGAAGTACTCCCGTCAGGATTACGGTAGCCGATGCTGAGTTTCTTGTCGAAAATGAGCACTGTAGCCTCCATGGCTTCAGTACTGTGTGTTGGATAATATGAGCCGAAATAGCTTTTCATTTTATCATTTCCAATAAAATGGTAAATATAAATTATAAATAAGCAGCTATCTGTTAAAGTATCTTGCAACAATGCAGCATTTAATTTGTTAAATGCACAGAAAACAAAATCTTTGCAGCCCGGTATGAACCGGATCCGGTTCCACAATAATCATTATGGTACAAGCCTATAATTTCCTTGCTTCCTGGCAACTTTTTCCTGAAAAAGGGACCTATGAGAACGGTGACCGTCCCAAAAGCGGCATTTACAAGATCGAAGCTGTACCCGATTCCAAAGAACTGGCTATTTATCATAACTGGGTGACGCTGGAAAACCAGGCCTTTGCCGCCAGTTATAAAATACCGGCTGACGGAGAACTGAATGCGTTTGCAGATCAGCAACTGGCCGATAAAGTGCAGGCTGTTATTCCTGACGGCATCACTTTCGAAATTCATTTTTACAAAAAAGGGGAAGTGGTGCTGCATGTGGTACATGAGATCATGCCCAATGGTTATTTGAAAATAACACAGCAGGGCCATAAAGAAGACGGAACGGCGTATACCAATACAGAGGTGTATCACAAGCAACTGAGTGTACTGCCCTATTCTGCTTCTGTAGCCGGTGCGGTGATCAAACCTACTGAAGAAGGCATCATCAAACACAAGGCCCTGACGGCCATGGAGGAGCAGACCAACATGCAGCTGGAGCAGATCCGGAAACAAATTGAACTGCTGGCCCTGCAGGCGCATGAAATACAAAAGCGGAAAGAGCTCTCCATGATGATCTACAATGCCAAACTTTCTTTCAAACCCAATATTGGCCAGGTGTATTACCTGTATGAAAAGCAGGATGACAGCTTTATGCTTTCATTGGTTTCTCCCAAAGAATGGGGAAAAGGCGGCCCTTTCAAAAAATTTGTAGCGGCCGTGCAACTACTGGCCGATCATACCTGGAAGGAGTTGTAAAACTTACGGGTAACCGGCAGCGGTGTTGCATTTCCCCCGGATATTTTATGTAGCTTGGTAATAAATTTCTTATGAAAATTTTATTGCCCGTTTTATGCCTGTTACAGATGGCGTTGCTTCATGGCCAAACCATTCCGCTTACAGCCGCTAAATTCAAAACGGGTGATGCTATCGATTGGAGCCAGCCCGGATTTGATGACAGCAAATGGGTGACACTGCAAACCAACCGAAACTGGGATGAACAAGGTTTTAAAGACTACAACGGATATGCCTGGTACCGGATACATGTTCATATCCCTTCTTCTTTAAAAGACCAGGCTTTCTGGAAAGATTCATTACGGATTTCTTTGGCTAAAGTTGACGATGCAGATGAGGTTTATTTAAATGGGATCATCATCGGCAAAAAAGGTTCTTTCCCCAATCAGCCCGAAGGATATATAAGTGCATGGAATGAAAAAAGGGAATACCATATCAGCACTACCCATAAAAGGATATTATGGGATGCCGATAATATAATCGCTGTAAGGGTTTATGATGGCGGTGGCCTGGGCGGCATTTTCGGGGGCACCCCTTTTATTAATATGATGGAACTGATTGACGGTATAAAAATTTCTTTCCGCCCGGAAGAAATAAATGCCGGCAAAAAACTTTCCAGTCCAATTGTAATTTCCAATCTAATCAATCAACCCATAAACGGGACAGTTAAAATAAAAGTGTTTGATTCAGATGATGACAAAGTGATCTATGACAAGGATAAGGAGACAACCATTTACCCCGATAAAAACCTGGTAGCCGACCTCGGCCTGCCGCCCAACAAACGGCTTGAAATTGCAGTTGACTTTGTTGAAAAAAATACCGGTAAAGTTGTCCGTAATAAAAAAATCACATCTTATATACTGACCCCCTCTGCACCGGCTGCACCCCGGATTAATGGCGCCAAAGTATTTGGTGTAAGGCCCGGGTCGCCATTTCTGTTTAAAATAGCGGCTACCGGAGAAAAACAACTGGAGTATACAGTTGAAAATTTGCCGGCGGGTTTGAAGGTTGACAAGTACTCCGGTATCATTACCGGTACCTTACTGAAAGCCGGAGAGTATAAAATGAATTTTGTTGTGAAGAACAACCTCGGTGAGGCCAAAAGGGAATTCACGGTCCGCTGTGGCAATTTACTGGCATTAACACCGCCGATGGGATGGAACAGCTGGAACTGCTGGGGACTCAGTGTGAGTGATGAAAAAGTAAAAAGCTCGGCACAGGCTATGATCGACAAAGGGCTGATCGATCATGGTTGGACCTTTATAAACATTGATGATGGCTGGGAAGCAGCTAAAAGAAATGCCAAAGGCGACATCATTCCCAATACAAAATTTCCTGACATGAAAGGTTTAGGGAACTGGCTGCACGAAAAGGGATTGAAGTTTGGCATTTATTCTTCCCCGGGGCCAAAGACCTGCGGTGGTTATTTGGGTTCGTATAAATTCGAAAAGCAGGATGCGCTAATGTATGCCGGCTGGGGAATTGATTATTTAAAATACGACTGGTGCAGCTATGGCGAGCTGAAGGAAGGCAAGGATACCGCCTTAACCGCTTTTCAAAAACCTTACAAAGTGATGCAGGCTGCATTGCGTTCACAGAAAAGGGATATTGTTTACAGCCTATGCCAGTATGGGATGAAAGAAGTGTGGAAATGGGGAGCAAAAGTGGATGGTAATTGCTGGCGAACCACCGGTGACATTACCGATACATGGCAGAGCATGAGCAGTATTGGTTTTAGCCAGACCGTACAATATACGTATGCACAACCCGGCCGCTGGAACGACCCCGATATGCTGGTGGTAGGCAAGGTAGGCTGGGGAGATAATTTGCATGCTACCCGATTAAACCCTGATGAACAATACACCCATATCAGTTTGTGGTGCCTGCTTTCATCTCCCCTGTTGATTGGCTGTGATATCAGCCAACTGGATGATTTTACCCTCAACCTGCTGACCAATGATGAGGTGCTGGCCGTGAACCAGGATCCCCTGGGAAAACAAGCCCGGCAGGTGATGGCCAGCCCTGATTTCCAGGTTTGGATCAAAGAACTGGAGGATGGCAGCCATGCCATTGGCCTTTTCAATCTTTCAGAAGAACACAGAAAGATTACGATTAACTGGAATGAATTAGGTTTGCCCGAAAAATGTAACGTAAGGGATCTCTGGCGGCAAAAAGAGCTGGGGAATTATAAAGAGAAATTTACAACACCGGTGGTTCCGCATGGCGTTATATTGTTAAAAATCATGTAGCAGATGACAAAGCTTTCCGTCAATATCAACAAGTTTGCAACGCTGCGTAACTCAAGGGGTGGCAACAATCCCGATGTAGTAAAAGCGGCCATTGATGCACAGCGGTTCGGTGCAGACGGGGTAACGGTACATCCCCGCCCGGATGAACGGCATATCCGCTATGAAGATGTACGACAGATAAAAAAGATCATCCCGATAGCTATCGGGACCGAGTTTAATATTGAAGGTAATTGCAGGGAACAAAAATTTATTGACCTGGTGCTTGAAACAAAACCCACGCAGGTAACCCTGGTGCCCGATGAACTGGGCCAGCTCACCAGCGACCACGGATGGGATACCATTAAGCATAGAGACTATTTAAAAGAAACCATTGCCCTCTTTAAAAAGGCCGGTATCCGTGTCAGCATATTTGTTGACCCTGTTATTGAAATGATAGAAGGCGCTGCTGCCACCGGTACAGACAGGATTGAACTATACACCGAAGGCTATGCCAAAGAATATGCAGCCGGCAAAAAAGAAACCGCTGTAAGACCCTATGTGGAAGCCGCTAAAAAAGCAAAAGAACTGGGATTGGGTATTAATGCCGGGCATGACCTTGACCTGCACAACCTGAAATACCTGAAACAGCATATTCCTTTTATGGATGAAGTAAGCATAGGCCATGCCCTTATCTGTGATGCCTTGTACCTTGGTTTTGAGAATGCTATTCAGTTGTATAAAAGACAGTTGCAATAAATTGGAAAAATTACACGAAAGCCAGGCTTAATTTATATCCCGAATTGAGTAAATTGAAAGGCATTGTGCGGTATTACTCGTAATCAATTACCGCCATACTACTTGTAC
>DASUDW010000102.1:0-6491 GCA_036275415.1 Chitinophagaceae bacterium | reverse complement strand
AGGCAGTACCAGAAATACAAATCAGAAATAGCCTTAGAGAATCTTCCAAAAGAAGCAAAGCTGAACCTATGGAACGAATCTTTAAACTACTGCCCAAGTGATAGATTATCATGGTGTGAGGCGGTAAGGTTTTTTGAAATTGCAACAGAATTGCAAAAATAAATCCTGAAAAAGTATTGCGGAATCAAAATAAGGTGTATATTTGTGTAACAAAACAAAAAAGATATGGCAACAAATAACAGAGGTCGAGTAGGTTTAATTGGTAGTAACTCTAAAGTATCAAAATACAGAAACGCTGCTATAAAAGCAGCAGAGTTAGCTGGTCGTAAAAAAGAGTTGTTATGGGTGTTACAAACCTGCAACTCATGGCAATCAATTGTTAATGTTTGTAAGCAAAGAAATCTGGATGTCAAATTTTAAAACTAAACACGGAGGCACACGAAAAGGAGCAGGGGCTAAACCTAAATACGGTGAACCTACTGTCCCTGTGGTGATAAGAGTTCCAAAAAGCAAGGTTAAAGAGTTCAGAGCCTTCGCAGCAGATAAACTTAAACAGTATAAAACAAAAAAGCCGTGACACACGAGAAAATTAATTTACTTGCTGACATTACAGCAAGGTACACAAAATTAAAAGTAGCCGCAGATGAGGCAGAAAAGTCAATTAGAAACGTAAAGTTTGAGTTGTTTACAGACTTTATTCCTAAAGAGGAATTAGATATTCTTGAAAAGGCAAGAATGATAATGTGCCACATATCTGGGAAGACCAATTCGAGAGAAGCCGTTAAGTATTTTGAAAACTTAAACAAGTAGCATGAAACAAATACTCAAATGGCTTTTAAGCGTGGTATTTGTAAAGCCTGAAAAAATAAATCTTTCAAAATATTTTGAAAGTTAGATAATTTCCGTAAATTTAACTCCATAATCAAAAGTTATGGAGCTTTGTACGTTTGACCTATTACAAGTCCTTACCAAAGCAACAGAAGCAGAATTTAATGTTCCATGTTTTTACACTGGAACCGACACCAAAGAAAAGCAGGAAGCCCGTTACAGTTTTGTGTTTTACGCCTTCAACAAGCTAAACGCAAGACCAACGCTGATAAGACGCTTCCTGCCGTGTTATAAGTACCCAAAAACGGTTTATCAGGTTATGAGGCGGGAGTACATGAGGCGAAAAGACAACGAACACCAAACCAACCAGAAATGCTTAGAAATGGCATTCAAAGAAAAGCTAAAGACCTACTACCCGTTTGAACCCAAAAGAAGGGTGGTAGGGGAGCAGATAAAACTATTTAATTAAAAACACAAGAACCCCAAAAACCCTAAAATGTGATTTACATAGACTGGAATAAAGTAGATGAACTATTAGAAGCAGGATGCGATGGAACGCAAATAGCGGCCTATTTAGGATGCCACCCTGAAACACTTTACGACAGGTGTAAGAATGAACAAAAAGCCGATTTTTCCGACTATAAAGCTCAAAAAAGAGCTAAAGGGGATTCCGCACTTTTAACAGCCCAATTTGATGCAGCCGTAAAGGACAAGGACAGGGCAATGCTTATTTGGTTAGGTAAACAAAGATTAGGACAGGCTGATAAACAGCAGTTAGAACATTTAGGCAACCAAGAAGCACCCGTAATTTTCAAACTGGATGAACGTTTCCGCACCAAAGGAAGTTAACACTACTCCTGTATTTCAACAGAACTATGCCGCCTATTTAGACGGGTATTCTGTTATCTGCAACGAAGGGGGTTCAAGGTCTGGTAAGACTTATTCAATTATTCAGCTACTTTGCGGTATAGCCCAAAGCAAACCGAATACAAGAATATCAATCGTTTCACACTCATTACCCCATATCAAACGGGGTGCTTATCGTGATTTCAAAATAATCATGGAAGATTGCGGTTGGTGGGATGATAAGTATTTCAGATACACTGATTTCGTGTTTGAGTTCCCCAATGGGTCTTATATTGAGTTATTCGGATTGGAAGATGAAGGTAAGGCACGTGGGCCAGCAAGGGATATTCTTTTTGTGAATGAGGCTAACCTTATTTCTAAGATGCTTTTTGACCAGTTAGCCATGAGAACCACAGGAACAATCTTTTTAGACTGGAATCCTGCCGAGTTTAACTCATGGGTGTATGACTTAGCTGACAATCCTAAGAACAAAAAAATACATTCCACCTACTTAGACAACATTTACAACCTTACACCCACACAAATCGAATACATTGAATCTTACAAAGAATTACCAGATGATTTCATGTGGAAGGTGTACGGCTTAGGCGAAAGAGGCGCAAGTAAGGAGTTAATTTACACCGCATGGAAGATAGTTAAAGAGCTACCAAACAAAGGGCAAATATTTTACGGCTTAGACTTTGGATATACTGCACCCACAGCGATGGTAAAAGTTGAATACCATGAAGGTGCTATTTATGTTGAGGAATTACTCTATCAGTCAAAGTTGACGGCAAGCGACCTTGTAAACAAACTTAAAGGGTTAAATTTGAGCCGAAGTGATGAGATTTATTGCGACAGTGCAGAACCGAAAACTATTGAGGAATTGTGCAGAAGTGGTTTTAACGCAAAGCCGAGTGAAAAGGATGTGTGGGGTGGTATTATGAAAGTAAAATCTTATCCTCTTTACATTACTCACAACAGCGAAAACGTTAAACGTGAATTACAATCCTACAAGTGGAAAGTTGACAAAGACGGGAACATTGCAGCAGACGAAGCACCTGTAAAAGAGAACGACCATAGTTTAGATGCTTTGCGGTATGCTGTATTTACGAAATTAACCAAGCCCGCCTTAACATGGGTGGCAATGTAATATGAATTGGTTTCAAAAGTTATTTAAGAGAAAAGGAATGACCTTTGCAGGGGTCAATGTAGGAACAGCACCAACGTATTTCAAATGGGATAAAAACTCTGATGCCTATGTGTCAAATGATACTATCTTTACAGTAGTTAAGAAGATAGGGCGTAAGGCTTCCTCCATCCCGATTCACGTTTATAAACCTAAGAAGAAAAAAGTAGGATATAAATACACTCCCGACCTGAAAAGATTAATGGTTGAACGGGTAAAAGAGGTAAGCGAAGTAATTGAAGATTCGGACTTTGCTAAGTTAATAATGAGACCTAACCCGATGCAGGGTGCAGATGCCTTCTACGAAGGTGTTTTTTCGTTTTATGTATTACGGGGTGAGTGTTTCATTTGGTTGAATAGGGGCGGCTTTGAAAATGGGAAACCTTTGGAGATGTACGCTATACCCCCTGATAAGATAGAGTTAGTACCCGACCCGAATGATTTACATGGGATTTTAGGCTATTTGTTTGATGTTAATGGGAGACAAGTACCTTTGCCCAAAGAAGATGTTATCCACTGGAAAACATTTACACCAGAATTTGATGCCTATGAAAGAACACATTCAAGGGGTTTTGACCCTTTAAGACCTTTGAAAAGGAGACTTCAGCAGGATAACGATGCAATGGAAGCGGCGGTTGCTATGTTTCAAAATGGGGGAGCAAAAGGGGTGTTATATAACGAGACTTACACAGACTTAACACCAGAGCAATCAACACAAATGAACGGGGTTATTTCCCGTAAGATTAACAACCAAGAAATGAAAGCGGCTGTGGCTGCATTACAGGGTAAATGGGGATATTTGGACATAGGGAAGGACAGTGTAGACATGGAGTTGCTAAAGAGCCAGCAAATCACTTTAGAACGCATTGCAATGGTGATGGGGGTTGACCCTGACATTTTAATCACAGGTCAATCATTTAGTAATAAGGAATGGGCGCAAAAGAAGTTTGTTACAGATTTGATAATGCCCATGTGTAATTCGCTTAGAGATGAATTAAACCGTGTTTTAGCACCTTCTTTTAAAGAGGGCGTTATAGATTTTGATTTTACCCAAGTTCCTGAACTGGCTGAAGATATTAGCAAGATGTGGACGGTTTGGGGTGGGTTGTTTGACAGGGGAGTTATCAACGCTAAGGAATTGAGGCAACTTACAGGCTTTGAGGAATCTGGGAATGCGTTACATGAACGGTTTTTAATCACAGGTAACTACGGACTTTTAGAGGACGTTCAAATACCAGACGAGCCAGATGTACAACCAACAAAAGATTATATGGACTAACCTTTACGGGTTTGAACTAATGGAAGTTGGTTATCCAATGACCTTAGTAGCGAATATAGATGCTTGTATTTTTTATCAAATGTGTGTTATCCACTTAAATAATTTAAACTAATGCTATACTTTATTACAGAAGGGAATAATGTAAGAATAAAAGACGGGGAGAATGATTTCCGTGTACTTCATAATACTTCAAATTGCATTAACTGGACGGTTTACGAAACCAAGATAGATTTGAGTATTGATGAGGTTACGTTTGACGCAATAGACCCGACAACAATTTATTTTGATGGTGTTTCCAGTGCTAATGCTGCTGCTGTGGTTACTTCTTTAAAGGCTATGTTTAGTAACTTAGGCGGTGGCGGCACTCAAACAATCCAATCTGCAACCGTTACTTTAACAGATGCACAGATAAAGGCTTTGCCAAGTACGGCTGTTGAAATAGTAGCAGCACAGGGATCGGGTAAAGTTGCTTTGCCAATTTATTTTAGTGTTTATATAGATACTTCTGGTGGTAGTTATTCTGGCGTAACAAATGCTTCGGCAATTTTAATTTACGAATCATTATCTGGTGTAAAATATTTGTCATCTGTTCTGCCAACAGAATCCGCTTTATCTGGCACATTGAAAACGTTTAATTTTTCAAACTGCCCTTTCTCCGAACAAGGTTTTGCGGTTTATTCTGGAATAAATATAAACACTTTGTCTATACAACAACCTTATGAGCCTGATAACTTAGCTATAAAGATTAGCGGTTCTTACAACGGCACATCAAATTACACAGGCGGCAACGCAGCCAATACCATGAAAGTAACCGTTTATTATATAGTAGTTGATTTGTAATGGAAGTTAAGAAACTAACTGAAATGATTGCCAAACGGGTTTACCCTGAAACAGAGAAAGAAAAGATGAATGAGGAAACTAAAAGAGATATAAATAAGTATTTAGATAGCATTGCAAAACGCATTTTCCCTATAACAGAAAAAGAAAAAACTTGTATTGATGCTTTTGGTAAAAGGGTTATAAAAATTGGCAAATTTAAAAAGTCAATTTTAGCTGAAATAACAAAGTATCAAGAGAGTGATTCTACTAAATAAAATAGCCCAAATATTTTAGTATTCGGGCTAAAAATTGTAAATTTGATTTAACAACAAATAAATTTACAATGACAAATGTACAGGAAATTTGGAAACAAATTAATGGTTATGAAGGTTATTATGAAGTATCTAATTTAGGGAGGGTAAAATCTTTAAACAGGGTAGTTTATAGAGGTTTAAACGAAATGAATATATCTGAAAAAATACTAAACCCTTCATCTTTAAAAAACGGATATTTATACGTTTCTCTTGCGAGCCAAAGCGGTATAAAAAAACATTTAGTGCATAGGTTAGTAGCTACTGCTTTTTTAAGTAATAGTGAAAATAAATATTGTGTTAATCATATTGATGGTATTAAAACAAATAATGTGCTATTAAATTTAGAATGGGCTACACACACAGAAAATTCAGCACACGCAAAAAATAAAGGTTTAGCAAAATGGGCTACTGGCAGCAAAGCGGGTAAGTCAAAGAAAATAATAAATAAGGCAACTGGCGTTGTTTACAATTCAATAAGAGAAGCTGCGCAAATAGAAGGTTATAATGAAAAGTATTTAGCTAATCATTTAAGAGTAGTTAAAAATAAAAAGATAAAACTTTCTTATCAATGACAGCACGAGAGAGAAGAATATACTGGACAAGGGAACGGAACAAAGCGATAAGGTACATAACGAAATATAGAACGAAATTCTTCAACGCTTTACAATCCGATGCCCGTAAGTTCTTAGCTGCTTATGAAAAATCACCACAGCAAGCCAGGGATTTTGCTAATTTTTACATCTCATCTCCCGAAATAAATAAAAACCTATCTAATATCATCCGTGAGGTCGGGGTAAAATATGCCCGTCAAAACTTTGATTCACTAAGAAGGCAAAAGGGTTTAGGTTCATCCTTAGAATGGATTCAAAAGATAATGGAATACTTGGGGATGAATTTCTACGACAAGGGAGTATTCAGGATAGTACAAACAAGCAGGGAGTATTTTATTGCAGCACTTAATAAAGCAATTGAAGGCGGTTGGGGTTACTATGAAATGGCAAGGTATATTGAACAGGAATTAACGGGGATAAACCGAAACAGGGCAGAGGTCATTTCCCGCACAGAAGTGGCAAGAGCGATACATTCAGGTTCATTTGTAGGTGCAAAAGAAAGCCCGTTTGCTAAACAGAAAACATGGATAGCGGCTAAGGACAATAGAACTCGTGGAAATCCCCTCAATGGGCGAAAAGACAAAGCCGACCATTGGCATTTAGAC
>DASUDW010000101.1:0-43669 GCA_036275415.1 Chitinophagaceae bacterium | reverse complement strand
AACCAATGGCGCATGCGCAGATACATCCTTTCAAACCATCAGGACTGTGGATGAAAACCCGGATTTTCAGGCCAGCCAGACTGCAGCCTGCAAAATCGCTAATCTAAGTTTCACTGCTACCAATATCAATGCGGTGAATCTGACAAACTATAGCTGGGATTTTGGAGACGGAGGCACTGCCAATACAGCGGCTGTTACTATCAATCATACTTATACACTTGCCGGCAACTATACAGTAAGTTTGATAACTACTGATGTTAACGGTTGCAGTGACACCATGATCAAAACAAATTATATTAGAATTAACGGACCCAATGCTGCTTTTAATGCCACGAATACAGGCGGATGTGCCGGCCAGTTAACAACTACGTTTAATGACCTGTCCACCACAGATGGAGTTAATAGCCTGCAAAGCTGGCAATGGAATTTCGGGGATGGCAATACCCAGGTATTTACTGCTCCTCCCTTTCAACACACATATCTTACATCAGGAGTTTATTCAGTTCAATTAATTGTAACGGATGCTGCCGGCTGCAAAGACAGTCTAACATTAAGTAACCTAATTAATTCCACAGACCCGGTACCGGGATTTAACAGCGCAGATACACTAACATGCCCCGGTGCAACTGTGACTTTTACAAATACTTCTGCACCGGCTGGATTTACCAGTACCTGGGATTTTGGTGATGGAGGAACATCTACTGCCTCATCTCCTACCCATGTATATGCTAACACAGGCCAATACACTGTTAAACTAATTATTGTAGATGGGTTTGGTTGTCCTGATTCACTTATTCGAAACCAGTATATAAAGGTAGATACACCTGCTGCACATTTTACTGTAACTGACACTGCCAGTTCCTGTGCACCATTCCGTGTACAATTTACCAATACCTCTACTTATTACAGTTCTGTAGTATGGGACTTTGGCCCCGGTCAGGGAACATCAACGCTTAGTAACCCGGTTCATTTTTATAACATTCCCGGAGTATACCCGGTAAAACTGGTAGTAACCAGCCCGGGAGGTTGTAAAGATTCCGTTATTCAAAATATTACCCTTTATGATACGGCCGGTTCGAAACTGGATTATGTGCCCATAACAGGTTGCAGACCTTTAGGGGCAACTTTTTCTATAACTGCTTCCTCCAATAATTATTCATATTACTGGGATTTTGGTGATGGGAATACTGTAGTAACAGCGGTTCCTACTGTTTCTCACATTTATACCAATATCGGATCTTTTATTCCAAGGGTAATATTACAAGATCCAACAGGCTGTCTTATACCTCTGCAGGGCGTTGATACATTTAATGTAATTGGCGCAAAAGCCAAATTTGGCTACAGTGATTCTGTTTTCTGCGACAGGGGAACGGTGAATTTTTCCGATTCTACTATAGCAAATGATATAATAGCAGGATATAGTTGGGACTTTGGAGACGGTAACACATCCACACTTCAAAACCCAACTCATACATATACCAATCCGGGCTTATACACCGTACGATTAATTGTACGGACTCAGCAGGGATGCAGGGATACCATTCTTAAACAACAGATCATAAGAGTTGTGAGACGTCCGCTGATTGATATAGGCGGCGATTCGGTTGTTTGTATATATTCTTCGCTAACTAATACCGGGTTATTCTTACAACCCGACACCTCTGTAGTTACCTGGCAATGGACTTTCCCGAATGGGAATAACTCAACATTACAAAATCCCCCTGCACAAACATATTCTACAGCAGGAACCTTTACTATTACTTCTATTGCCACCAATTCTACGGGTTGTAAGGATACCACGCAACAAACAATTATTGTAAATCCTTTACCAATAGCAACCTTACCGGCACAGATGACTGTACAAAATGGCTTCCCGGTAATAATACCAGCCACCTATTCGCCCAATACTATTAGTTGGATATGGTCTCCTGCAACCGGATTAAGTTGTGCCAATTGTCCCACACCTGCAGCAGGACCAAAGTTCGACACTTATTACCAGGTCTTTTTTACCGATAACAACGGATGCAGTAACAAAGCCTCATTAATAGTCAATGTTATCTGTAAAAATGCCAACCTCTTTATACCTAATACTTTTTCGCCCAATGGCGATGGAAGTAATGACGTATTTTATCCAAGAGGTAAAGGGCTCGAAAGAGTGAAACTCCTCCGAATATTTAACCGATGGGGGGAAGTTGTCTTTGAGAAAAGGGATTTCCCCGTTAACGACGCATCAGCCGGCTGGAATGGTATTTACAAAGGAAAACCACCCCAGCCTGATGTATATGTATACCAGGCCGAGGTATATTGTGAAAATGGCGATGTTATAAAACTAAACGGAAACATAGCGCTGATCCTGTAAGATGAGAACAAGGAATAAAATATTATCCTTTTTAACAATCTTGTGTTTGACCCTAACACAGGATAGCCGGGCACAGGATATTCATTTCTCGCAATTCTTTGAAGCACCTTTGCTGAGAAACCCTTCATTAGCCGGTATTTTCACCGGTGATATCAGGGTACAGGCTGTTTACAGGGATCAATGGAACAGTTTTACGAATGCTTACCGGACCGGCTCTGTTAATGCAGAACAAAAAATGCCCATTGGCAGAGGCGATGACTTTGTAACAATGGGCATGCAGGTTTTATATGACAAAGCCGGAACGATTGGATGGACCACCACACATGTATTACCTGCATTGAATTACCATAAATCATTAAGCAGTGACCGTAACCGCTATTTATCATTAGGTTTTATGGGAGGTTGGGTGCAGCGGCGATTCGACCCTTCTAAAGCAACCACCAACAGCCAGTATGAAAACGGAACACTGGGTGAAAATTTTGCCAATACACAATACAGCTATGTGGATGGCAGTGTGGGTATGAGCTATAATTCAACACTGGGAGAAAATACCAATAATAATTATTTCATCGGGGCTGCCTATCACCATTTCAACAGGCCCAAACAAACATTCTTTTACCGCAATGCCGGCATTGAACTGAATCCAAAATGGGTTTTTTCTGCAGGATTTAAACTTGCCGTATCTGATTATGCTTACATGACGTTGCTGGCCGATCATTCGCGGCAAGGAGGATTTACAGAAACGATTGGCGGAGCCTTGTATGGCCTCAAACTTGGTGATGATGCTGACAATCCTCTTTATACCATACATGCAGGGGCATTTGTACGGTGGAATGATGCGTTAATACCAGTAATAAAACTGGATTATCACCCTTTCTCTGTTGCTTTCAGCTATGACGCCAATATTTCAAAATTGCGGACAACCACCTACGGCCGGGGCGGCTTTGAAATCTCTATCTCTTATAGCGGATTCCGAAAATCTGTTGGGGATTACCTTCTTTGCCCGAAGTTTTAAAAAATCATCGGTACTGAATCCGATGATTTTACACTTGTAAGCCTATTTTATATTCATTTAATCCTTATTTGTCTCAAAAACACCCTTCCATACCAGCGCCGCCAAAACACCACCCACAACAGGCGCAGCAATGAACAGCCACAATTGAGTCAGGGCCTTTCCTTGTGCAAAAATTGCCGGGCCAAAACTTCTTGCAGGATTGACCGAAGTGCCTGTAATGGGAATTGCAACCAGATGTATCAACACCAATGTTAAACCAATTGCCAAACCGGCCATTGTACCATTTCCCCATTTTGAGGTGGTACCAAAAATCACAAACAGAAAGAGAAAGGTTAAGACGGATTCAGTAATAAATGCAGATGTCATATTATAGCCTCCAAGGTAACCTTCACCCCAACCATTAGCACCCAAAGCCCATTCTCCCATTTCAAATCCCGGTGATCCTTTTTGAATAAGAAACAATATACCTGCTGCCAAAGCAGCACCGATAAATTGCCCAATAATATAATTGATTGCATCACCTGGTTTGATTTTACCAGCAACAAGCATTGAAATGGTAATTGCAGGATTAATATGACAACCCGTAATACCACCAATCGTATACGCCATAGCCACTACCGCCAGGCCAAAGGCCAGTGAAATACCCAATAAGCCAATACCCGAAGGACCTGTTGTAGAAATTCCAGATACCACTGCCGCCCCGCAGCCAAAAAGTACCAGGGAAAAGGTTCCTATCATCTCAGCAAATAATTTTTTCATAAAAAAATAATTTAAGTGAAGAAATCAGGAAGTTGAAAAAACTTTTAGGAGAAATGATTGTTTGTTTAAGTGCATATGAAATATACAATATTTTTTCCAAAAATTTTAAAAGCTAATACTTACTATTATGAAAATTGAAATCGGACAAAAAGCCCCTGACTTTACTTTACATGACAGTGACAAAAACAAAGTAACCCTTTCAGATTTAAAAGGACACAATGTACTCCTGTTGTTTTTCCCGCAGGCATTTACAGGTGTTTGCACAAAAGAACTTTGTGGTGTAAGGGACAATATAGCCTTGTACAATAATGCCAATGCAAAAGTGCTCGGCATTTCAGTGGACTCTGTATTTACATTAAGCAAATTCAAAGAAGAACAGCAATTCAATTTTCCGTTACTCAGTGACTTTAATAAAGAGGTTTCCAATCTTTATGACAGCATCTACCATGACTGGATATTGGATATGAAAGGAGTCTCCAAACGTTCTGCTTTTGTGATCGATAAAGAGGGAATTGTAAGATATGCCGAGGTATTGGAAAGCGCCGGAGATGTTCCTGATTTTGCCAAAATTCAGGATACACTTGCACAACTGAATTAAATTATAGTTAATATCTTTTCACTAAAAGCCTGTAAAACACTGATTTACAGGCTTTTTTAAAATATAGTAGATTTACGTTGCACAAATAAAATTTCTGGCCTACTTTTCGAATAATAAAAGTAAATTTGTTTCGTTGAGACGAATTCTACCTATACTGTCCTTTATTCTGTTGATTGCCACTGCCTCACAAGGTCAATCTACCAGGCCTGTTCCATCGGAATCAGGTGATAAAATTGTTCGTTTGTACCCCAACCCTGCTACTTCATACGTTACATTTGATTTGCCTAAAGGATATGAAAAAGCATATTCCATCCAGATTTTCAGTTTTCTGGGCAAAAAAATGTTCGAAATCCAAAGTAATTCGCAGCGGTTAACAGTTGATTTAAGCGACTACAACAGGGGGCTTTACATTTATCACCTTATTGAAACTGCCACCGGCAAAATTGTAGAAACCGGTAAGTTTCAGGTATCCAGGTAATATCCAGCCAAGTATATATTTATTGAACCTGAACTATCAGGAATTTAAGGTAATGCGTATTATCCATTCCCCTGATAATCGGATGATCACCAGCCTGTGTCTGAAATGTAACCTGGCGCAATTTTCTCCTTGCATCCTTAGCGGCCATATCAATGATTTGCAGAAAAAGTTCTGCATTCACCAGGTTGGTACAGGATGATGTTACCAAAAATCCTCCCGGCTTTACCAGTTTCATACCTCTCAGGTTAATTTCTTTATACCCTGTTATGGCCTTTTGAATTGTTTCACGGCTTTTGGTAAAAGCAGGCGGATCCAGCATTACCACATCATATTGCCTTCCTTCTTTTCCCCATTGTTTTAGTACATCAAATGCATTGGCAGTTTCAAACCGGCAACGACTTTGTACCCCGTTTAATTCCGCATTCCGGTTGGCTTGTGCTACTGCATTCGCAGATATGTCCAGGCCTAAAACTGATTTAGCCCCGTAATGTGCTGCATGTATTTCAAAAGTTCCTGTATAGGTAAAGGCTCCTAATACATCAGCGCCATTTACAATATGCTGAATGGCCCTTCTGTTATCCTGCTGGTCCAGGAAATAACCGGTTTTCTGTCCGTTTTCGATATCAACATGAAAACGAAGTCCATTTTCATTTATAATGATATTGGTATCGAACGGAGATGACAAAAAGCCTTTTTGCTGCACCAGGCCCTCCAGTTCCCTTACAGGCACATCATTTCGTTCATAAATACCACGGGGAGAAAATATTTCATTTATGGCTTTTACAATCGCCGGCTTCCACACATCAATACCAAGGGCAAGAGTTTGAATAACGAAATAGTCGTTGAATTTATCTATGATCAGTTGCGGTAAAGAATCCGCTTCTCCAAATACCAGTCTGCAGTTATCCGTATACCCCAATTGCTGACGGTACTTCCAGCATTGCTGAAGCTGATCAAGGAACCATTTATCATTAATTTCGTCGGCCTTGTTTCGGGTAAGCAGCCGTACCAAAATCTGTGATTTGGGATTGATATACCCTTTACCCACAAATTTTTTATCATGGGTAAATACTTCCACAATCTCTCCTCCTTCCGCTGTCCCTTCAAGTTTTTCTACCTCATTATTGAAAATCCACGGGTGGCCGCCGGCTATCCGGTTGCTGATCTTTCTTTTTAAAAATACTTGGGTCATAAAGGGCTGCAAGCTACGTATTTTAGGCAGCATGCCATCCCTTACGCATGCTAAGTGGCTATTCAGTCATTTTGTCCCAAAATGCCCTGTTGGCAATATTCTTGACAAGCTTACCTTTGCCCGCCTGAACATATTGTTTGGTAGGGTAAAAAGTCAATTTTGTAAAAACATGGCAGAAAAAGATAAATTGTCAGAAACCGACGTAAGTGCTGAAAATCAAAGCACTATTGACATTAATACCGATGAGAACATGAGCGGATCTACCCACCTGAATGAACCTGTGGGCGAAGAATCTGAGTTAGCAAAAATGAAGGCAGAACTGGATGAGGCTAAAGATAAATACCTGCGGAAAGTGGCTGAATTTGAAAATTTTAAAAGAAGGAATGCGAAGGAAAGGATTGAACTCATTCAAACAGCCGGAAAAGAAGTCATTACTGATCTGCTCGATGTATTGGATGACTGTGACAGGGCCCAAAAACAGCTGGATGCCAGTGAAGACAATAAGGCGTTAAAAGAAGGTGTTATGCTAGTCTTCAACAAATTGCGCAATACCTTACAGGCAAAGGGTCTTAAAGCTATGGAAACAATAAACATGGATTTTAATCCGGACCTGCATGAAGCAATAACAGAGATCCCTGCACCATCTGAAGAGATGAAGGGGAAAATTCTGGATGAGGTGATGAAAGGTTATTATCTTAATGATAAGATCATCCGTCATGCTAAAGTAGTGGTAGGGAAATAGCAATCAGCAAAACTGTTAATTGGAATGTCAAAAAGAGATTATTACGAAATACTGGGAGTAAGCAAAGGTGCATCTGCGGATGAAATTAAAAAAGCATACCGAAAAGTAGCCATGCAATATCACCCGGACAGGAACCCCGGAGATAAAGCCGCTGAGGAAAAATTCAAGGAAGCAGCTGAAGCATATGAAATTCTGAGTGATGCTGATAAAAAGGCACAGTATGACAGGTATGGCCATGCCGGTGTTAGCGGAAGTGGCCGAGGAGGATTCAGTGGCGGAGGCATGAATATGGAAGATATCTTCAGCCAGTTTGGGGATATTTTTGGCGATGACCTTTTTGGGAGTTTCTTTGGCGGAGGCCAGCGTGGAGGCCGCGGAGGTCAGAGAAGCCGTGGTATAAGAGGAAGCAATCTCCGTGTTAAGTTGAAGCTTAATTACGAAGAAATAGCCAAAGGTGTAACGAAGAATATTAAAGTAAAAAAATATGTTGGTTGCACTACCTGCAGTGGCAGCGGGGCCAAGGATAAAGGCAGTGTACAAACCTGCAGCACTTGCGGTGGCAGCGGCCAGGTAAGAAGGGTACAAAATACGTTTTTGGGACAAATGCAGACCGTTACTACTTGCCCTGCCTGTAATGGTGAAGGCACAACTGTTACAGCAAAATGTACATCCTGCAAAGGGGAAGGAAGGGTTTATGGTGAAGAAACCGTAACTATTGATATACCGGCCGGGGTACAGGAAGGCATGCAGATGAATGTAAGCGGCAGGGGCAATGCAGGAGAAAGAGGCGGCATGCCCGGCGATCTTATCGTATTGATTGAAGAGGAGCCGCACAAAGAATTACACCGGGAAGGACTGAACGTTGCCTTTGAACTACATCTTTCCTTTACTGATGCGGTATTTGGCACCCAGGTGGAAGTACCCACCATTGACGGAAGAGCCAAAATAAAAATTCCTGCAGGCACACAAAGCGGTAAAATTTTCCGCTTAAAAGGAAAGGGTTTCCCTGCAGTAAATTCTTATGAAAAAGGTGACCAACTGATACAGGTAAGCGTATGGACTCCACAGCATTTAAGTGCTGAAGAAAAGACATTGCTGGAAAAACTGGGCAACTCACCCAATTTCAAACCACATCCTGATAAAAATGAGAAGAATTTCTTTGATAAGATCAAAGAAATGTTCTCATAATATTACCATTGCGATGCGCCCCCTTTTTTCTTTTTGATTTTCGAGTACAGGTTTTTAGCCATTTGTACAAGTGTGGTGAATTCTTTTTGCAATAGATCATTACTGCCGCAGGAGTTTTGTGCCAGTGCCAGCACTTCATTCCAGCCAATATTCTTTAGAAATGGTGAATTGCGAAGCAACGAACCGAACATAGCGACTGCTGCAGAAAAATGATAGCTTTTATCCAATTCGGTAAAAGGAGTAAAAACAAAGTTGCTGGTGTATTTAAAAAAATGTTGCTGAGGTTTATTGGGATACTGGTATTGAACATTGATATTGGCCAGTCTTCCGGTAGTAAAATTATCTTTTATAGCTCCTTTGTTAATTTCAGTGGGAACAATTTCAATTAAAGCAATCATTGAGTACCCTGATCCGATCTCACCTCCTTCTATTACAGCCAGTGAGTCCCGCAATGCACCTACCTTATTATCAAATCCTACCAGCCTGTATTGCTTCACATATTCCGGGTTAAAATCCACTTCCATATACACATTATCAGCCACTGCATAAAGTGTTTGGGTGAACTCCTGCAACAATACTTTTTCTGCTTCCTTGAAATTATCGAGGTAGGCAAAATTTCCGTTGCCCCTTTCAGCCAATAACTGAATCTTGGAATCCTTATAATTTCCCATACCCACTCCCAGGCAGGTAAGATAAACACCCAGGTCCCTTTGTTTGGTAATAAGTTCATCCAGCTCCTCTTCTGTTTTAAGGCCAACATTAAAATCACCGTCAGTAGCCAGTATCACCCTGTTATTACCGTCCTTTATATAATGGTTCCTTGCTTCCCTGTATGCAAGGCGGATACCTGATTCACCGGGAGTATTACCTCCGGGCTCCAGTTCATCAATAACTTTTAAGATCTTTTCCTTTTCTCCTCCGCTGGTGCAATTGAGCATCACACCGGTTACACCCCCATAAACTACTATAGTTACTGAATCTTTATCCCTGAGGTTATTCACTAACAACCGGAAAGCAGACTTTAATAACGGCAGTCTGTTGGGCATATCCATTGAACCTGATACATCAATCAGAAAAACAAGATTACTGGAGGGCAATGTGTCCAGGTTAAGTTTACAGGAAGAAAGATTAATATACATTAATTGGTTCTCTGTATTCCAGGGACAGGCAGTTAATGTACTGTGTATACGGAAGAGCTCATTATCCGGAGGCTGGTTGTAGCTTAAATTGAAGTAATTAATCATTTCTTCTATACGCACAGCATCGGGGGGCACTAATGAATTCAAAGTAATAAACCGCCTGATATTGCTGTAAGAAGCCCGGTCAACGTTAAGGGACAACCCGGTACTGGGAAACCTCTTGGCCGGAATAAAATTGTTTTCCAACAGGCTGGCATACGTTTCATCACCGGTATACCATGATTTTTGTTCTTCCTTTTCCAGGTCTTTTGTTACAGATGATAATTTGTCACGATGGGCATGTTTGGCCGAAGCCGGTAATAACTTCAGTTTTACCTTTAAATAATTTTCCGCATTTACCACCAGCTTTTCCGTTTGATAACCTTGCATGGAAAAACTTAATGTATCCATCTGCTGATGAGAAAGTATACCAAATGTACCTGCCGATCCGCTCCGGAAAACATAGCCAGTTTTGTGTTGAAGAATTACAACATTCTGAAGAATATTGCCGGTTTCATCTGTTACCTCTCCCCTGATATAAAATTGCTGGGCATAAACAGACTTGCTGAAGAAAAATAATAATAGTATTTGACAAGCGGTCTTCAGATGGATATTTTAGCCCGATAAAATACAAAAAAATTGCCAGAGCGTTATAGGAATTATACTAACTGATAGATTTCCTTTAAGTTACGACCCAGTCCGTCATAATCCAGTCCATAGCCCACTACAAACTTATTGGGGATCTCAAACCCAACGTAATCCAGGCGTATGGGGTATTCTGTGGCCTCAGATTTATGAAGAAGCGTAGCTATTTTCAGTGTTCTGGGCTGCTGATGCTCCAGTTTGGGTAAGAAATTGTGCAGGGTCTTACCTGTATCAACAATATCTTCTACAATGATTATGTCTTTATTGAAGATGTCATCTTCCAGGCCAATTGATGTAACTACATTGCCCGAGGATTTCAATCCCTTGTAGGATGCAAGTTTAATAAAGCATAATTCCGCCTCAATACTAAGATGCTTAAAGAGATCGGAAGCAAACATAAAGGAGCCATTCAATATAGCTATAAACATGGGCCGCTTACCGGCATAATCGCTGTTGATAGCATCAGCCATTTCTTTTACCCTTTTCTGTATGGTTTCCTCCGAAAGATAAGTGTCAAAGGATTTATCATGTACTTTAATAAGTCCCATATTGCAGTATTTGTAGCGTTGAAAAATAAATTACTTAATTACCGGGGCTAATGAAAAGTTTTCTTTTAATACCAGTTTAGGCATAGCCACTGCCTTTGTTTTTAAATATAGTTTCTCACCGGGTGCAGGCATTTCATTTTCTTTAAGCCAGTTCAGTTCCATAAGGCTTTCCAGCCGGATTGCATTCAGTTGGGAGATTTCATGCAATGTTTCGCCCGGTTTCACTATATGAAAATCATTTAAACCGGTTTTTCTTTTGCGCTGCAGATAAATAAGCTGATCCTTCTCAACCATTTCAACAGGTTTCATATCATTGAACTCAAAAATCTTTGACAAGTCAATCTCATAAGTACGGGCAAGGGAAAGAAAAGAAGTACCTTTTACAACAAATACCACTTTTGTGTCATATATCCTGAAAACCCCTTCCGGATAATCGACAGGTATAACTTCTGGTTCCTTTACTTTTTTATCAAGAGGCAGGTCAGTCTCTTTAATGGGTTCAGCGGGAGGATTTGTTTGTTGAATTGTTGTACCTGTAACAATAAAAGTATATTGCTGCAATTGGTAATCTTCAATGAGTTTAATGAGCACCTGCGGGTAGCGGGGGTTGGTGGCATAGCCGGCGGCTTTTAACCCGTTGGCCCAGCTAGTATAATCTTCAGGATCTAACTGGAAAAGTGAAGCGTACCTGGCACTATTTTTAAGAAAGTCCGAATGGTCAATATAAGAATCTTCCGCTTTGGTATATTTCCTGAAACATTCTCCCCTTGCGTCATCGTTGTGTTTAACTGTTTCACCTGTCCAGTTAGATTTACATTTTATTCCAAAATGATTATTGGACATTTGGACCAGTTTACCCTGCCCGGCGCCTGATTCATGTATACCTTGTGCCAGCGTAATAGCTGCCGGCACACCTGTTCGCTTCATTTCAGCAACTGCAATATCCTTGTACGTTTCAATGTATTTCAAAATCGCATCTGATTGTTGCGACCTTCCGGTTGTAGCAATCAGTATTAATACAATAAAGAGTTTTATTTTCAGTTTCAGCATGGATATTCATTTTTTACAGCTTCCTGATAAGGTATAAACCATCTCTGACAGAAAGCACTACTTTTTCAATATCATCTCTTTCCCGGATAAAATTATTGAAGGCCTGGATACCTTTTGCACTTTTCCCTTTTATATTTTCCTTCAATACCTGGCCATGGAAAAAGATATTATCTGCTAAAATAAACCCGTTTTTCCGCACCCGTGGAAATACAAGGTTAAAATATTCTATATAAGACGGTTTGTCAGCATCTATAAATACAAGATCCCAGGTTTCATGAAGTGCAGGAATTATTTCAAGCGCATTGCCGGTATGTACAATCATTCTCGCAGAACAGGCTGACCTGTCAAAAAAAGCCCTGGCTAATCTGGCATCATCCTCTCTTATTTCAATAGTGTGTAAAACTCCATCTTCTGCAAGGCCTTCAGCCAGGCATATGGCACTGTACCCGGTAAATGTGCCGATCTCCAATATCCTTGACGGCCTGATCATACAACTTATCATGCCGAGCAACCTTCCCTGTACCTGTCCGCTGAGCATATGATGTTCCGGGTGAATTGCAAGGGTATAATCACTTATCTCCTTAAGCAACCCAGTATCCCCCGAAGAATATTTTTCAGAAAAAGACTGTACCAATGGATGCAGAATATCCAAACCAATTTGTTTGATACAAAGATAACTTACTAAACGGCTTGTAACCCTGCCAACTTATTGCTGCCTTTATGGGATATAAGCCATAAACCGGTGAAAGTGAAAATACCATTTATCAAAATAAGTTCATTACCGATTTTATAGCCGTTAAAAACTGCTTTTGACAAAGAATCTAATCCCAGTTTGAGGTGCAGTTTCGCCTCATACCAGGCAGGGTTACTGATCATATCTACAGATAAAGCCAGTAAAGGAGCAATGATGCAGACAGCCCAAATAAGATTTTCTTTCAGCTTTCGGCGAGTTAATATACCAAATGCAAACAACCCTAATAAAGGACCATAGGTAATTCCTGCAAACTTTAAAATAAAGTCAATGATCAATTTATCATTGACCCATTTAAAAATAAGAACCATTAAAAAGAAAACGGCAGCAAAAGTAAAATGAACTTTGAGCCGGGTGTTTTTCTTTTCTTTTTCTGTGCCCTCCCGCTTATTGAGACCCAGGATATCAATACAAAAACAGGAGGTGAGTGATGTTATAGCACCATCAACACTGGGAAATAAAGCAGAAATAAGGGCAATGATGAAGATGATCCCGATACTTCCGCTGAATGCATCACTTAAAGCTATGGTTGGAAAAAGATCATCCGGAGGCACATTGATCCCTTTTGTATTGGCATAGAGATACAATACTCCGCCCAGTACCAAAAACAAAAAATTTACAACCATCAAAACTGAAGTAAAAGTCATCATATTCTTTTGGGAATCTTTCAGCGTTTTTACACTGATATTCTTTTGCATCATTTCCTGGTCAAGGCCGGTCATGGCGATGGCTATGAACATGCCCCCCACTATATGTTTCCATATATAAGATGGGGCATTCACATCCCAGTTAAACAAACGGGTGTAGCCTTTATCTGACATCATGGATAAGGCTCCGCCAAAGTCAGTCCCCAATGTTTTGATGATAACAATAATACAAACCACCAGGCCTACCAGCATGCCGGTGGTTTGCAAGGTATCTGTATAGATGATTGTCTTGACACCACCTTCAAATGTGTATAACAAAATCAACAAGAGAATTACGAATGCTGTTGCTTCGAATGGTATTCCCAGTTTATTGAAAATAAAAATCTGAAGTACACTTATTACGAGGTAAAGCCTTGCGGTAGCACCAACTGTACGGGAGAGAATGAAAAAAAATGCGCCAGCCTTGTGGGCATTGATACCAAACCTTTTTTCAAGATAGGTGTAGATACTTGTAAGGTTCATGCGGTAATACAATGGCAGCAAAACAAAGGCAATAACCATGTAGCCCAATAAGTACCCAATCACTACCTGGTAATAATAAAAATTACTAGACCCTACACTGCCGGGCACACTCACGAACGTAACTCCGGACAATGATGTACCTATCATTCCAAAAGCCACCAGCATCCAGTTGCTGTTGCGGTTTCCAATAAAAAAAGATTCATTATTGGAATTACGGGAGGTATACCAAGCAACAACCAATAACAAAACGAAATAACCGATGACGAATGTGAAAAGGATGGCAGGAGACATATTGGGATTGGCTTTTAAAGTATAGATATTTTGAAAGGGCCCTTTTAAATGAATTTTGAAGATAAAGAAAATATTATTCCCTTTGCTCCAATACAATAACAGATGAAAATAAACTCTCTTGCTGTTTTCTGCGGTTCAAAAATGGGGCTGAACCCTGTATTTGAAAAGCATGCTACAACGCTAGGAAAACTGATGGCTGAAAATAAAATTGGCCTTGTATATGGCGGGGGCAGTGCAGGCATTATGGGTATAATAGCGGATAGTGTAATGCAAAATGGAGGCCGGGTTACCGGCTTTATTCCTAAACTATTACTGGAGTGGGAGGTGCAGCACAGAGGCATCAGTGAATTGATTGTATGCGATGATATGCATGAGCGGAAACGGCGAATTTACAGTGTTTGCGATGCAGCCATCATTTTGCCCGGCGGTTTTGGCACACTGGACGAATTATTTGAAATAGTAACATGGAATCAGCTTACTATTCATGATAAACACATCTTTATTCTTAACTCAGGAGGTTTTTATACTCATCTCATAGCCCATATTGAGCTGATGAAAAAAGAACAATTTCTGTATGAAGACGCAATAAAAAGGATCACCATAATTGATGACCCTTCCGCATTACTGCATTATTTGACGTAGCATTTATTCATACCGGCGGTGCCTTCCCTGGAATAGTCCGATATTGATCCCTGCCCTGATAAGGGGTACAGCCCTTACACTTTTCCGGCCGGTCGCATTATCATATACTACATCCACATATGGTGAGTTTTCATTCTTTGTGACATCGAAAAGAACGGATACATAATAAAAAGTATTAGAGCCTGGTTGCCGGCCCTGGCAGTAACCACCTCCCACTAAAAAAGAATTGGCGTCTACTGTTTCCTTGTAAGGTTGATAATTGTTGGTGGCCGGGGTATATTTCAGGCTAATGAAATTATGCTCAAACTGACCTTGCAAAAAAAGAAAATTTACCGGATAAAGGCGTGTAAACAGTCCGCCGCCATATACGTTTTGTTTTAACTTATCATCAAACTCAAAGATATCCCGCTGGCCGCTGTAAGTAAAGTTTATAACCACTCCGGCATCCGCAAAATTGGCCAGTTTATACCCGAAAATCGGGTTGGCCCCTAAAATGGTTGCTCCGTTAAAAAATGAAACAGTAACACTTCCGCCCGTAAACAGGTTCTCTTTTTTGAAACCTTTCTCTTTCTCTTCCTGTGCATATACCGAAAGCATCACAAAAGTCATCATCAGGGATAAAATGATTTTCTTCATGTTCATTGGGTTTAATTCTTTAAATCAAAAATTTTACCAGGGTTTAAAATATTATTCGGGTCAAATGCCTTTTTTATTTCTCTCATCAACCGCATTGCCGTACTGTCAAAAGCAATATCCATATAAGGTTTCTGTATCAACCCGATGCCATGCTCCGCACTAATGGTGCCCCCGAGTTTTTTTACCAGTTTAAATAATTCCCGTAACACTGCGGTCATCTCTTCATTACCATGGCTATTGGGAATACCCTCTTTCCTTATTCTAACATGTAAGTTTCCGTCTCCTGCATGGCCATAGCATACCACGTCAAAATCATGCTTTGCAGCCAATTCTTTTACACCCCTTATCAATGCAGGCAATTCAGCCCTTGGTACTACTGTATCTTCTTCTATTGTGTAGCCGATCAATTTAACGGCTTCAGCGGCCCTTCGCCTGAGTTTCCATAACTCTTCTTTTTGACGGGCATCATCGGCAAAATAAATTTCCCCGATATTATAGCTTGTCAGCAAGTCACCAATAGCTTCCATTTCCTGCATCAAAACATCCATATTATTTCCATCCACTTCGATGATAAGATGGGCAGCAGTATCTTCTGTTATAGGTATAGCATTGCTTTCCACAAACTCACTCACAATCTTCAGTGCATTTATTTCTACTAATTCCATGGCGCTTGGCACAAAGCCGGCCCTGAAAATGGCACTTACTGCCTCGCCGGCCTGCTCCAGGTTCCTGAAAGGTACCAGCATCAGCAAATCGTATTTGGGTAATGGTATAAGTCTTAATACAATCTTTGTAACAATACCGAGTGTACCTTCACTTCCTACAATTAACTGAGTTAAGTTATAACCCGTAGCATTTTTAATGACGTTTGAGCCAGTCCAAATAATTTCACCCGTAGGTAATACCACTTCTAGATTCAGCACATAATCCTTAACAACGCCATATTTTACTGCCTTGGGGCCACCACTGTTTTCTGCAATGTTTCCACCAATAAAACAAGAACCCCGGCTGCTGGGATCGGGAGGATAGAACAGGTTTTTTTCTTTTACAGCGTTTTGTAAAACTTCAGTAATTACACCCGGTTCAGTGGTTACCTGCAGGTTTCTCTCATCGATTTCAAGAATGGTATTCATTCTTTCTGTCGACAAAAGAACACCACCGGCATGAGGTAATGCGCCACCACTTACACCTGTTCCGGCTCCACGGGGGGTAACAGGAATATTATGCTCATTACACAACTTTAAGATTTCGCTTATTTCTTCAGCAGTTCCTGGTTTAAGCACCACTTCAGGTAAATAATACAAATTCTCTGTTTCATCATGAGCATAGGTATCCAGCGTTTCTTCATCTACGAAAACGTTTTTATCCCCGATGATTTTCTTAAAAGAATCTACGAGGTAATTTGTCAGGGATGAATAAGCTGCTGCTTCCATGTATTTAGGCCATTACCAATTAAAACTGCAAAAATCGGTATTAAAAGCCAAATGATAAAGCTGTAACCGATATTAATAAGTGCGGAAAGAAGGGCACATTGACTCTCTTTTATTACCCCGGTATCTGTCAACTACCCCGGTTTTAACCAGTGAAAACTCCATGGCACCACGGCCATTGTTGAAATTGGATAATGAAGAGGTGGTTACATCATAAGTAAACATAAACGTATAATCTTTGAGTCCTAAGCCAACCATAGGAATGATTGCATCCCTGTACCTGTAGTATGCTCCGGCTATAAGAATCTTTTCACCGTCCCCGGATATATTATAATGGGCATTTAAACCTCCTACTATTTCATAAGATTTTGCCTGTAATGAAGCATAAATGTTTGGATTTACGATCAGCATATCACTCACTTTGAAGCTGCCGTTCAAAAATCCGGTGTAGCGTACAGGCACCCTGTTATCAACCCCGGATTGAGAGCTGAAAAAAGTTTCTCTTGGTCTGTTTACATGCATGGCAGAGAATCCTGCATTGAAATAAGCTCTGTCGGTGGGAAAATACGCATAGTTCATACCTACCTGCATATCAAGGTAGTTGATATTGTTTGCATCAAATTTCGGGGCTGTACCAACCTGGTGTGCATCAAAAAAACGTCCGTTCCATTGGCTGGGGAAGCTAAGGTTACTGGTATTGATATTCTTATTAGCCCAACCTACATTAAACCCAAGGCTTAATAAACTACCTGCATTGATCATTTGATGATAGGCAATGGAACCATAAATTTTTGTTGATGTAAGCACACTGGTGCCGGCCACATCCCTCAGTATTACACCGCCAAGACCCAGCCAGCCGGTATTATCGCTGTTCTGCATTGTTTGCACATCACCATATACACTCATCGTTTTGTAGGGAAAAGCAGTCACAGAGGCCCACTGGTTACGGTAGTTAGCCCCCAGGCGATAATCACCATCCGGCATAAAGCCGGTATTAGCAGGATTAGTCAGCAAGGGAGAATTCATGAATTGGGAAAAATGCAGGTCCTGGGCCCTTACTTGTGTAAATGCCATCACCCCTGCCGCCAGTAAAGTCACCAATCTCTTTTTCATCGCCTTGCTTTCACGGTTAAGAAATATTGTTATCGTATCAGGGTAATATCTCCTTTTTTGGTCGTTTTAGTTCCGTCAAAAAATTCAATATTCAACGTATAAACATAAACATCCATCGGTTGCACGGCCCCTTTCACTTTTCCATCCCAACCCTGGAAGCGGTTATTCGTCTCAAAAACTTTTTGTCCCCAGCGGTTCCAAATAGTGAATTGCATTTTGGCTATACCAAAACCTTTAACAAATACCACACTGTTCACATCACCGCTAAGAGGAGTAAAGGCATTCGGAACATCCACCAGCGGTATAATTTCTGCCATTACACTTTTGCAGATAGTGCTGTCGCATCCTGCGGCATTGTAGGCAGTGAGGCAGGCATTAAACGTACCTGTTGCATTATACTGATGTTGCACCGGTGCCCTTGAAGTGGTAATAAGAGAATCTCCATCACCAAAATCCCACTTGAAACGAATGGCATCAGGAGATGATAGGTTGGTGAATGTTACCGGTGTATTAGGTACAGGTGTTACCGGTGCATAACTAAAATCAGGTGTTGGCCCGTCAAATACAGTTATGGTGAATCTTGCAGTATCTACCAGGTTGCAGGTATTTGGATTAAAGGCTATCAGTGTAATTGTATATGTACCGGGAGAACTGTACAAATGTATAGGTTCAAAAGCCGTAGATGTCGTACCGTCACCAAAATCCCATAACCATGTTTGCCCGGCCAGCGATGTATTCTTAAATACTGCGTTGTATTGTGTACATCCTGTTGGCGGTGTTGTAAACCTGGCGTCCACATTTTCTGCAACACTAAGATCAAAGTCGATTGAATCTGGCGAATTACAATAATTTGAATCCAGCAAAATCAGTTTTACAGTATAGGTACCGGGCCCTGTATAGGTATGAAATACGGGGGCAGGCCCTGTTCTTACTCTTGGAGACCCATCACCAAAGTCCCAGATGAAGGTTTGAGGCCCGAATGGTCTGGGAGGTGGCGGTATTGATAAGTTATCAAAGCGATATTTAAATGAATCACAGGGGGGCAGTTTTACCGGGTTAAAAGCTAGGGAAGCTTGCAAATCGCCAACACGGATATTCATGTAAGAAGTATCCCTGATATTACAGGTATTGGGATCAATGGCTATAAGCCTTACCCTGAAAGTACCTGTAAAGGTGTAAGTATGTGCGGTATTCGGTGTAGTGGTGGTTACAACTGGTGAGCCATCACCAAAATCCCATTCATACGATTGAGCATTTGCCACTGTATCTACAAAATCCACAGTCAGCGGTACACATCCGGCAGTATCCCTGGGTACTCCATTAATGGAGGACTGAATATTTGAAGCTACCCCGGCAAGGTTCATAGCAATCTTCACCATGGTCAGGTTACAATTGGGAGATACATTCGTTGTAGACCATGCCCCTGCAGTTGTTGGATAAACCGGGGAGGAGGAAGCACCGAGTTTACAGTTTCCGCAAATAGCCTGGTAAATAACTCCATTTGCATCAAAACGGCTTGTACCACCATCCACATGGTCGCACCCACCTTGCGTTACAGTATTATTTTCTCCGAAAAAGCTGCCGAAAAGTATATCAGTTGCATCCCGTTTCAATACAAAAAAATACAGGTCACGGCCATCGGTAGTGCCTTTGAAGGCATCGGGTGTTACCGGCAATCCCAACGTACCTGAACTATTATAGACATTATTACTCGGACCGAAAAAGTTTCCTCCCCAGCCTGAAATGTAAACATTCTGACAGCGGTCTACCAAGAATGCAATGGGTGATATGTTGGGAGTGGAAGAACCCGAACCAAAAACAGTTGAGTAAACCCAATTGGAAAGATCGGGCTGCAATTTGGCAATGAACTGTTTGCCATTACTGTTGCTATAAGTTGCATTCACTACCGGCCAGCTACCTGTGGTTTGACCCATTACATAAGGGAACCCATTCAGGTCAAATTGCACCCCGAATACCTGGTCGTAACCAGAGGTTCCTAAATATGTAGTTCTGATTATGGATGATCCGTTATTAGTAATAACCGTCAGAAAACCATCAATAAGTCCATTATTGGCAGGACCAATAGTTCCTGCTGTGTTGCCCGGAAAATTGCCGCTTTCTGTACCTCCTGCAACAAATATATTACCGCCGGGGCCTATAGATATTACATAGGCTGCGTCATCACCAGAGCCGCCGAGATAACTGGAAAATAAAACAGTAGATAGGTTAGAATTAAGTTTCAACACTACACCATCCTGCTGACCGCCAAATGTTCCCTGGAACGGAGAACCTATAATCGGAAAGTTACCGGATTGTGTACTTGAAGCAACATAAACATTACCGGCCCCATCCAAAATAACCTCACTGCGACCATCGTCTCCGTAATTCCGTTGAAGCGAATTAATGCCGCTTCTCAGGGTTGTAATATTTACTCCATCATCTGCACTACCCCCTATTTTCTTTGATCCTATTAAAGCAGTACCGTTTGCATTTAGCTTAGTAACAACAATATCATATCCGCCGCCACCGCCCACTTGTCCACCGGGATTCACCACCGGGTAGTTACTGGAACTGGTTCTGCCGGCTAAAACAAGGTTACCCTGTGGATCTACTACCAGGCTATGGGGTTGATCGTTTCCACCGCCGCCAATATAAGTAGCGTATACCCTGTTGTTGCCATTGGGTGAAAGCTTAATTATTCCGATATCTATTGGGGAGTTACCGGTGCCGCCCTGGTAAGTCGTTTGAAAGGCACCGGGGCTGGTAGGAAATCCATTATCAAATACGATACCACCTCCATATAGACTACCGTCAGGGCCATAGGTAGCAGTAAAGCCCCAGTTATCTGCCTGGCTGCCGGAAAAAGAACAGAAAACAATTACCGGATCAATGACCAATGTTGCAGCAGGATCATATTCTCTTACATCAAAACGTAACACATTATCCTTAACCACATATTTGCATTCAATTTCCTTTCTTCCGGTAAGTCCGCCCTGGTAAGTATAGGGTGAAGATTCCCGCAACTCACCGATAGAGGTAGTAATCGCCAACTCTTTATTTTTCACTTGTAGTTTATCGATGCCACCATATTTTAAAGCGATCTTAGAAACATCGCCTCCGGGCTTAACTACAATATCATATTTCAGATAACCATTATCGGTATAATATCGAACATCAATATTCGGGTATACATTTTTGAGGGTAATTGCCTGGTAAATTTTACAGTCGCCGGCCCACCGGGAAGGATCATTACCGATGAAGTAATTATTATAGGCGGGTATAACTTTTTCCGCAACAGTTTCCAATTCTTTTGAAGCGCCTATAAAATCAACATTCCAGGCATGCGAACGTACCACTATTTTATCCGTTGCTGTTACGGGAGATCCGTCAGATTTGTGTCCGTGTAAGAACCGGGTAAGGTTCAGATAATCCGTCGGGTTGTGCTGGAGTATGGTAAATCCGCCATCATTCCTGACAAATACTGCTCCGTTGTTTACAATACCCTTGTATTGAACACGGCTGTCCCACTGGCCTTTATTTTGCACAAACTCTATATTACCCTGTGCACCGGCAAAAAGTACAAAGAAGAGCAGTACGAAGGAGGTAAGGTTCTTTTTCAGGGCCAAATTATTTTTATTAAAATAACTCTTTTTTGTGAGAGTTGGTTTGAAATCTTGTGTTAAGAAATGTCTTTTCATGGTAAAATTTTCCATTCGGGTAAACCGGGCATGCATGCTTTATGAAATCCTGCTCCAAACCACATTCCCTTTTCGGTAATGCAGGAATTCTTTTACCCGCAAATTTTCTGCCGAAACAAGGTCCGGATCCTCGTCCACCAACTTTGCAGCCATATTTCTGGCCAATTCCAGTAAAGGCCTGTCTTGGACTATGCTGGCCAGCCGGAAGTTTAACGCCCCGCTCTGTTTGGTACCTTCAATTTCACCCGGCCCCCTTAATTCGAGGTCTTTTTCTGCTATTTCAAATCCATTATTTGTTTGTGTCATGATCCTGATCCTTTCACGGGCATCATTACCCAATTTTGACCCGGTCAGCAAAATACAATAGCTTTTTTCTGCCCCCCTGCCTACCCGCCCCCTTAACTGGTGCAGTTGGGAAAGCCCGAATTTTTCAGCACTCTCAATCACCATTACCGAAGCATTGGGCACATTCACCCCCACTTCAATTACCGTTGTAGAAACCATGATTTGAGTATCATGTTCCACAAATCGCTTCATGTTGGTTTCCTTCTGCTCCGAAGTTTGCCTGCCATGAACCATGCTTATCCAGTATTTGGGCTCCGGGAAATAAGCTTTCACATTCTCATAGCCCTTCATCAGGTTTTCATAATCCAGTTTGGAACTTTCTTCTATCAGCGGAAAAATGATGTAAACCTGGCGGCCTTTCGCAATTTCAGTGCGGATAAAGTCCATCACCTTGCTCCGGTGTGATTCATAACGGTGAACGGTGGTGATAGGTTGCCGTCCGGGTGGCATTTCATCAATAATACTATAATCTAGGTCTCCATATGCAGTCATTGCAAGGGTGCGGGGTATAGGTGTGGCTGTCATTACCAGGATGTGAGGTGGCACAGCTGCTTTTTCCCAGAGCTTTGCCCTTTGTGCCACACCAAACCGATGTTGTTCATCAATAATAACAATACCCAGGTTTTTGAATTGCACCGCCTCCTCTATTACGGCATGAGTTCCAATCAAAATATGCAATGTACCCTCCTGAAGCTCTTGCAAAATCCTCTTTCTTGCACCGGCTTTCGTGGAGCCGGTCAGCAATTCAACCCGCACATTTATATTTTGCAACAATGAACTTACTGTTTGAAAATGCTGCTGGGCCAGGATTTCTGTAGGCGCCATCAGGCAGGACTGAAAATTATTGTCCGCTGCCAGTAACATGAGCAGAACAGCTACAATTGTTTTTCCGCTTCCTACATCTCCTTGCAGCAGGCGGTTCATTTGCCTTCCCTTTGCCGTATCGGTCCTTAATTCTTTTATTACCCTTTTTTGAGCATTCGTAAGTTCAAAAGGCAAGTGACTTTTGTAGAACTCATTGAAAAATTCACCAACTTTATCGAACACTACACCCTTTGAAAACCGGTGCCTTCCGGAACGAATAAGGCCCATCCGGAGCTGCGCCATGAACAGTTCTTCAAATTTTAACCGATTAACTGCTGCTTGATATTCATCCGGGTTTTGAGGAAAATGTATTTGCCTGTAAGCTTTAAACCGGCTGATAAGTTTAAGCTGATTTAGTATAGCATCAGGCAAATTCTCCTGTACATCTTTTTCATGTAGCATTGACATCAGCAACTGTGTCAGTTTCCCGATTTGTCTGCCTCCCAAACCTTTTGCTTTCAGTTTTTCCGTAGTGGAATAAATGGGCTCGAGGAAACTTTTGGTTACAGGTGTGCCCGGAACTAATTGTTCAGTTTCCGGATGAATGATCTGTGGCATTCCATTATAGAAACTGATTCTGCCGAATGCCAGGTATGATTGTCCTTCCTGCAGTGTTTTTTGAACCCAGTTCAAACCCTGGAACCAGGTGAGTTCCATAACGCCGGTATTATCTTTAAGTCTTGCAACCAGTCGCTTGCCTGCTCTTTGTCCTATCAATTCCACACTCAGCAGAACACCGGCCACCTGGGCAAATTCAGTTTCAGGCCGTATATCAGCAATGGCATTGACCTTTGTTTTATCTACATGACGATAAGGGAAGTGATTCAGCAGGTCACCAAAAGTGAAAATATTAAGTTCTTTTTGAAGCAGTTCTGCCCTTTGAGGGCCCACTCCTTTCAGATAGCCAACCGGATTTTTTAGTATGTGAGATGATGAATGGATAACCTATACTTTAGACAAATTTACTTCTTGTAAAACTTACATTTACAGTCAGGTCTCGGTATTGCTATTCTACCGCCTGCCTTATTGATTTTTCCCAAAGAACAGACTGTCCTCCTCTTACAAAGCGGAAGAAACCCTTTACGAGACAATAATTCATAAAAACAAAATAAAATGGCACAGTGAACAAACCGGCTCTTTTTCCAGCTTTTATAAATAACCAGCCCAGAACGGAAAAAACATAAAATACAAGCTGCCCAATAAATAAGACCTGGTAGAATTTATTTCCAGCATTCAAAGCCACCGATGCATTACTAAAAAAAACCAATAGCAGCATAAGGGGACAAAAAACCCATCTTAATAATCGTCTTGAAATAAACTGAAAACTCAGCAGCGGATGTTTAAAAAAATTCAGGATCCCATTTAAGTAATGCAACGACTGGTAGGCACCTGCTGAAATCCGGACCTTCCTTTTTTCTTCCTCCGCCAGTGATGCAGAAGGCCATTCGGTAGCAAATGCGTCAGGTTCATAAGCTATTTTATATCCTTGCAGGCATACCTGCATAGATAAAACAAAATCATCGAGGATCAAATCGTCATTTAACTCCCTGAATAAATTAGTACGTAATGCAAAAAGTTCACCGGCAGCCCCCACGACAGTATAGAGTTCTGCGTCCAGTTTTTTCATAAAAGACTCGTATTGCCAGTATAATCCCTCAGCCTCCCCTACAGCTGAAGCATAATTATTCTGCATGATCTTTTTTTCCCCGGCTACGGCGCCAACAATGGAGTCATCAAAATGAACCATTATTCTGCTGATGCATTCCGGGTTAAGCATAGTATTCGCATCACTGAAAACAACAACGGGTGTGGTTACATTTTTCATTGCTCTTTTGATGGCAGCATATTTACCCATTCTTTCCTGCTGATGCAACAACTCAACTTTGGGATAGTTCTTAACGATTTGTTCTGAAGAATCTGTTGAGCCATCAGTCACTATCAGAATTTTTAATTTCTCTCCGGGATAATCTATCGCTAATGTATTGGTGATCTTCTGAGGCAATATGGCTGCTTCATTATAGGCTGTGATAATCAATGTAACGGGTATTTCAGGAGAAACGATCTTTTTAGTTGCACTGAAAAGTACCCGGATATTGTTTAACAAAAAAACCAGGATACCATATCCCAGGTAACTGTAAAAGAGAATGGCGAGGCTGATCCAGAATATTAACTCGGCAAAATTCATTGTATCGGCGAAACCGGAAAATTACGGTCTTGCCACTGCAAATATCCGATGGTTTCGGGGATTACTGCAGTTTGTTAAAGCTAAAAGCATATTTCTGCGATATTATTAATGCAGGCCTTGCATTTCTAAAAATGGTCGTCTATATTAGCCTTACCAATATCCAAAATACCTGTATTATGAAAAGCCACCTTTTTCTGTTACAGATCAACTTTACGTTGCCTGCTTTTAAATCAGCATTGTTATGTTTTTTAACTGCTTTTGCAGCAGCATTGATCATTATCCCACCCGTTATTAGTCTTATCAGGAAGTACAGGCTATATGATTTGCCGAATGCCCGAAAAGAACATACATCTCCGGTACCCACCATGGGAGGTATTGCCATTGCAGGAGGAATGATGATATCGCTGTTCCTTTGGTTTCCTTTCAGTACCGAACCTGCTCAGATTGCCTTTTTCTTTTCTGTTATTATTTTGCTTGCACTGGGTATAATGGATGACCTGAAGGACCTTTCTGCTAAGTATAAATTTTTAGTGCAATTCAGCCTGGCTGCATTGGTAGCTGCAGCAGGAATTCGTATCACTTCTTTTGAAGGATTATTTGGTATTTATGAGTTACCGCTAACGGCACAATTTAGTTTTACTATTCTTGCTATTGCAGGCATCACCAATGCATTCAACCTGATTGATGGTATTGACGGATTGGCAGGGGGCATTGGCTTTATGAGCCTTACCGGGCTTGGCTTATTATTGACCTTGAATGGTGATGCCAACACAGGGATGATTGCATTTGCCCTGGCAGGCGGTTTATTGGCATTTTTATATTTTAACATGAACCCGGCACGCATCTTTATGGGTGATACCGGTTCTTTACTCCTGGGCTTTGTTTCAGCTGTTTTATGTATCCGCCTTATACAATCAGATCATATTTCCGGCAGCGGTTCTTTTTACCTGTCCCCTGCTTTTATTCTCAGCTTTGTATGGTTACCTGTTTTTGATACACTAAGGGTGTTTGGCACAAGGCTTTGGCAGGGCAGGTCACCTTTCAGCCCGGATAAAACACATATTCACCATTTATTGACTAACCAGGGTTTCAGCCATGCTTTTTCTTCCAGGCTAATTTGCTTCATTCATGCTGTTATATTGATGGAAGCTTTCTGGCTAAGACAATTTTCCCAGGAAGTAACAGTAATTTTCCTGTTCTGCTTTATGCTATTGGCTACTTATTCACTGAAATATATCGGGTTGATATTTTCTACAAAAGAGTCTTCTGCCTTACAAGAGTAAGTGAGTTTACTTTCCGATACAAAACTTACTGAAGATATAATCGAGCTGATCTTCGTTGGTTATTTCACCTGTTATTTCTCCGAGATAATGAAGGCAACGGCGAATATCCAATGCTAATAAATCGCCGGGTAATTTATTATTAAGTCCGGCCCGGATATCATGCAATGATTTTGCCACTTCTTTCAGCGTATGATAATGTCTTGCATTAGTAACCACTGTATCTTCTGCCTGCACCTTTCCTTCCAATACCAGGTCAATCATTCTTGCTTTCAAAACCCCTGTATGCAGGTTTTCCCTGGCAGAGATAAAAACTACATTCTCCAGTGTGCTGAATTTTTCACGGCTTTGTGATTCGCCGATACTGTCGATTTTATTCGCTACCAGCAGGTGTTTGATGCCATCCTTTTCAGCCTTTTGCTGCCAGTTAATTATTTCACCTGTTTCTGCCTTCACATCAAATACATACAATACTATATCTGCGGCCCTCATTTTTTGCATACTCCGTTCAATACCTGCCGATTCAATAGCATCAGTGGTATGTTCCCTGATACCGGCCGTATCAATAAGCCGGAAAAGAATTCCATCTATATTGATCACTTCCTCAATGGTGTCCCTGGTAGTTCCTGGTATATCACTTACAATAGCCCGGTTATCGTTCAGGAGGTCGTTCAGCAAGGTTGATTTACCGGCATTGGGTTTACCCACAATTGCCACAGAAACTCCATTTCTTATTACATTACCTAATTTGAACGATTGAATTAGTTTGTCAGTTGAAGATGTTAATTCATTAATCAGCTGGTAAAACTGTTTTCTGTCGGCAAATTCCACATCCTCTTGTGAAAAGTCCAGTTCCAATTCAATTAAGGCTGAGAACTGCAACAAGCGGTCACGGAGCATTTTAAGATCTGCCGAAAAGCCGCCCCTGATTGTGTGCAAGGCTGCCCTTTGAGCCGCGGCAGTGTTGGAAGCTATTAAGTCAGCAACGGCCTCAGCCTGGGCAAGGTCCAGTTTGCCGTTTAAAAAGGCCCGTTGTGTAAATTCACCTGGTTTGGCCAGTCTTGCCCCTTTTTTTATACAGGCATCGATGATGCGCTGAAGTATGTATGGCGATCCATGGCCACTGATTTCAACCACATCTTCCCCTGTATAAGAACTTGGCGCTTTAAATAACGATATAACCACCTCATCAATTACAGAGTCCTCATCTTTCAAATAACCAACATGTATTGTATGAGAAGGTTGCTGCATTAGTTTTTTTGATGTAAATAATTCGGCAGTGATGGGGATAGCAGCCGGGCCACTTAAACGTATCACACCGATAGCACTTACTCCAGGTGCTGTGGCAAGTGCTACAATAGTGTCATCCCAGCCGGTTGATTTACTAATCATGTTGTCAAAATTAGAATGGATCTGTTAATAGCTGAAAACAAAAAATCCTTTCTGCAATTACAGAAAGGATTTTATTTAAAATTATTGGCAGTTTATTCACCCTGTACCTGGAAGGTGATGGGCTGCTTACGATAGGCTTTTACTGAACGGCCATTCTGAATGGCAGGTGTCCATTTGGGTCCTTTTTTAATAACCCTCATAGCTTCTTCTTCCATACCGTAGCCATGATTGGTCAGGGCCCTTACATCACTGATATTACCTTCTTTGTCCACAACAAACTGGATCACGGTAGTGTAAGTTCCTTCAGGAGCACCATTATCGGTAGCCACCTGGCCGTTACAGTTTGTTTCCAGGTAACGACGCCATTTGCTGTCACCACCGGGGAAAGCAGCTTCAATTTCAACTTTATCGAAGATCTTGTTCTCATCGGGATCTTCTTTCTTTTCCTCGATGATCTGCTTACCTTCATCAATTACGACCGGTGTGGCAATATTGTCATCTTTAATACCTTCCTGGTTGATCTCAGCGATCTTTACGTCTTTCAGTTCTTCCTGTGGTGGAGGTGGTTTTTCCACTTCCTCATCCTTTTTAATTACAGGAGGGGTAAACTGTTTCATTTCCACTTTGGGCGGTTCCACTTTCGGAGGGGGCGGAGGAGGAGGAACTACTTTCTTCTCTTCTTCCTGCTTAATATCCTGAAGGGTAACTTCCTGCAGTTTCACTTTACCGTCTTTATTGGATTTAAGTGAACTGGAGAGCACTGAGCCTATTAATGCCAGGGCAGCAATAGAAGCAGTGATCAGCAGGGCCCTCATAATGCGGCGGTTATAAGTTTTTCTCAACTCATAAGCACCATAATCCTTATTCCTGTTTTCGAAAATCAGGTCGAGGATGTCGGCGGATAAAATCTTGTTGGCTTCCATGAGTTAAACGTTTTTTATAAGATGCAGGCAGTGTAATTATTCCACAACTGCTAGCCCTTTATTTTATTCCATTTGCTTTTTCTGTCTCTTTAATCAGGTTGTCTTCGTCGGGCAATATTTTTACCATTGCATAAGTCCTTACCTGATTAATGGTCATTTCATCAAGAATATCCACTGTGTTACTGTAGGTAGCCTCTTCATTGGGTTTTATAACCACAATAAAATCCCTGTCCAGGCAAGCTTTCTCCCAATCAGGATCGCCTTTTTCTTTGGCTTTATCCTGGGTTTTTTTACAGGTTTCATCGTGTACGTGACGGCTAATTACATCCTTCTTTTTATTAATAATTACATCACGGATACCTTTAAAGGTTGTTGATTTGAAGTTATTGCCGGTAGCATCAACTACCAGTTTTCCTTCATAATAATAAACCTGGTTTCCCTTTCCGAGCATGATTGTCAGTACACTGGATTCCTTGGCTTCCGTTTGTTGCTTTTCATCTTTTACGTCTTTCGGCATATTCAAATCCATTGTAGTTGGAGTTGACATGGTTGCCGTAAAAACGAAGAAAGTAATCAGCAGAAAACCTAAGTCTACCATGGGGGTCATATCCACCCTGGTAGAAAGCTTCTTGGCTTTTTTTACACCGGGGCCTTTTTTATGCCCGCTATCGCCACCACCGGTATCTATACTTGCCATATTATGACTGATTTAATTTGTTAATAAATTAATTACTTGGTAACCCTTCTGTTGTATTTATCCAATTCAGAATTCGTTGGAATATCATCCAGTGCAGTCACCAGGTTATATTTAAACTCATCATTTCTTTTTAAGGCGCTTACCACTGCCTCAAAAGCCGGGTATTTGGAATGACCGTCACCTTTAATAAGATAGTTAAGTGATTCGCCGGCAAAGGCAGCCTTTGCAGCGGCTATCCACCAAACCAGTTCATTATTAGCAGAGTCCATTACAGGTATTCCGGGCTGCTTTATGCTTTTCTGCTGATCTGCCGGTGTAGCCAGCAATTCTTTCAGATTCCCAAATGGTACACCAACTGCAAAAGTTTTCTTGTAATTAGCTTTTTCAGCAGGGCTTAAACCAAGATTGCGGGTGGTGTTAATGTTTTCAATGATAGCATCAAATTTTGATTTATCCTTCTCAGAAAGTACTGAAAAGTAAACCTTGTTTGAGGAATCAATGATCACCATAACTGCATTATTCTCAGGCAATTTCTGAGATAATACCGAACCCGGAGTGGTAATTTCAACCGGCTCTGGAGGTTTGAATTTGGTAGCCATGATAAAGAAAGATAATATCAGAAAGGCTATGTCCACAAAGGGGGTCATATCCGTATCTGTACTCTTCCTTGGTATTTTAACACTAGGCATTGTTTACGAATATTTTAGTAATGAGATGAATAGATTTAATTTTTCCACAAAGGAGTTTCCGCTTATTTATAAAGGGAAGCAAAACTTTGTGTAAGGGTAAATCCTGACTCATCAATGCCGTAAGTAATGGAGTCGATCTTAGTTGTGAATATATTATACATAATCAGGGCAATAGCAGAGGTACCAATACCAAGGGCTGTATTATACAAGGCCTCAGAGATACCAACGGCGAGTTCCCCGGCAGCACCAGCACCACCTTCTTCACCAAGGGCAGCAAATGAACGGATCATACCCATTACCGTACCCAACAAGGCGATCAGGGTACCAACTGAAGTGATGGTAGAAAGAAACACCAGGTTCTTCTGCAGCATAGGTAATTCAAGAGCAGTAGCTTCTTCTACCTCTTTTTGAATGGCAATTACTTTTTGATCAGTATTAAGGTTGCCTTCGCTGATCATTTCTTTGTAACGGCGAAGCCCTGCCTTCATTACATTACCTACAGAACCTCTTTGCTTATCACACTCAGAAAGGGCTGCATCTACATTGCGGTTAGCCAGGTGATACTGTACTTTTCTGATAAAATCAGAAATAGAACCTTTTCCTAATGCTTTTCTGATGGTCAGGTACCTTTCAATAGAAAATACAACTACCATCAGGAACATGCCAATAAGCAACGGAACAATGATACCACCTTCATAAATACGGTTGAAGGCATTTTTGGGCTTTAAATGGTGTGGCCAGAAACCACCAGATGCATCTGGTTGCTCAAATCCACTTGGATTTCCCATCATAAAACGCCAGATTGCATAACCGGCAATGATACACACTAGAGGAGCAACCCATGAAATAATGTTGCTGCTCTTTTTTGGTTGAACAGAAGTGGCCTTAACAGAAGCCGTTGCAGTTGGTTTAATCTCTGCCATGATCTTAATTTTTTAAATTTTGAATGTTAAGTACTAATCCTTTTAAGACGTACAATGCTAAGAAAAAAGTTGAAACAAAAATTCCCTTCCCTGCTTTTTTTGGTAAGGGGGGTCAAGTTAAGGATTTTTTTAAACGGAACAATTTCAAAACGATTAATTTGAAGAGAAAATCAGCGGATTTAATAAAAATGGATACAGGTCAACTTTTGACCCCTTTATTCGTACCGCAATGCATCAATAGGATTGAGTTTTCCTGCCTTAAGTGCAGGGTAAAGGCCAGCCAATAACCCAACCAGGGAGCACAATACAATCCCATAAATTACCCAGTTCCAGGGTACTACAAAACCGGTTTTTAGTACAATGGAGAACAGATTTCCAACTAATACCCCCAGAATAATGCCCATCAGGGCTCCCAAAAGGCTGATTATAATGGCCTCCATTAAAAACTGGCGGCTTACCATCCTGCTCTTCCCGCCTATCGCTTTTATTAGCCCAACTTCCCGGGTTCTTTCAGATACAGACACCAGCATTATATTCATCAGGCCAATGGCAGCGCCAATCAGCGTTATGAGACCTATTACGGTAGCTGAAACAGTTAAGAATCGAAGACTATTCATGGCCCTTTCAGCCACACTGTCGCTACGATCCAGCACAAAATTGCTTTCTTCTGTAATGGTAAGTTTTCTTACTGCCCTGAAAATACCCTCTGCTTCTCCCATAGCTTCACTTACTTTCAGCAGGTCGTTGGTCATAACTGCAATAACATAAGAAAAACCGGAAGGAAAATTCCTGTCAATATTTTTATAGGATGTGATGATAACATTATCCCTGCTGAAACCAAATGTAGATCCACGGCTGTCCAAGACACCGGCCACCCGGTAAGGGACGTTATTGATCCTCACTACTGCATTCACTGCTTTTTCAGGCCCCAGTTTGAATAATTTTTTGGCAACATCATATCCCAGGATACAGACATTGCGGCTGGTTTGTACATCCAGTTTGTTGATATTTCTTCCGGCCAGCAGGCTGAAGCCATTCAGCATCAGGTAATTTTCATCTCCGCCAAACATCATCACATTCGGGCTGGTTTTCCTGCTCTCATAAGAAACAATATTATTCCTGTTACCAAATAGAGAAATGCTCTTTACAGAGGGAAAGTTGAAGCGTTGAACAAATAATTCTGCTTCATCCTGCGTGATAAGTTTGCCGAGATTTGATTTCTTTTCTTTCCTGGCCCCTTTCTTTGTCAGTTTTACATCGCTGCGGTTATTGTTGCCCCCACCGCCACCAAAACGAATCTGCCTTTCTTTAAATCGCACAGTAAAACTATTGGCACCCATGGTGGAGAAGCTCTCCGTAAATTTCTGGTTCATGGCTTTTATGGCCGTAATAATACCCACCAGCGCCATGATACCAAATGCGATTATAGCTACAGTAAGCCCCGTTCGTAATTTATTACCACGGATCGTTCTAAATGCCAGGGAAAGTATATCTGCAAAATTCATAACAGCCTTTCAAAGGTAATCCCTTTCTCTTGTAGAAAGTCTGCTTTTTGACAGGTGGCTTATACCAACTGAAAAGCCAGCTGAAAGATTTAGAAATAGAGCCAACCAATAATTAATCCCGGGAAAATACCCAGCAGGATGACGAGAGCTGCCAAAAATATAAGTGTCCATTTAAATGAAGCTGTGGCGGAAATTTGCTGTGGCTCGCCTTCCTTAAAATACATGGCCTGAATGACCCTGAAGTAATAGTAAACACTGACTGCAGCCATCAGGACAGCAAAAATTACCAGCCACAAATTCTTACCGGTGGCCATGGCGGCTTTCAGCATATAAAATTTGGACAAGAAACCGGCGGTCATTGGAATACCGGCCAGGGATAAAAGAAAAACGGTTGTAGTTGCCGCCAGTAAGGGTTGGCTTTTGGCAAGTCCATTGAAACCCTCAAATGTGTAATCACTCATTTTAATAAGAACGGCAAAAATGCCGATGGTAGCCAGGCAATAAGCAGCAGTGTATAACAATAATCCCTCTTTTGCATCCGTATTCATGGCGTAAACAGCCAGCAACATAAAACCCGCCTGTGAAATACTGGAATAAGCCAGCATCCTTTTGACACTCTGCTGAAATACTGCAGTTATGTTTCCGATGAGCAGCGTTAGCGCAGTAAGTACAGCAATGAATAATTGCCACTGTGCCTGCAGTAAACCAAATGCCTGGTCAAAAAGCCGGATAAATGCCACAAAAACAGCTGCCTTGACTATGGTAGCCATGAACGAAGTAAATACAGTGGGTGCCCCATCATAAACATCCGGTGTCCAGAAATGGAAGGGCACCACTGAAACTTTAAAAGCCATGGCAAACATCAGCAAAAGCATACCGCCGATTAAAAGAACAGAAGGTGAACCCTGAAAATAGGCATCGATAACCTCTGTGTTAAAAGAACCTTTTGCACCGTATACCAATGCAATACCCATGAGCAGTATGCCGGTTGAAAATGAACCAAGCAAGAAATATTTCAGTGCCGCTTCGTTACTTTTCAAATTCCTTTTATCACTCCCGGTTAAAATATAAAGCGGTATAGAAATGATTTCAATTCCCAGGAACAGCACCAGCAATGACTGGAAGGAAGAGGAAAGAGTAACTCCGCAGAGAATAAAAAATATTAAAGCAAAATACTCAGCATAATTAAGTCCTACTTTTTCCATATCCCTTGCAGAAAGAAGGTAATAAAGCAGCGTGGAAACGAAAATGACGGTATTGAATACAAGGGCAAACTTGTCAAAACTGATCATTCCCTTTGTATCGATATGAAACAACTGAACGCCGCAAAACTCCATTATGTTTACTGCTACCAGTAACACCATGCCGGCAATGGCAACATTGCGTATTGCAGCCTTTGACTTCAGCCACACACTGCTGAACATCATGACAACCCCAAGAACAGCCGATACGATTAATGCATTCATACGTTTTTATATCACTTTGGCATCACAACCGGATACCTGATTACTTCAAACTTGTTAGCAATAGATTCTGTTACCCCGCTTGTCAGATCCAGCATTGGCTGGGGAAATACACCGATGCAGAATATCAGCAACACAATAATACCCAATGCCACTTTCTCACTAAGGCTGATATCGGTTACAGCACCTGTTATTTCATTGGTATTTCCATAAGCTGCTTTTCTCACCATACGCAACGTGTAGGCAGCGCCCAGAATAATACAGATACCTGCCATTACAGTAAACCAGAGATAATATTGCGTATAAGAACTCAGGATACCGTTAAAGATCAGAAACTCTCCCACAAATGCATTGGTAAGCGGCAGGGCTATATTTGCGAGGGCAATAATAACAAAAAAGACAGCCAGAGAAGGAGCGGTTTGTGCAAGCCCTCCCAATTGAGACAATTTACGGGTTCCTGTTTTTCTTTCAATCCACTCTACAACAATCCACAAGCCGATGATATTGATGCCATGGCTGAACATTTGGATCATAACCCCTTGCAGTCCACTGGTATTTTGGGTAAACAGACCTGCACTTAACAGCCCGATATGTGCAATGGAGGAATAAGCTATCAACCGCTTCATATCATCCTGCCTTAACGCAATGAGTGAGGCATAGATCATTCCGATGATAGAAAGGGGTGTCAGAAAATCGCCCCACTGAAAAGCAGCTCCGCTAACTATTGGAAAGAGCCAGCGAAGCACCCCAAACACACCCATCTTCACCATAACACCGCTCAGGGCCATTGTCGTAGCCGTTGGTGCCTGTTCATATGTATCCGGCTGCCAGGTATGCAGCGGGAATATGGGCATTTTGATAGCAAAGGCAATAAACATTAACCAAAATACCAGGTTTTGCTGCTTTGCGCTCAGGGTAGCCCCAGCATCGTAAAAAGCCTGAATGCTGAATGAATGGCTCGTTGTTTTATTATACAGGTAAAGTATACCAATAAGCATTAGCAATGAGCCGACAAACGTATAAATGAAGAATTTGAAAGTAACAGCAATCCTTTTTTCACCTCCCCACTGAGAGCAAAGAAAATACATGGGTATCAATGCCAGTTCCCAGAAAAAATAAAATAGCAAAGCATCCATTGCTAAAAAAACTCCCATCATACCGGCCTGACCAAGCAACATCAGTGCAAAGAAATTATTTGCTTTCCTGTAGGGTGTATTCCAGGTTGCAATGAAAATAACAGGGAAGGAAATGGCATTCAAAAGTGTAAGCAGCAGGCCAAGTCCGTCCAGTTTCACAGAAAAACTGCTTCCCAAAGCAGGCAGCCATTCACAAGTATGGGAAAGATATTTGGGATCTTTCAGCCATATAAGCCCGGTCAGTGACACACCCAGTGTAACCAATGATGAAAATAATGCCCAGGAACGAACCGTTTTTTCATTCTTAATAAAGAAGGAAGCAAAACCGGTAAGCAGCGGAACCAATATCAGTAGAACAGCGATCATAATCTATTTCCTAATAAAAAACTGGATTACAAAAAACACCACCATACTCAATACCATCAGCAACACATAGGCACCAACCTGGCCACTTTGCAACAAGCGCATTTGCCGGCTGCCATAATTCACTAGTTTACCCACCCCGTTCACCATACCATCGACCACATTTTTTTCGAAAATGTCATTTAAGAATGAACCCAGTTTCTTTAATGGTTTTACAATTAATGTATCATATATTTCATCAACATACCATTTGTTCTCCAGCACTTTGCCAAGGCCTGTCGCTTCTTTTGCCTGGTAGTTCCGGAAAATAAACCATGCAGCGATGATCATTACTATTACTAAACCAGTAGACAGCCCCATCAGCATATACTCAGTTGAATGAGCAACTGTATGTTCAGCATGTTGTGCAATAACCGGTGAAAGAAAAGCAGTGAGTTTATCTCCGCCATGCATAATGGCCTCAGGCACACCAACAAGACCACCAATAATAGAAAGTACAGCCAGTATAACCAGCGGTATAGTCATAGCTGCGGGGCTTTCATGCAAATGATGCTTTTGCTCTTCGGTACCGCGGAAGGAGCCGGTGAAAGTGATAAAGAACAACCTGAACATATAGAAAGCGGTAAGCATGGCCGTAAACAATGCTATACCATATAAAACCGGGCTTTTGATATAAGCACTCAACAGAATAGCATCCTTAGAGAAGAAACCGCTGAACGGAGGAATTCCTGCAATGGCAATACATCCGATAAGGAAAGTAATAAAAGTAATTTTTAGCTTTTTGCTCAAACCTCCCATATAGCGGATGTCCTGCTCTCCGCTCATAGCATGTATCACACTGCCGCTACCCAGGAACAGCAATGCCTTGAAGAATGCATGCGTCATTACATGGAAAACAGCCGCCACATAGGCACCTGTACCCAAAGCCAGGAACATAAAACCTAACTGGCTCACAGTAGAATAAGCCAGTACTTTTTTAATATCATTTTGCTTTAATGCAATAGTAGCGGCGAGCAAGGCTGTTGCCAAACCGGTATAGGCTACAATATCCATGGTAATATGCGACATGGAATAGAGCACATTGCTGCGGGCTATCATATAAATACCGGCGGTAACCATGGTGGCCGCATGGATAAGGGCAGAAACAGGCGTCGGGCCAGCCATCGCATCAGGCAGCCATGTATAAAGCGGTATTTGTGCACTTTTACCAGTAGCTCCAATAAAGAGCAAAATGGTAATAACAGTGATATCAAGTGTTTTCAGTTTGGCAAGATTTGTTGCTGCAAAAACTTCCGAAAAAGAAACAGTGCCCAGCTTAGCAATCAGCCAGAAAATGGCGATCAAAAAAGCAAGGTCGCCAATGCGGTTCATGATAAATGCCTTACTGGCTGCTTTATTATAGGCCGTATTCTTAAACCAGTAACCAATCAGGAGGTAAGAACAGAGGCCTACACCCTCCCATCCTATGAAAAGGATCACAAAGTTGGCGCCCATCACCAGCAAAAGCATAGAAAAAACGAACAGGTTCAGGTAAGAAAAATACCTGCCGAAATGCTCTGGCTTTTCCTCGTGCATGTAAGAAGTTGAATAAACATGTATCAGGAAACCAACGCCTGTAATAATGAGAAGGAATAAAGAAGACAGTTGATCTATCTTAAAAGCAAATGGGATAACCAGTTTGCCAACTGAAATAAAGTTGAAATAATGCGGATCAAAAGTGTTCCCGCCCCTTACCTGTATGAAGACCCAGATACTGAGTATAAATGATGCCAGAATGGTGCCACACCCAACCAGGCTTATCACCGGCTTTGATAAATAATTTCTGCCTAATCCATTGATCAGAAAACCGATCAGCGGTAACAGCGGAATAAGATACACTATCTGTAAAGCATTCTGCATAATGAATCAGCCTTTCTGTTAATGTTTTAACCTGTTTAAAAAATTCACATCTACCGAATGTATATTCCGGTACATCATAACAATGATAGCCAACCCCACACTTACTTCTGCTGCTGCTACCACCATGATGAAGAATACAAATAACTGCCCATCTGTGCCTGCTACTGCATTGGTGGTTGCCATTTGCAAATGATGCATTTTTGAAAATGCCACCAATAATAAGTTAACTGCATTCAGCATAAGTTCGATGCACATGAATATGATGATAGCATTGCGCCTGGTCAGCACACCGGCAACACCGATGCTGAAAAGCGCAAGAGCCAGGAAAATATAATAGTTGATGGGCATATCAATCTTTTTTACCAATAACCACAGCGCCAACCATAGCGCTTAAAAATAAAATACTGCTTATCTCAAATGGCACGACATAAGTGCTGAACAGTTCTTTTCCCAAAGTCTGGATAAGGCCGATATTTCCTTCCTTCACCAGTGCCTGCTGTTGCTTAATATCGGAATCCTTAAGGGCGGCCACCATTACCAATAACAAACATCCCCCGGCTACAGCACCTGCCAGTTTCAGCCAGCGGTTTTTTTGTGGCTCAGTTTCTTTATTCAAATTCATCAGCATGATCACAAAAAGGAACAAAACCATTATTGCACCGGCATAAACAATGATGTTTACAATTGCCAGAAATTGTGCATTCAGTAAAATATAATGGCCGGAAATGGCAAAGAAGGTTACGATCAGCCACAGCACACTGTGAACCGGGTTTTTGCTGGTGATCATCATCAGGCCGCTGAAAATGGCCATAACAGAAAGAAACCAAAATAATATTTGTGTAATGTTCATATCTCATTCCGCCCGGGGCGGACAGCAATTAATTTGATCAATTAGTTTTTAAGTGCTGCTTTTTCACCCAAGGCCTTTTTATATGCTTCCGGTTCATTTACCGGGTGGGGAATCAGCAGGTCTTCCTTTTTATATATAAATCCTTTTCTTCCATAATTGGCCGGTGCGAAAGTCTGGGAAAGATAGATTGCATCCTTCGGACAGGCCTCCTCACACAAACCACAAAAAATACAGCGGAGCATATTAATCTCATATTTAGCTGCATATTTTTCTTCCCTGTACAAATGCTCTTCACCGGGTAACCTTTCGGCTGCTTCCATGGTAATGGCTTCAGCCGGGCATGCAACTGCACATAAACCACAGGCGGTGCAATTTTCTCTTCCTTCTGCATCACGGTTCAAAACATGAAGGCCACGGAATACCTGTGAAAAAGGACGTTTTTGCTCCGGGTAATTAATCGTTGGCCTTTTTTTAAACATGTGCTTAAAAGTAACAGCCATTCCCTTCAGAATATTCCACAGGTAAATCTTTTCCAATGTATTCATTGGTCTCCTGTCTACTGCTGTTGCTCTGTTTGTTAATTGCATAAAGCTTTTCAGCTTTTAAAATTTTCGCAAATATATATTTATGTCTTCACTTACTTTTTCAACCACAAAATCACTGCTGCTGTAATAATCATATTGGCCAGGGCCAATGGTATCAGTTTCTTCCACCCCAAAGCCATCAGCTGGTCGTAACGGAATCGGGGTATTGTCCAGCGAATCCAGATGAAGACAAAAAGGAAGAAGAAGGTTTTTGCCATTAAAGCACAGAAACCCAGAATAGTCAGCATATTTTCAGACAAACCCCACTTTGTTTCGTCAACAAAAGGCAAAATATCATACCCGCCAAAGAACAGGGTTGCCATCACTGCACTGCTGATGAACATATTGATGTATTCAGCAAACAGGTAAAAACCGAGCTTCATGGAAGAATACTCCTGGTGGTAGCCGAAGTTTAACTCATTTTCTGCTTCCGGAAGGTCAAATGGTGTACGGTTACATTCTGCCAACGCACAGACGAAAAAGATAATAAAACCAAGAGGCTGTAGAAAAATATGCCAGAGGTTATTGCCTGTCATCTGGTTTCCAACAATACCGCTCATCTGCAAGGTACCGGTCAGCATCAGTACAGCAATCAATGCAAGCCCCATAGCCAGTTCGTAAGAGATCATTTGTGATGCACCGCGAATAGCGGCAAGCAATGAAAACTTGTTATTGGAAGCCCATCCTCCGATCATTATACCGTAAACACCCAAACTAACTACACCAAAAATGTAAAGGATACCAATATTGATATCTGCTATCTGCAGGGAAATATCACGGCCAAACAAATGAAGGTTGCCTCCCCATGGGATTACAGCACTTGTCAGCAACGCTGTGGTCATGGCCATGGCAGGGCCTAATATGAAAAGGAATTTTGATGAAGCCAGCGGGATAATTTCTTCTTTGAAGAACAACTTACCGCCATCTGCCAATGGCTGAAAAATTCCCCAGGGGCCGGCCCGGCTGGGGCCACGGCGATCCTGCATCCATGCAGCCACTTTACGCTCAGCCAAAGTGGTGTACATAGCAATAAAAAAGGAGAGGCCAATGATACAGAATATCAAAACTGCCTTCTCTACGATCAACCACAGGTCTAATGCCAGTAAATACATGGTCTGCAATTATTGTTCTTTCTTTTCAAATGTTTTACTTGTTGCCGGTCCGGGCAAAGCACTGATATCAACACTGTTCACATCACTTATATCATGTATATCCATCAGCAGTTTTGGTGCCCTTCCACCCATTACATCTGGCATGGTTTCTTTGGGTTTTTGCAAACCCAGATAATGCCCTTGTGAAATAACAGAATGACGGCTGATTTTGGTTGGGCCTTCAATCACCCAATCATTTACATGTTTCTTATCAAAACGGCAGGTATTGCAAATCCAGCCCGGCTTTCCGTCATAACTCTGCACCTCACCCCACTGGTCTTTTCTTGCAGTAACCCGCAGCACTTCATCCCCTCTTTGCCATAGGGTCACCTTACCGCAACATTTATCACAATCACGGTGGGCATCAACCGGCTTGGTAAACCATACCCTGTTTTTAAAGCGGAAAGTTTTATCGGTTAATGCACCAACAGGGCAAACATCAATCATGTTTCCGCTGAAGTCATTATCAATTGCCTTAGATATATAGGTTGAAATCTCAGCATGGTCACCCCTGTCCAATATTCCATGCACCCTGTTATTGGTGATCTGGTCAGCCACATAGGTACAACGGTAACAAAGGATACACCTTGTCATGTGCAATTGTATGTAAGGGCCGATATCTTCTTTCTCAAATGTCCTTCTCTTAAACTCATACCGGGTACCTTCTTTGCCATGTTCATAGCTCAGATCTTGCAGGTGGCACTCTCCCGCCTGGTCGCAAATAGGACAATCCAGCGGATGGTTCAATAATAAAAATTCAACTACGCCTGCCCTTGCATCGAGTACCCTTTCACTGGTAATATTTTTTACCACCATGCCGTCCATTACTGTTGTACGGCAGCTTGCCACCAGTTTTGGCATTGGCCTAGGGTCAGCAGCAGAACCGGCCGCCACTTCTACAAGGCAGGTACGGCATTTACCCCCGCTTCCCTGCAGTTTGCTGTAATAGCACATAGCAGGGGGTGTTACATCACCGCCAATTTGCCTTGCTGCATTAAGAATAGTAGTACCCGGCTCAACATCAATAGTGATGTTGTCGATGGTTACTTTAAATAATTTTTTCTCGTCAGCCATACTTCAACCCCTAAAGGGGCTTTTAGTTTTCTTTTAGTTCTAAGCCTTGAACTATTTTTATAAATACTCCTCAATAGAGGAATTGTCTTCTATTTAAGCACCCGCCATCTCCCCTTTAGGGGCCGGGGGTATCGGATCAGCATAATGTGCCAAACCATAATTTCTTCTTTGTGCATCATCCGGGTTGGTAACATGCCATTCAAATTCATCACGGAAATGACGGATCGCTGCGGCCACCGGCCATGCTGCTGCATCACCCAGCGGGCAAATCGTATTTCCTTCAATCTTTCTTTGAATATCCCACAGCAAATCGATATCGCTCATCTTTCCTTTCCCTGTTTCCAGGTTCCAGAGAATTTTTTCCATCCAGCCTGTTCCTTCCCGGCAGGGTGAACATTGCCCGCAACTTTCATGACGATAAAATCTCGCCAATGTATAGGTATGACGAACCACACACTGGCTGTCATCCATCACGATGAAACCACCAGATCCCATCATAGAGCCGGTAGCAAATCCACCATCGGCCAAACTTTCATAGTTCATGTACCTTGTTTCACCTTTTGCTGTTTTCAACAAAAGATTGGCCGGCAAAATAGGAACGGAAGAACCGCCGGGAATACAGGCCTTCAGTTTTCTTCCATTGGCAATACCGCCGCAATATTCATCGCTGTAGATAAACTCTTCTACAGAAATGGTCATATCGATCTCGTACACACCGGGCTTTTTGATATTGCCACAGGCTGAAATCAGTTTGGTGCCGGTGGATTTACCTACACCAATTTTAGCATATTCTTCTCCGCCTTCGTTCACAATGGGAACAACTGCAGTGATCGTCTCCACATTATTGACCACAGTAGGGCAATCCCATAAGCCTTTTACTGCAGGGAAAGGAGGTTTAATTCTGGGGTTACCTCTTTTACCCTCCAATGATTCCAGCAACGCTGTTTCTTCACCACAGATATAAGCCCCTGCACCCCGCTGCACATAAATTTCAAGGTCAAAACCGGTGCCTAATATATTTTTACCCAACCAGCCATTGTTTTTTGCTTCAGCAATGGCCTGTTCCAGTGTGTCAACAATCCAGGCGTACTCACCGCGGATGTAGATATAGGAACGATTTGAGCCTAAGGCATAAGAAGAAGTGATCATTCCCTCAATAAGCAGGTGCGGAATGAACTCCATGAGATACCGGTCTTTGAATGTACCCGGTTCAGATTCGTCAGCATTCACCACAAGGTAGCGGGGAACACCTTCAGGTTTTGCCAAAAAGCTCCACTTCATTCCTGTTGGAAATCCAGCACCTCCCCGGCCACGGAGGCCGCTTTTCTTCACTTCATCGGTTACCTGGTCAGGTGTCATTGATTTCAATGCCTTTTCTACACTACGGTAACCCCCTTCACGGCGGTATACATCATAGTATCGGATGCCTTCGATGTGTGCTTTGTCTAATAATAATTTTCTTCCCATACCCCAAACCCCAAAAGGGGCTTTTAGATTCCTAAATTTTAAATTCTTCTAATTTTTTCAACCACATCCCTTACTCCCCTTTTAGGGGGCTGGGGGCTTTACCGACTGCCTTGCAAACAATAACCATCGCTTTCCTTTCTTTACCCACACTTCCAATACTTTTAAATGAAAGGTTGCAGGCACTCCATTCAATGATGCATTGATATCAGCAATAAACCGAACATTTGCCATGGTTCCGTTTATCACCACTGAAATACTGTCTTCTTTAAACCCCTCATAACTAATATAACCTGTTTCCAGGTTTTTGATCAGCTCATTTTTAGTCTCCACCCAACCATTGCTGTGTCCATAACTCAGTGCCTTATCAGTTTGCTGGTTAATTGAAACCGTATTCTTTTTTACCAATGCCTGGTGAAACTCCTTCACTGTTGTTTCCAGCTTTGCTTCTTCTGTTTGTGCACCGGCCACAAATGCCGCCAATAAAAGAACTATGACCAGTAACTTTTTCAAGCGTTAGTTTTTAGCAGCTGCTGCATTCCTGCATTCAGCAATGATGGCATCTATCTTTTCTTTGGTCAGATGCTCTTTATAATATTTTCCCTGCTGCATCATGGGTGCATAACCACAGGCACCAAGGCATTCCACCGTTTTCAATGTAAACATTCCATCCTCCGTTGTTTCTCCCGGCTTGATTCCCAGCTTTTCGTAAATATATTTCACCATATCATCACTGCCATTCAGCATACAGGGACCTGTCTGGCAAACTTCAAATAGGTATTTACCAACCGGTTTCAGGTTGAACATACTATAGAATGTTGCCACTTCATAAACCTCAATGGGCTTCAGGTTCAATACTGTTGCCACATAGTCCATAGTTTCAGTGCTCAACCAGCCTCCGAATTCTTCCTGGGCAAGGTGCAAAACAGGTATCAAGGCACTTTTGTGCTTGCCCTGGGGATAGCGGTCAACGATACGTTGTACTTCCTTTAATTTCTCGTCTGAAAAAATCAAACTCATTTTCTTATTCATTTAATACACCCTTCGACAGGCTCAGGGCGACAAAAGCTAAGCATCCAATTCTCCGGCAATCAGGTTCAAACTACTCATTGTCATGATCGCATCACTCAGCATGGAGCCTTTTATCAATTCTTCAAATGCCTGGTAATACACAAAACAAGGTCTGCGGAAATGCAAACGGTACGGTGAACGGCCGCCATCACTGATCAGGTAAAATCCTAACTCTCCGTTTGCTGCTTCGATGGAGTGGTACACTTCACCTGCAGGAATTTCTGTTTCTCCCATAATGATCTTGAAATGCCAGATCAACGCTTCCATTTTGGTATAAACATCAGCTTTGGGAGGCAGGTAATACTCAGGCACATCGGCATGATATACTT
>DASUDW010000100.1:0-4625 GCA_036275415.1 Chitinophagaceae bacterium | reverse complement strand
CGAACTGCTTATCCTGATGTTCAAGGGTGCGGTTTGTATCCTTACGCTGGCCAAAGCCTTTTATATCGTATCTGTATTCATGCACCTGGGTGATGAAATACGCAACATGATCATGACCATCGTAGTGCCCCTGTTGCTCTTCATCTGGTTCATTGCTGCCTTTATTTGGGATGGCAATTCTTACAAGAACCTGCGGAACAAATACGATCCTTATTTTAAGGAAAGGACCATGCCCGCCAAACATCACAGCGCAGATGACAAGACACATGAGGTGAAACCGGCAGAGAAGGGCGGAAAAGAATAATTGTACCTGTTTCTATAGAACCAAAAACCATTGAACCGGCTGCCTGTTTTTCAAGGACGGTTTAATGGTTTTTTAATTTAAACAATGAACAAGAAAGCACTATACGGGGTGATGCTGGCGCTGCTCCTGCCACTGATAGCTTACTTTATCGTAAAGCAAAAAAGCGAAAGGGATGTCAGAATGCCCCGCCACTACCTGCCCGATACGGTGGTGACCGTAACCAAGAAGGGCAAGAGGATCGAGGATACGGTTTGGCACAAGGTCAAAGATTTTACCCTGACCAACCAGGAAGGGAAAAAGATAACCCTCGACAGCCTGAAAGGAAAGATCATCATTGCCGATTTCTTTTTTACCCGCTGCCCGACTATTTGCCCCGGCATGACCATGAACATGAAACGACTGGCCGAATCCATACACAACGGCAAACGGGTAGGGGATAAGACCAACAAACTGGTTCACTTCCTTTCCTTCAGTGTGGACTCCGAACGGGATTCTGTACAGGACCTGAAACACTGGGCCGACCGTTTCCAGGTAAACCCGGAAACCTGGTGGCTGCTCACCGGCGACAAAAAGACCATTTATGATTTTGCACTCAACGAAGTCAAGCTCGGATTGATAGACGGAGAAGGGGTGGACACCAATTTTGTACACAGCGACAAATTCATACTGATTGACAGCAACCGGCATGTACGGGGTTATTACGATGGGCTGGATTCTGTTTCCCTCTCCCACCTGTCCAACGACCTGGTGATGCTCACCATGGAGAAGGACCCCAACAAAAAAAGTTTCTTTGCCGGTAAACTTCAGCTCATCGCCGTTGTTTTCCTGATGGCAATATTCGGGGTGGGCTTGCTGATGTTCCTGCTCCGGCAAAAAAATAAATGATGCTGAACCCTGCCTGGAAAAAGAATGACAAAAAAGCAAAGTGGCTGATATTCACTTTCTCTGCCATTGTTTTTGCCGCCGTGGTGGCCCTCGGCCGGGTAAAGCTGGATGTGCAGTTAGGTTTTGATGTACACATTTTTGCAACGATCAATGCAGTCATCAACTCAATGGTGGCTGTCTTGTTGCTGGCAGCTTTGATAGCGGTGAAAGGGGGGAAATACCGGTTGCACAAGCAGCTGATGCTGACAGCCATGGTATTGTCCATCCTTTTTTTGGTCAGCTATATCTGTCATCACCTTTTGGCCGGCGATACCCGCTTTGGCGATGTGAACCAGGATGGCCTCGTAGATGAAGTGGAAAAAGCAGCCGTGGGCAGCAGCCGGATGATCTACTATATTATTCTCGGCACCCATATTCCCCTGGCCGGTATCATCCTTCCGTTTATTCTTTTCTCCGCTTACCGGGCCCTCACCGGTGAATTTGACAAACACAAAAAACTGGTCCGAATTACCTGGCCGGTGTGGTTGTATGTAGCCGTTACCGGTGTGGTAGTGTATTGGATGATCAGTCCGTATTACGGGGGATAGTGTGGGATACGAGGGAACACACCTGCCTGCCGGCAGGCAGGCTTGTAATCCGTGTTCTAAATTAGTCGTACCGCAGGCACCTAATCACTTTTTCTCTTTGGGTTTCACCAGCCGCAGGTTCCAGGTGATGGTGGTCTTACCATCGGGCATTGTTTGAGAACCTGCTAAAACATCCCGGTTCTTCGGATCTGTTTTTCCGCTTACATCAAAACCCGATGCATCCATTTTTTCTTCGGGAAAACTTTGGGCATCTTTCATCGGAGGTTTCTCCGGGATGCAGCCGGTTTCTTTTCTTGATGTCTCCACTTTGGTCAGCAATGTGCCGCCCGGCGTTTTTACATAGATCTTATAATTGCCCTCATTGTCAACCATTATAGAGACCGGCAGGTTATCAGCTCCTCCGCCTAATTGCGTTGTCGTTTCCGAATAAGTCATATTGTATCCTTTCCATTGCGGATTTTTTCCCGGTTCACGGCACAACACTTCGCCAACAGTCTCCTGTTTCTTTTCAGCAACAATTTTTGACCGCATCCACACCCTTGCCATTGTACTGCCGGCAGTGGCAGTGGTTCCCGGTTGAGGTGGCAGCAGGGTAGCGGTAATGGTATTGGTGGCCGAGTAAGTATCGGTCTTGGTCCGTTTGGTATTCCGGGTGCTGGCATGGGCTGCCCCTTCGTCATGGGTTACTTTGGTTTCATTCCAGGTAAAGGTGTACTTCACTTCACCGAGCCAGTGGGGTTTGCAGTTTTCCGGCAGGGAAGAACCCATTTGTTTCACTATACTTTCGGCGATCTGTTTGGCATCGGTGCCGGTTTGGCGGGCAATGGTTTGTCCTGTTTTCGGATCCATTACAAAGGCCGTGTATACGGTGCCGCCGCTTGCGCCGGGAATGGCGGACACACTCATTACATAACCGGCGCCCATCAGGTTGCCGATCTGGGTAAGCACTGCCTGCGGATCGCTGCCTTCGAGCAATTCTTTTTGCCGTTCACTTTCTATGATGTTGCGGATATCTTCATCGTCCATAATGTCCACACAGGGTTTTTCCCGGTTGAAGGTTGATTCAATTTCACTGCGCAGGTTGGCCGTGGCGCTTTCTCCGCCATTAGCAGCCGTAGTATTATCATGGATGACGAGAGAAGAACTTTTTTGTGATACAGCAGGCAGGGAGGCGAAGAAAAAAAAGAGTACCAAAAATATTCCGGGCAAGAGGGTCGACAGGCGGCGGGCTCTTTGCTTTACAACCCGGAACAGGACAGTAGTAGTTGTCATGTTCATCTGTTTTATGGGGTAAGAACTACGAGGGTAGTTTGCTGAAGCAAAGCTATTTTGAAGCAGATAATCAGGCTATGAGCGGAATCATGTTCGTGGGGTGATTGCCGGGGGTGACACCACGAAAGGGTAAAGAATAGCACATGTATAAGCCGGGATATCTGCTGGATATTCCCAGGATATCAGGTAGATATTACCTGGATGTTCCCTGCTATTAAAGGCAGGGAATATCCGGGGGGCAACCGGGTTTTATCTGCATCTACGGTGCCGGTGAAATGCCATAAAGAAACGGGGAGCTGACCGGTTGCTCAGGTCTTAGTGGGGCTGTTTACGGTTGTTATGCTGCCGCTATTACTCATTTTGGGTTTATTTAGACTTTCTGATAGGGATTCAGAGAGAGCCGGATGTATGTACCCGGTCTTTGAAGATTTTGAAGACGGGTTTGCATTGTTTTATTTCGGCCCTTCCTGCCCCGTACCTGATACGGGGAGCCGGAATCTTTTTCTTTTTGTTGATAGCCAGAGGCTATAGCATAGGGCTGCGGGACTGCAAGTCTCGCAGAGCTGGTCTTCACAAACCTTAAGCAGCCTTTGTTGTGTGTTGTGTACTGCCCTATGCTGTTGCAAAAACACCAACAAACGTATGGAGGAAACCCTCATTCTATTCCCGGTAATGTGAAAGAAAATCCCAGCTTTCACTTCCTGTTTCATACAATAAGGCCGATGAATATTTATACTCTTCCGGTAGGGTACACATACCTGCTTTTACAGGGTTCCAATGTATATAATCTAATTTCTGTAAAAACACAGCATGAGTCCGTAATTCAATACTCAATGCATTCCTTTCCCAGAATTGGTATTCTCTGTCTTTAGCATCTGTTTTAAAGTATGCCAGCACATCCGGATGGTTCTTTTGCAGGTCCTTTTTAATCCGTTGCGCAGTATACTTCAGAAAATCCCTTTGTACTGCCGCAGGGTCATTATCCGGCATCATCTGCCATATAAGGTGTATATGGTTCTCCATAATAACAAAGGCAAATAGCTTAACCCTTTTATTGTATACCAAAAAACGCAGGCTGCTTATAATAATGTCTTTGTACTTGTCGGGCTTCAGTAGCTTCTTCCACTCCAGGTTGGTAGCTGTAAAAAATTGAGGATACTCGGTAATAAAGGAAGCCATCAGTTTTAAAATGTATAAGATATGAATTTCGCAACCATTGTGCTGTTGGTCTCTTGCCCTCCCGCATACCCATACACAAGACGCAACAGTGGCGTACTATTTCCCTGGAACACCAGCAAAAGCAAAAATTTCAGTTCTCGTTTATATTACCACAATTTCCACCATGCCTTCGACGGGCTTTCTTTTCTATCCCGTTCATTAACGATTTTGACCATGGTTTGTATTCGCTTCTCCGCTTCTGCTTTCGTAATTCCTTCATAATAGTCACGGACAAGCTGATGGTCAAAATCTTTATGCGGAACAACCTCCGGCCTTAATCCGTCTTTTCGTGTAAATACGGTTGTAGGAATACTGCCTTCCGGAATTTCATATTCAGGAATGTCGTTGCTGAGCCAGCC
>DASUDW010000099.1:0-12807 GCA_036275415.1 Chitinophagaceae bacterium | reverse complement strand
CATCTGTTGATAGCTGTGCTGTAAAACCCAAAATAAAAACTTTATCAGGGTTGTAATGTGAGGTGTAGATCTTGGCAAAGTAATAGCCATAAGTGTTGAAGATACTTATAGGTTTTTCATGTGATTTCTTCCAGCTTTGCCCACCGTCTTCGCTTTTATACACTTCGCAGCCGTATATGCTGGTATTTTGAAAACCATCATCACTGTCAAGATAATCCCATACTGCCGTTGGCTTTACTTTATCAGCAGCCACCATTTCCTTTACATTTTTGGCTGTGTATTTCCGGGGAAAACCATTTTTCCTCAAAAAAGTATCCAGGAGGTTGCTTTTCAATTGGGCAAATTGTTCTTTAGTTATTTCCTTAAAGTCTGATTTCTTATAGAACGTATCTATTTTTTTGCTGGTGTCTGGTTTGGGAGTATTGTTGTCCACTATTGCCCAAACGATATTGGGATTTTTAGGATATACTGCCAGGCCGATACGACCAATTTTATCACCCGTCATAAAACCGGAGCCGGGCCCTGACACCAGTTTCCAGGTTTCTCCTCCGTCATTACTTTTATAAATGCCGCTGGTTTTGCCGCTTTCCTCAAATTTCCAGGCCCGGCGGGTACGGTACCACATACCGGCGTACACTTCATTGGGGTTGGCAGGATTGATATCAATATCCACACAGCCGGTATTATCATCAACAAATAAAGTTTGTTTCCATGACTTACCGCCATCCATAGTTTTATAAACTCCCCTTTCTTTATTGGCAGAATACAAATGTCCCAGCACCGCTACCCATGCAATGTTCGGATTGGTTGGGTGCAACTGAATTTTTCCAATATGATGTGATTCAGGTAAACCATAGTATTCCCAGGTTTTGCCATTATTACCGGATTTATAAACGCCAACACCGGCATAAGAAGAGCGGCTGCTGTTTACTTCACCGGTACCCACCCAAATAGTGCGGGGAGAAGACCAGTTTACAGCAATATCGCCGATAAATAACATGTCAAGGCTGTCCATGATCGGGGTAAAACTCTGCCCGTTATTGGTAGTGTGCCAGAGGCCACCGGTAGCATAGGCTACATAAAATTCGGTTGGATCATCGGGGTTGGCTTCCAGGTCAACCACACGGCCGCTCATGATGCTGGGGCCGATGTTTCTGAAAGCTACCTCATTAAGCAACGAACGTTGCTGTAACTGACGTCTTAGCTCCGGTGATTGCATCCTTTCGCCGGCAGGGGTGGGGTTTACCTGTGCCAGGGAAATAAAACTGACAAGCAATGATGAAAATGCTAATGTGATTTTTAACAAACGAAGCATAAAAGCAGTTGTTTTTCGTTAGTAAATTGCAGCAAATAAAAGTCAGCAGACTATTTTATCAAACTTACTAAACTATGCGTTTACTTCTTCTCTGTTGTTTATTATTTTCCATTGCCGGTAATGCTCAATGGAAGAGTTATATTATTGGCGCAAAAGGGGATACACTCAACAGGGTGGATGTGAAAAACCGCAAACAGGGTCCGTGGAGTATAAAAGTGCCTGAACTCAGAGGTGAACGGGGTTATGAAGAAGAGGGCTATTTTGAGAATGACCTGAAAGAGGGAACCTGGAAAAAATATGCCGAAAACGGGGTTAAGATTGCCGAAGAAACCTACCGTTGGGGCAAACTGCATGGTAAGCAATATTATTTCACCTATAACGGGGGATTAGTAAGAGAAGAAAGCTGGCGGGCCATTGACCCGGCTAATGCGTATGATACCGTGCCGGTATACGACCTGAAAGATCCCTCAAAAATTCTGAGCATGGCCATTGTAAAGAATGACGGTGTGGCCATGAAACACGGCAAATGGATTTATTACGATCCGAGAGAAGGTAGCGTAGAGGCAACGGAGACGTATGTTATGAATAAACTACAGACAGATGAAGGTGATATGCTGAATGATGATGATATAAAACCTATAGCCATTAGCCAGGGAAAACAGAAAACGGATACGGCCTCCAATAAAACTGTACAAAAGCCCCAGGTAATTTTAGATTACGAGAAGAAGAATTCCGGCAAGAAAAAGATCAAGGTGAGGGATGGCAGTACGGGGAATTTGCCCAAGCCCTGATATTTTCAATTCATTTTATCAAAATAGGTTCTGAAGTATAGAAGCTGGTACTTTACCGCATTAGCCCAGTAATTCCAGTCATGTTTGCCCGGCCTTTCAATATAATCATGGGCAATATTTAGCCGCAGCATTTTTTCATGTAATTCCCGGTTGATAGTAAAAAAGAAATCTTCTGTTCCGCAATCAATAATGATAGCCAAAGAATCAGTAGCCCTTTTTTCCATTAAGTTCATTACCGAATATGTTTTCCAGTTCTCTGCATGGGTTATCGTATCACCCAGTCGTTTCATCAGGTCAAACTTTTTACGGGAGGAAAAAAGCTCTACGCCACCGCTCATACTGCCACAGGCGCCAAATCTATCGCTGTGCCGTAACCCTAAAAAAAGTCCGCCGTGGCCACCCATACTAAGGCCTGTAATGGCCCTTGCATTCCGGTGTTTTATGGTTTTGTAATGGTTGTCAATAAAATGAGGTACCTCAAGGCCAACGTAAGTTTCATAACGCATGCTGCTGTCCACAGGGCTGTCAAAATACCAGCTGCTGTGCCCGCCATCCGGGCATACGATCAATAGGTTAAATGCATCAGCATATTTTTTCAGGGCCGGTACAAGGGTGATCCAGTTACTGTAATTACCGCTATAACCATGTAGCAGGTAAACAACCGGAAAACCTTTCTTCTCCTTTTTATACCGGCCGGGTTTAATGACCACACAGTTGAATGCTTTATTCATGGCAGTACTGTAAATGCTGACGGTGTCAACAGTTGCTGCCGATGAATCAAACGATAAAAATGCGATCAATGCTATGACGATCCATCTTTTCATCTGTAAGTCATTTATATAACCGCCTTCCGTGGTGATAAATTTGTCCAATAATATAACCATTATTCATCGGTGGTTGAGTTAGCAGCCTTTTCTTAATGGTTATATTATTACTTAAAGATATTAAAAAACAAAGGCACCCGGTTGGCGGGTGCCTTTGACTAATTAATTGGTTGACTTATTAACTAGAAGCCCTTCTTCTCCTGTGCCCTTTGCATCGGGTTGCCACCCTGGCCGCCGCCACCTCTTCTGCCGCCACCCATATTTTGTTTAAAAATGGAAAAGCGGGAAGGTTCTGCAATGGTATTCCAGCTGTTATTGCTTTCGTTAATATCTGCCGTTTCACGGTAGGGATCCAGCTTTACTGATGCTACTTCTTTATCCTTGATAAACGATTTTACTACTTTGTTTTCATTCAATCGCCAAACCTGAGCCGGAATTCTGTCAACTTCTTTGGTGCCATCCTTGTATGTCCATTCGATGATGATGGGCATCACCAAACCTCCTTTATTGCTGAAGGTGAGTTCGTACATATTCTTATTGCCGTATTTTTCTTTTTCTTCAGCAGTCAGCCCTTCTGGTTTGTTTCCGGGAATAGTGATTTTGTATTTCGAGGTATCATACGGTTCCATTCCTCTGGCATATCTCCAGTAGAAATCACGCAAAGTAGTATCTGCATCAGTCTGGAAGGTAATGCTCTTATCTTCCCGGTTCCTGATTTTTGAAACATCATCAAAGGTGGGCACCTGTGGCCTTTCCGCACTGCGGGTTACAACTGTTTCTTTTGTTTCAGGAGCAACGGCATCCAGATCAGGTTTGGCATGTTTTACTGTGTCTAAGGAGATGTCGCATACTTCTGTGCTGTAAAACCAGCCTCTCCAGAACCAGTCAAGGTCTTCGCCGCTGGCATCTTCCAGCGTACGGAAGAAGTCTGCCGGCTCAGGATGTTTGAAAGCCCATCTCCTGGCATATTCTTTAAAAGCATAATCAAATAGCTCACGGCCCATAATGGTTTCACGAAGGATGTTTAAACCGGTTGCCGGTTTGGAATAGGCATTGGGACCAAACTGTACAATGTTCTCACTGTTCGTCATGATAGGCTCCAGCTGGTCTTTGGGAAGTTTCATATAATCGGTGATATAAGCAGCTGGCCCGCGGCGGCTGGGGAATTTATTGTCCCACAATTCTTCTGTCAGGTATTCAACGAAAGTGTTTAACCCCTCATCCATCCAGCTCCATTGTCTTTCATCGCTGTTGATGATCATCGGGAAGAAATTGTGGCCCACTTCGTGTATGATAACACCCAGCATCCCGTTCTTGGTTCCTTCACTGTACGTACCATCTTTCTCTGTACGTCCGAAGTTGAAGCAGATCATCGGGTATTCCATGCCATTGGAGGCTTCAATACTTTGTGCTACGGGGTAAGGGTAGGGGATGGTGAATTTTGAATAAGTTTTGATGGTGTGTTCTACTGCCTTGGTGGAGAATTTGCGGTAAAGTCCGTAAGCCTCTTTGGGATAACCGCTCATGCACATAATTTTTTTGCCTTCCACTTTAGTGGCCATGGCGTCCCAGATGAATTTGCGGGAAGAGCCCCAGGCAAAATCACGGACATTATCTGCTTTGAACACCCATGTTTTTTTCTTATCACTTTTTTGTTTTTCTGCAGCTTTTGCTTCATCCAATGTTACCACTTCAACAGGTTCAGTGGCTGTTTGTGCTTTTTTCCAGCGGGCCTGTTGTGCCGGTGTTAAAATGGAAGCATAATTCTGGCACTCTCCGGTTGACATGATTACATGGTCTGCCGGCACTGTCATTTGTACTTTAAAGTTTCCGAAGGTTAAAGCAAATTCTCCCCTGCCGGTGAACTGGCTGTTTTGCCAGCCTTTGAAATCACTGTACACACAAAGACGGGGGTACCACTGTGTCATGGTGAATACATGATTACCGTCTTCCGGAAAATATTCAAAACCACCTCGGCCGCCACGGTTCATCCTGTCAGATATTTTATAATTCCAGTCCAGTTTAAAGGTGAACTTCTGACCTGCTTTCAGCACAGCAGGCAGTTCTACCCTCATCATTGTTCTATTGATGGTATACTTCAGTTCCTTGCCATTGACATCGGTAATTTTTAAAATATTAAAGCCATAGCCGTTATCGGTCTTGTTTTCATCATTTCTGTCCAGCATTTGCGGGCTGGTTTGCCGGCTCATCGGGTTACTGTTCTGGTAATTCGCATTTTTGGTACTGCTGTGCTGGTTCTCATCCAACTGAAGCCACAGGTAGGTGAGCTCATTGGGTGAGTTGTTGAAGTACGTAACTGTTTCGCTGCCGTTCAGCTTCAGGTTTTTTTCATCCAGTTCACACTTGATGTCGTAATCACAACGCTGCTGCCAGTATTTGGGACCGGGGGCACCGCTGGCCGTTCGGTATTCGTTGGGGGTAGGGAATATTCCACCCATCTGTTCAAATTTATTGCCGTGGTTGCTGCTGGGATTGTTCTGTATGTTCTGGGACCATCCCGTCATTGCCAGGCTAAAAAGCGATACAAATAAAAAAAGGAGCCTTTTCATTATTGTTTTTGTTTATAGTGTTATAAAGACGAAATTCTTTGAAAAACCATTTGCAGCGACAGTCCAAAAACTGCTGCTGATAAAAAAATGACCCATTCACGGCGTACAATCCTGAATACACCCAGGATGGCTTGTGCCACCAGCAGGATGACTGCAACCACCACGATCTGCCCGGCTTCCAGCCCCACATTGAAGGCAAAGAGCCCCCAGCCAAAGTTTTGATCTGATGCCAGCATAAAACGGATGGCATTGGCAAAACCCAATCCATGGATCAACCCGAAAAACAAAGCAAGGAAATAGTTGATACGTATGGATCTCGGGGTGAATTTTTTCTGAAAAAGGTTGCTGATAGCTGTTACAACAATAGTACACGGTATCAGGAATTCCACCCAATTGGAGGGAAACCGTAGGATATCCAGTACACTTAAAACCAATGTCAAAGAGTGGCCGATAGTAAAAGCCGTTACCAGTATCAGTACCTGTTTCCAGTCTTTCAGCACATAAATAGCAGCCAGGGCTGTAATAAATAACAGGTGGTCAAGGGCATTCCAGCTCATAATATGCTCCCAGCCAAGTCCGAAATAAAGCCCAAAATCGCTCATACTAATTTTGACCTGTTTTTTGAACCAATACGCTATTTTTAGCGTCTCAGGTACAAGGCCTCAAAATAAGCCCTTGTACGTTAACAATAAAAACTTTTGTTTTAATGGCGGCATTCCTCAATAAGTGGTTCAGTTTTACCTTTTTAATTTTGTTTTCAGGGGCAAAAATGATGGCCGCGGACGCCATTGATATAAAACCATTAAGACATATAAAAGTTCTGCACCCTTTCCATGTAAGTGTGGTGGAAATAAATCATAATGCGGCAGACAAAACACTGGAAATCAGTTGCAAGCTGTTTACCGATGATTTTGAAGGGGTGCTGGCAAAAAATTATAAAACCAAAACCGACCTCATCAACCCGCCGAGTAAGGCGGCCATGGATACCCTGGTAAAAAAATATATCCTTTCTCACTTAGGTATAAAAATAGATGGCAGACAGGTTGCATTGTCCTATGTGGGTTTTGAACAGGAGAAAGAATCAGTTTATTGTTATATAGAAGCCACCGGCGTTTCTTCTGTTGCTAAGGTTGAAGTGTACAATAGCCTGATGCATGATTATTTTGATGACCAGATCAATATTATACATGTAATAGCAGGGGGCAACCGTAAAAGCACCAAATTAGATTATCCGGATAAGCAGGCAGTAATTGTTTTCTGAGGCCAGTGAGGAGTGTCACCTCGTCATTCTTCCATTTCTTCTTTAAGTTCTTTGCTGAGGGTTACCAATACTTTATCAATCCGGTGTCCGTCCATGTCCATAACCTCAATGCTGAATCCTTTCCATTCCAGTTTATCTCCGGTTTGGGGAATTCGTTCCAGTTCATGAAGGATGAAGCCGGCCAGTGTATCAAAGTCATGTTCCCCTTCATTCATCCACTCCGTTTTTTCGAAGCGGGTTAAAAAATCATAGAAAGGAATTTGTCCGTCAACCAGGAAAGTGCCGTCTTCTCGCTGCCGGATTTCATAGTCGGGAACATTGGGTTGCGGTATATCACCCACTATCGCTTCCAGAATATCGTTCAGGGTAATAAGTCCGAGTATACTGCCGTATTCATCCACAATAAAGGCAGAATGGATCCTGGATTCCTTAAATTTTTCCATCACCTGGTAAGGGGAGTTGTTTTCCGGTATGAATAAGGCCGGGATCATAATGTCTTTGAACAATGTGTTATCCGGGCTTACATACAGGTCCTTAATGGAAACAACCCCTTTAATATTATCAATGTTGCCGTCGCAGATGGGGTAAGAGGAGTGGGGCTCCTGTAAAATTTTTTCTTTGATCTTATCTTCTGAATCATCCAGGTTAAACCAGATGATATCACTCCGGTGCGTCATCAGGGAAGTGATGTTTCGGTCTCCCAGGTGAAATACCCTTTCTATTATCTCCTGTTCTGCCTCATCAATGGTCCCGGCTTCTGTTCCTTCTGTGATCAGGGTTTTTATTTCTTCTTCTGTGATGGCTTCGTCCTTTACCCGCTTAATATTAAAGACCCGGAAAAAAATATTGCTTGATTTATTGAGCAGCCACACAAAGGGATGAAACAATCGGGAAAAGAACTTCATAGGGCCTGCTACTGCTTTCGCAATTTTTTCAGACCGCAACAACCCGATGCGTTTGGGTATCAATTCACCGAATACGATAGACAGAAAAGTAACAAAGATGATGATGAATGTAGTGGAAATGACTTCTGCATAGGGCCTGAATGCAGCAATTTTCTCAACCAGGGGCTGCAGGTCTTTGCTGAACCTGTCGCCTGAATACACACCGGTGATAATAGAAATAAGTGTAATACCTATTTGTACAGCCGACAGGAATAATTCAGGGTGATTGGACATTTCCAGTGCCAGCTTTGCTTTTTTATCCCCTTTTTCTGCAAGGTGCTCCAGCCTTCCTTTACGGGCAGAAACGAGGGCAATTTCAGACATAGAAAACAGGCCATTGAGCAGGATGAGAAGACACAGAATGAATATCTCCATTAAATAACACCGGTTGGTTAAAAACGAAGATAGTAAATCTGTTTATCTCGGCTGAAACGGCCAATCTTGCTAATAACAGTGAATACCATGTTTATTCTATATTTTAGCACTCTCACTTCTTATGCGTAACATCATTCACTCCCGCCTGATCCGTTTCCTCTTGCTTACCGGGTTGTTTTACCTGGCGGTACTTTCTTTGCTGCGCCTGGTTTTTCACCTTGTTTTTGCACCGGCCGGTGATAATAATACGGCCGATGCATTCTGGATGGGTTTTCGGTATGATGCCAGGGTTGTTTGTGTTTTATTGTTACTCATTTATTTTCTGTCATTGTTCGTCCTTCCTTTCAGCTCATTTTCGCAAAGTTTTTTCCGGCGGTTAATATTGTTGTTAACAAGGTTTTTCGGTTTGCTCGTCATATTGGTTTACACGTTTGACTTTGCACATTTTGCTTACCTGCGGCAGCGGTTAAATGCCAGTGTTTTGAGCTATGCGGAAGATACCGGCATTTCCGCCACCATGGTATGGCAAAGTTACCCGGTAATAAAGATCATGCTCGGATGGCTGGTGGCCTTTCTGCTGCTGTTGTTTGCCACCCGGTGGTTATATAAAAAAGTGTTGGTCTTACCGGACAATGTTTCGATGCGCAACCACGCAGTTGCTTATACTCTTTCTTTTTTCCTATTAGCCCTTGGCATTTTCGGCAGGGCAGGACAGTTTCCGCTTCGCTGGAGCGATGCTTATGAACTTGATAGTGATTATAAGGCAAACCTGGCGCTTAATCCTTTTCAGAGCTTTATGAGCAGTCTGAAATTCCGCCATGCAGGTTTTGACAGGGAGCAGGTGAAGCATTATTACAACCTTATGTCCTCAATGCTGGGTGTTAAAAATCCGGATACGGCTTCTTTAAATTTTACAAGAAATATAATAGTTGCAGATACAGCACAAATTACCCATACACACAATGTTGTTTTGGTGATTTGTGAAAGCTTCAGTGCTTATAAAAGCTCTATGTGGGGCAACCCGCTGAACACAACACCTTACTTTAACGAATTGTGCAAGCAGGGTACTTTCTTTAAGAATTGCTTTTCGCCGGCATATGGAACTGCCAGGGGCATTTGGGCCATTATTACAGGCATCCCTGATGTAACGGATTTTAAAACAGCCAGCCGTAATCCTAACCTGGTGGACCAGCAAACCATATTGAACCAGTTGAAGGAATATGAAAAATTCTATTTCCTGGGCGGAAGTGCCAGTTGGGCCAATATCAGGGGGGTGTTAAAAGATAATATCAGCGGACTTCATTTATATGAACAGGAAGATTACAGCTCACCTAAAATTGATGTGTGGGGTATAAGTGATAAAAATCTTTTCCTGGAAGCCAATAAGGTGTTGCGAAAACAAACAACGCCTTTCTTTGCCGTAATACAAACAGCGGATAACCACCGTCCTTATACCATACCCAAAGAAGACAGACCCTTTATTAAAATGCGAACCTTCCCGAAAGATACGCTGGATAAATACGGGTTCTGGACGAATGAGGAACTGAATGCCTACGCTTACATGGATTATACTTATAAGGTTTTTATGGATGCGGCATCCAAAGAGTCCTATTTTAAGAATACCGTTTTTGTCTTTGTGGGTGACCATGGTATCAGGGGCATTGCAGGCGATATGATGCCCAAAGTATGGACCGAGCAAAGTTTAACCCTGCAGCATGTACCAATGTTGTTCTATGCACCAGGTATTATCCCTCCGCAGGTAATTGAAAGAAAAGTATCGCAGGTAGATATTATGCCGACCATTGCAGGCCTGGTGAATAAACCTGTAGTCAATACTACTATGGGAAGAAATATTTTTTCATTGCCGCCTGTATCAGATTCAGATTATATCAATAACCATGCTTTTGTACTGGATTTCGACAGGCGGCTGATTGGCCTTGTAGGAGGTAAGTATTACTATGAGTACAGCCTGGATACTAAACAAGACGGTTTTTATCCGCTAACCAATAATATTCCGCTGGGACCCAATGAGCCGGCCGCAGGTGAACGATCGCTGATCAAAGACCTTACACTGGGCTACTACGAAACTTCCCGGTTTATGTTATTTAATAATAAAAAAAGAAAGCCTTAATTGGCCGGTATAGTTGCTTCTTGCAGGCCAAACCATTTATTGTAGAAAAAGCCGGTAATGGTTCCGATACAAATACCCCATAATGCGCCGCACAAAACATCCATCGGGTAATGGACGCCAACATACACCTGTGCATAGGCAATAGAGCCTGCCCACAAAAAAGCGATCAGCATCCAGTTCCTGAAAAGATGACGGAAACTGATAAACAGAAAGGTTGCCATGCCAAAATGATTGGCTGCATGATTGGAAGTGAATCCATAACCTGAAGGGCAGGGAACAAGCAGCCTCAGTTGTTCCAGCATCTGCGGAGTATTACAGGGCCTTATTCTTTCAAAACCGTATTTAAAGGCATTGGTGCCGATATAATCAGTAAGACCGACAGTGATAATGAAAAAGACGATCCACCACAACGCTTTTTTCCTGAAATTCATCAGGATGAAAACGAGCATAAACAAGTATAGGGGTGCCCAGTGGTCAGATTTTCTGAGAAAAGGCATTACCTCGTCAAATACAGGATTCGTCCAACGGCTGTTGATAAGCACAAAGAGGTTTTCATCCAGTTTTTGCAACCAGGGCCAGAATACGAGGTTGATCAGATGCATGGGGCAAAAATACTTGATACCTGCCAATTGCCGGTTTAAAGCTGTTATTGGTCTTTTACCTTTTGCTGGTACGGTTTAATTTTTTTTCTTTTGTATTCCTTTACAGGCAATAATTTCATGCTGGTTCGTTATAAAATACCAAAGACTTTGTTATGGGTGGCCAACCTGCTGGTTATCTTTTTTTTCATTTTTACCTTATACAGGTTGATCACTTTTTTAGCGTTTCGCCCCAAAGCAGTTTCATTTGCTGATGCCGTGCCTTCCTTCCTGATGGGAATTCGGTATGATCTGCGTTGGATTGCTTTTGCCCTGCTGCCCATTGTAGTGGTCAGCCTGCTGCCGAAATTTTCACCGTTCTATTCTTCCCGAAATAAGAAATGGTGGACCTGGTACCTGGCGATCGTTACATTCGTCATATTCTTCTTTTTTGCAGCGGGGTTCGGCAGTTTCTCTTATAACCAGACACCGCTGGATGCCGGGGCGATGAATTTTGCAGAAGATTTCAGTATTTCCTGGAAGATGATGTGGCAAACCTATCCTATGATACTGATGTTGTCCGGCCTGGTAGTTGCCGTATTATTATTTCGCTGGATGTATCACCGCAGCCACTGGATGGTGATCAACCGCACAGACGGTAAAGGCATTCCCTACCGTCGTAAATTCTTCTTTATTGCTTTATTTATTTTGCTATTCTTTGCCTGGGGAAACCTGTCCTGGCCGCCACTGGGGCGTAACGACAGTTTCCGGTTTAAAAACAGTTTTAAGTCGTACCTGGCCATTAACCCCTTGCAGAATTTTTTCGCCACCTTAAAACTGCGCAAACCTGATTTTAATGAAAGAAAAGCCCGGGAAGTATTTCCGGTAATGGCCCGGTGGATGCAGTTGCGTGACAGTAATTATTTTTCATTTCGAAGGGAAATTGCCCCGAGAAGTAATTCTTTCGAAAGCAAACCCAATATTGTACTGGTTCAATGTGAGTCGTTCAGTATGTATAAGAGCAGCATGAGCGGCAATCCGATGAACACCACGCCTTTCTTTGATTCCCTGAGCCGTAACGGTGTTTTTTTTGAAAAATGTTTTGCCCCGCACTTTTCAACTGCCAGGGCACTTTTCGCCATACTTTCCGGTATACCGGATGCACAGTTGTTCAAATTCTCCAGTCGTAACCCTGAAGCGGTAAAGCAGCGGACCATTATCAATTCGCTGGAAGATTATGAGAAACATTATTTCCTGGGGGGTAGTCCCGAGTTCAGCAATTTTGACGGTTTGCTCAATAATATAAAAGGCCTTCAGATGCATACAGAAGAGCAGTTCAGGGAGCCTAAAGTAAATGTTTGGGGGATCAGCGATAAAGACCTTTTCCTGGAGGCGAATGATGTTTTCAGAAAAAGAAAATCACCGTTTTTTGCTTACATACAAACCTCCGGCAACCACCGGCCTTACAACCGCACCATACCGGAGTCAGATACAGACTTTGTAAAAACAGTTGTGCCGGAAGAGGAACTGAAGAAATACGGATTTGAATCACTCGATGAATTCAATTGTTTTCGTTATTCCGACTATTGTTTCCGCAAATTCATGGAAGCCGCAGTTAAAGAAGAATATTTTCACAACACCATTTTTGTTTTTGTAGGAGACCATGGCCTGTCCGGCAATGCGGAAGCAATTTATCCTTCCGTATGGACAGAGCACCGGCTTACTGATGAACATGTGCCATTATTGTTTTATGCACCGGACCTGCTTGCACCAATTTGGCGAACTGAAGTAGTTTCTCAGATAGATGTCTTGCCTACTATAGCAGGACTGTTGCATCAGTCGTATATTAATACCACCCTGGGCAGAGACCTGCTTGATCCGGAAAAGAAGAATAATTATGCGTTTATTACCAATACCGCAGGAGGGATAGGCATGGTGACTGATGATTTTTATTTTACCAGGAATATTAATTTCCCGGATGAGCAACTGGTGCCCATGCATAAAAATGCGTTGCAGAA
>DASUDW010000098.1:0-4054 GCA_036275415.1 Chitinophagaceae bacterium | reverse complement strand
GCCTGGCCCATAGGTGAAAGGAACGACATTACAACTTCATCCCATTTTTTCCAGCCTCCGGAAAATTTATTCCAGGTTGCTTTTTGTTTATCCCTAATCTCCTCATGTAATTGCCTGCTCATTATTTAAAGGACTTATGTTGTAAAAAATTTAACTCCAATAAAATCATTTCAGACTAAACCAGTTCTTCGATGTTAATCAATGTGAAAAAAACGGATGGTTAATCCAGTAATTATTTTGATCATGATTCTAGCCAGTGTGTTATTCATTACTCTTTAAAACTTTTTCAAGGACAATAAAGAACAACGGAATTTTTGCTTTGCCAAATTTACCATCTTCAAAAGGCACTGTTTCACCGGTTAAATTATATCCCTGTCTATTGTACCATGCTATCAGTTCTTCCCGTACATTAATAACCTGCATTACAATTTTATCAAACCCATTTGCTGATGCATATTGCTCTGCTGCTTCCATCAATTTTTTCCCAATACCCCTGACCTGTAAATGGGGCCATACACTAAGCATGCCAAGGTACATGCCTCTTTTAACTGGTTTCAGGTAAACACATCCTTCTGTTTCCTGCAATTCATTTTTTAATTGCAGCATGACCGCTCCGGGGACTTCCATAGCTTCCTGTAAATCATTTGCAGCAATTCTTTCATCCCCGTCAATGATGTCTGCTTCAGTTGTCCAACCCCCGCGGGATACTTCACCCCGGTAGGCAGAGTTTATCAGCGGCAAAAGGGAGGGGATATCTTGTATTGAGGCTATGATAATTTTTTCATTCATTTTTGCTGCTTATTTAATCAATGATCAGCTGGTATTTTTGCAGTAAGCGTACTGCCTGGGGTAATGAAAATTTGGCATTCTTTAATTTATTGATCTCCGGGTCAATGGTATAATTAAAGGCTTTGCGGAAGTCTGCTTTTTCCAGGTTGGTGTTTTCAAACTTTGCAAGGTTTAGATCACAGTTGTTGAAGACTGCTTCTGAAAGATTTGTTTCGATAAAATCAACTTCATGCAGGCTGCAATGTTCAAATACTATTTTCTTCATATTTCGCTTGTAAAAGGAACTCAGGTTCAGCATACAATGTTCAAACCGTACTGTAAACAGAAATGCATTGGCAGTTTCAAAATGAAGCCCCAGCATTTTGCTTTCTCTGAAAATAACATCATTGAAAGTAGTATCAATGATTTTTACGCCGCTCAGGTTACAGTTGGAAAATAAGCAATCAGTAAAGTTATACCCGGAAAGATCTGCCCCGGTGAAACTACATTGCTGAAAGCTACAACCTTCAAAATCTGCAGGAGGCAAGGGTTGGCTGTTGTAATCAATCTTTAAAAATTCTTTTTCAGTGAGGTATTCTTTTGACATATTGGGTTGCCGTTATTTCTTAGCGGAAAGTTACTTATTTGGATTTGCTTGTTTTTGGTTTCACAGTTTTATTTACCTTGTATCAAAAAAAAGGATGCGTCATTATCTTCTCACTCTGTTATTGCTGGTGAACACAGCCGTTTTTACCCAGGAAAACCACAGCCATGCCTTGGGCAGGACTATTCGGTTCCCGGATATACCCGGTTACAAAACACTGAAATGCGACCTGCATCAGCATACCGTATTTTCAGACGGGAGTGTTTGGCCGGATATTAGGGTGATGGAGGCACTTATGGATGGATTAGATGCCATTTCATTGACAGAGCACCTGGAATACCAGCCACATAAAGATGATCTGCCACATCCTGACCGTAACCGCTCCTTCAACTTAGCCTTAAAGGAGGCAAAAGATCATAATTTGGTGATCATCAACGGGAGTGAAATAACCCGGAAAATGCCGCCAGGGCACAATAATGCCATTTTTCTTTCAGATGCCAATAAAATGCTGATTAAGGATTCGGTTGAAGTTTTCAGGGAAGCAAAAAGACAGGGAGCCTTTGTTTTTTGGAATCATCCCAACTGGACCTCGCAGCGAAAAGACGGAATTGCCACTTTGACCGACATGCACAGGATGCTGATAAAAGAAAAATTACTCGATGGAATTGAAGTGGTAAATGATAAAACCTATTCTGATGAAGCCCTCCAGATAGCATTGGACAATAATTTAACCATTATGGGCACCAGCGATATTCACAAACTGATTGACTGGGACTTTAAAGTACCTGAGGGCGGGCACAGACCTGTAACCCTGGTGTTTGCATCAGCAAAAACTGATACGGCAATCAGAGAAGCATTATTTGCCCGGAGGACGGTGGTGAATTTTAATAACCTGCTAATTGGAAGAGATGAATTCCTCATTCCTCTGATCCATCAATCTCTGGTGATAAAAAGTGCGGCTTATCCCGGGAAAACGGATGTGCTCTCCGTGGTTATTGAAAATAGTACTAATTGTGACTTTATCCTGCAAAACAAATCCGGTTTTACATTTCATAATGCCAATGATGTCATTACGCTCAGGCCCGGAGAAAATAATCTGCTGCAGGTAAAAACAGTTAAACGCCTCAATGAGTTAACGCTGAAATTTGAAATCCTCAATGGGATCAATGCACCCGGTAAGCATCCGGTAGTTGAATGGAAGGTAGTGGTGCAGTAACCGGGTTGCTAAGCTGTTTTTAAGGCACAAGGGTACTTAAACAATCCCTTTAAAACCACCTCTTTTCCGTACCTTTGCCCACTCTAAAATTGGGGCAAGAACGTACATGAAGAATATCCGGAATTTTTGCATCATTGCACATATTGACCATGGCAAGTCTACCCTGGCAGACAGGCTGTTGCAGCAAACGAATACGATAAGTGACAGGGATATGATGGACCAGGTGCTGGATGATATGGACCTGGAAAGAGAGAAGGGTATCACTATAAAGAGCCATGCTATCCAGATCAATTATAAACATACAGACGGACAGGAGTACATCCTGAACCTTATTGATACCCCCGGCCACGTTGATTTTAGTTATGAAGTGAGCCGTGCCCTGGCAGCCTGTGAAGGCGCATTGTTATTAGTGGATGCTACGCAAGGTATCCAGGCTCAGACAATCAGCAACTTATACCTGGCAATTGATAATGATCTGGAGATCATTCCGGTGATCAACAAGATTGACATGGACGGAGCCATGATAGAAGAAGTGGAAGATCAGATTATTGACCTGATTGGATGTAAAAAAGAGGATATACTGCATGCAAGCGGCCGTACAGGTATCGGGGTTGATAAGATTCTTGATGCCATCGTAAGCCGTATTCCTGCACCAAAGGGTAACCCCGAAGCTCCTTTGCAAGCCCTGATTTTTGATTCAGTGTTTAATTCTTTCAGGGGGATTATTGTTTACTATCGGATTTTAAATGGCTCCATTAAAAAAGGGGATAAGGTAAAATTTGTGTCAACAGGTCAGGAATATGAGGCTGATGAAGTGGGTATCCTGAAACTGAAAATGACCGAGAAACCGGAAGTGAAAACCGGAGATGTGGGTTATATTATTACGGGTATAAAGAACGCCAAGGAAGTGAAAGTGGGTGATACCATTACTTTGGCCGCTAATCCTACTCCTGAACAGATTAAAGGATTTGAAGAGGTAAAGCCGATGGTATTTGCTGGTATCTTTCCGGTAAATACTGATGAGTTTGAAGAACTAAGGGATTGCATGGATAAACTCCAGTTAAATGATGCTTCGCTGACATACGAACTGGAAACTTCACAGGCTCTTGGATTCGGCTTTCGTTGCGGTTTCCTTGGTATGTTGCATATGGAGATCATCCAGGAAAGGTTGGAGAGGGAATTTAACCAGATGGTGATTACTACCGTACCCAACGTAAGTTTTATTGCTTACACTACGAAGGGGGAGAAGGTGATTGTGAATAATCCCACAGAATTCCCCGACCCCGTTAAAACAGATAGAATTGAAGAGCCTTTCATCAAAGCACAGATCATTACCAAGCCGGAATATATTGGCAATATTATGACCTTGTGTTTGGGGAAAAGGGGCATCCTGATGAACCAGAGCTATCTTACTCAAACAAGGGTAGAACTGATATTTGAGATGCCATTGACGGAGATTGTTTTTG
>DASUDW010000097.1:0-2566 GCA_036275415.1 Chitinophagaceae bacterium | reverse complement strand
TTCGGCCAGGAACTGGATGGCTTTGCTTTTACAGGCAGCTTCAATTGTAAAACGGCCAAAGGCCGGTTGGCCGTAAATATCTTTTATATTCAGTTCTGTAATCAGTTCATATAGCAGTGGTGCATGATCGGCAAACACATCAGTACTGACGGTGTGATGTCCCTGCTGTTCTTTCATACGGGGGTTAATGCGGGGGTCCAGTTCAAATACAAAATGCTTACTGTGATGGTTGTGTAACAAATGAGGTTCTGCATTTGGTTGGTCATTAATATCAAGCAGGCTGGCAAGTTGAAAATCAGAAGCCTGCTGCTGATCAAAAATACTGCGGTGATAGAACCACATTTCTGCGTTTTTACCTGGTTCACTGGCGCAGGCAAAATAAACAGAAGTCCAGAAATGCGAAGACCAGTCAAGCAGCCTTGTTGGTATTTCATAGTGCTGCATTACACTCAGGCAACGTAAATCGTAACCTGTACTTATACGATGCGGGCTGGGCATGTCAGTGCTTCGGTCCTTTAGCTCCAGATAATGATTTCTAAAATCCTCTATTAAACGTTTTTCAATGATTTCTGCTGTGCCGTAAGATTTAATAGTAAACTGCCTTTGAAAAGAAGGTAACAACGTTTTATAGGTTTCGGGCTGCCCCCGAAAAGCCCAGTTCTTTTGCCCTACAGTAATCGGCTTTTGATTAGCAAAATCAATCAAAGCTGCTACGTTGGAAAAGTGGTCGATAGTGATTGATTTAACGTCGAACATTTATGATATTTTTTACTTCTATCTTTTATTCCCGAATCCCGTTAAAAAATTGAGTGCAGCAATTAGATTTCCATCTTTTGTGACTGTACCGTCAAATGCACGACCGAAAACAAAAGTGAGCTTTTGATTACGTCCTATATCATATTCTGCATTTAATGCTAACCTCCAGGATGGATCGATTGTGCTCCTGCTGAGTACACTTCTGTAAACAGCTTCCATACTAAACAAAAAACGGCTTTCGGGCCCTGAAAAGGCAGCTCGTCCACCGGCATCAAAGGTGGAAATATTAGCCCTTTTAAAAAGCGGGCTATTGTTAGCAGCATATATTTTTTCAGGATTGTATAAATATCTGATTAATCCAATTAAGGTAAATCCTTTTTCAGTGTTGATACCAAAATTTGTCCATATACCTGCGTTGTGTACCCTTGACTTGTTAAAAGTGGCATTGATAAATTCAAAACTGCTGCCACCTGCAATATCCCAAAACAGGCCCGTCCGCTCTAATTTAAATTCTGCCGCTTTCCTCTTGAGTATGCCAATGCTTTCTTTGATTTTATCTATTGCCACAATAGAGTCCAAAATCTTTTTTTCAATCTCTGCAACTTCTTTTGAGAGTTGTTTATATTCCGGAACTTCCTCAACATTCTCAGCAAATAAATCTTCCAGTTCATTTAGTCGTTTCATCTTTTTTTGCAGCACTTTACTTTCAACATACGCTTTCTTTTTAACATCATCAAGCGAAGTTGTAATTATACTTTGCATCACGCCAATATTATTTAAAGCCAATGTGGTTTTTGTATCATAATGTCCCCGTATAATTGAAAACTTAAACCCTAATCCGGTGTAGGTACTTTGTGGATTAAATCTTTTATCAGCCGAATCTGCATTACGTACTGCCGCAGAAATCACAAATGTTTGCCGAAAAACTGTTTTAAAATCTTTTTTGTTTAAAGAATTAATTTCAAAACCTCTTGATCTTCTACCTAACCAAAAGGGAGCAATATCAATCGCATAGTTGGACGGTAGCTTTGTAAACCCTGAGGAAGCTGTTTGAAGCGTAGCCATAAAAGCACTAACATCACTTGGTTTTTCTATTTCACTTACAGCAAAGCCAAGCAGATTAGCTCCGGGTGAACTTGGTGCTCTTAACAGGTCTAAATTTATCTTAGAGGTATCTTGTGCAAAGAGATTATTCCCAAAGAGGAGTAAGAATAAAAGAACACTTATAAATAATTGCTTCATGTTTATTTGTTTATTTTTTTAAATCTGAAAATCATTGAGTAGGGAACCAGATCGCCTTCGTTTTTTACTTCTTCATTTAAAAAATATTCTCTTTCAGCTATTCCACCTGTCAGGGAAACAGTTACCTCTGTTTTGTTAGTTTCTCTGGACAGGTCAAGAACTGTTGTTGTAATATCAAGTACTTTCCCCGCCAACTCTTGATTTGTTCCAACCATCATTTCAATATCACCTTTTAAATTTTTACCGATAATTACATTGTCAAGAGATATAACAGAATCACCCGACTGTCCTTTATCACCAATAAATATTTTCAGGGTAACAGGATTTTGAGTTCCATTCAAAAAATATGCGGTATTGACTGTTGTAGTAGATTCTCCGCTACTTTTCTTATTTTGACTTCTACTCTTTGCCATATCAGAAATTTTAATTGCCTACTCTTTAATCCCGTTTTCGGCTTCCCGGTTGTTATCAAACTTTTATTATTTCTTTAGCCAATTCTTTCCCGGCTTCATCTGTAATCAGTAAATCAAACTCGGTTTTCTGTTTGTCCGCCGCTTCAACGGTAAAG
>DASUDW010000096.1:0-11478 GCA_036275415.1 Chitinophagaceae bacterium | reverse complement strand
GCGCAACAGTTTAATGACATAATCGCCTTCGGCTCCTTTCTTGCCGAGGCCTGTTCCGAGTTTGCCCTTACCGCTCAGCACTACCAATTGCAGTGTTTCAAAATCATCTTCAGCATGTGCCCACGCTATGCCGTAAGCTACTTCCGGATCGGTGGGAGCGAATATATGAGGAACGCCGAAGCCGTCCCGGGCAATGGATATGTTAGCGGGGTTGATTTGAGCAATGGCATTGCAGGATGCTAACAAGAGAAAAAAGAAGATTTTTTTCATTGGTGAAATTTAAGAAAATGCGGGTAAGCCAGCATTAATTTGTTTAGATATAACGGGGCTGAATTTAAAAATAATACTTATTGACTCGCAATTACTTCCTGTGACGGCTTTGTAAATATTTTTCCTGTATGATTGCACTCATCGGTTTTCCATACACCTTGCTTTCTACCCAGGAAATGATATCGAGGTAGGCAAATGCCCGGGTTTCAAAACGGTTCTTTTCCAAATGCTTGATGCTTTGCAGGAATTTTTCAAACTCCGGTTTCAGTTGCCGCGGTGAAAGCGAAAAGGAATAACGGAGGAATTTGAACATCGCCTCTTCGACCACCGTAAGATTGGCCATCTTGGCCATAAAACGGTAAACAGATTTACTTAGCGACTCCATCAGCATGTCATTTCCCAGCTCATAATGTGCCAGCAGGTGCACCACCCTGGCATAGCACTGCAGGTCGTAGCGCAGATCGGTCTTTTCGTGTATGATCTTTTGCAGGTAATCAATGCAGGTGTTATAATCGCCGCTGCCAAAATAAAGCATGGCAATTTTATAATTGAGCACCAGTATGCGGTGCTGGTCTATGAAGAGATGGTATTCTTCCATCTTTGCCTCTATATCGGGAACCAGTTCAAGCCCTTCCTTGAATGTGCCCATCATAAAGTGCTGGTTGATGCGGGCAATATTGATATAAATAAAAGCTTGTATGCGGAAGTTCTCATGTTGTTGTACCCGGTCTGTTGCAGCAAATTTTTCAAAGACCCGCAGGGTTTTTTGGAATGCTTTAAAGTTGCGGAGGTCAAAATGTGCGTTGAGCAGGTTGTGCAGTCCTTTGATATAATGACCTGTTTCCACCCGGATCATCAGCGGTTGTTCCGCAAAAAGGTCTGTCCATTTTTGTGCATACCGGTAGTATTGTAAAAAATCCTGGCGGATAAACGCATACCAGCAATAGCTCTGGTAGAGATAAAGCCGCTCATAAAAACCGGTTTGCTGCCACGCATCTTCCGGCAGCTGCTCTTTCATATATGCCCTGATGTCTTTTTCATCTTCTTCGTTACGGGCATGGCCATGCTGAATATACCAGCTGTATAATTTAAGGGCCAGGTTGGAAAGGCGGGCCACATTATCTATGTGCCTGCTCACTTCATTGGCTTCTGATGACAGTTGTTCTGCCTTGTTTTGCATACTGCGGGTAATATGAAGGCCTTCTATCCTTTTTTCCAGTGATATGATCTGCGGCAGGAAGTTGAACTTTTGGTTGGCCTTTGCAATCTCTTTTGTCCTTTCGAGTATACGGAGGCTTTGCAGAAAGAGGCCTTTTTTATACAGGATATGGGCATAATCAAACTGCTCATTCAGTTGCAGGTCGATACTGTCAGAACTCTTGAGCAGCCTGAGGGAAGCCAATATCTGCTTATACAGGTGGGCTTTCAGGTTGGCCAGTTGTGGCCGGGTAACTTCGCCCATTTTCTTCATGAGGGCCGCCTCATCATAGTCCTTCAGCTTATCAATATTATCAAAAAGGCGGATGATTTTTAGGTCGGCATTACCCGAACTTCTCTTTATATAGAGCTTAAAATGCCTCTTTTCCGCCTTTTCCAGCGACTTTATGAGTTGAAATAATATGTCGGTTGTGCGGTTGGGCATCATACTATTTTTGGGCTGAAACCCGCTTCCAGTAAGGATTTTACAAACCATCCCGTCCCTTTGGCATGATGAAATGATGCCTTATTTGGTTTGAAGGACCAGGGGTTGCTTCTTACTTTTGATTCAGTGATTGATCATACAGCAAGACAATCGTCAGAGAAGCAATGATTAGAGGTCAAAGGTAAAAAAGAATCCGGTTTATTAAGGGATTCATCAGATCAATCAGGAACAACCCGCACTTCGAAAATTTTCATATGGCAAGCAATCGTTAGAGGTCAGTCCGTTTCTACGGAAGGACCTTTTTTGCATAAAGGCCGGCTAAAGTAACAGTTTCTTAATATTGAAAAAATAAAGTTCTCGTTTTTTTTATTTTTTCTACCAAGTGCCCCGGCTGATTGAATAACTGCGATTTCAACCGGCAATTCCAAAAAATGGCAATCAATATCTTTACGCCATAAACCATGCATTATGGCGGTACGCATCTTCATCACCGGCGGTACATTTGACAAGGAATACAATGAATTAACCGGCCAGTTGTATTTTAAGGATACTCATATGCATGACTTGCTGGAACTTGGCCGCAACAAAGTGCCGGTAGAAATCAGAACACTGATGATGGTGGACAGTCTTGAAATGACGGATGAGGACCGGGAACTGATTGTTCACCAGTGTAATCATTGCGAAGAAAACAGGATCATTATTACGCATGGCACAGATACCATGAGCGATACCGCACAATTCCTGGCAGAACGGGTAAAAAATAAAACCATTGTACTTACCGGTGCCATGATACCTATCAAATTTGGCAGTAGCGACGGATTGTTTAATCTTGGCAGTGCGCTGGCCTTTGTACAGGCCCTGCCCCAGGGTATTTATATTGCCATGAATGGCCGTTATTTCAACTGGGACAACGTACGGAAAAACAAACAGACCGGCATGTTTGAAGAAGTGAACTGATCTCAAAGAATAATTACATCCTCAGCATCATTCAGCCATTGCTGGTAATACTTCCCATAATAATCATCAATGCTTTTTCTTTTGATCTTTAGTGTGGGGGTTACAAATCCTGCGGCTACTGTCCATTCTTCCTTTACCAGAATCAACCGGGCAATCCTCTCATGAAATTCTGACCGGGCATTGACTGCTTCGAGCTGGGCCTTAAGTGAGGAAACAAGATTAGCATTATTGTCACTATTTACAGTAACCACACAAATGGCTATGGCGTGGGGAAGGCCTGATCCCACTACACATACCTGTGATATGAGCGGATTTTCCAAAATGCGCTGCTCAATAGGAGCCGGAGCCACATATTTTCCTTTACTTGTTTTGAACTGGTCCTTTATCCTGCCGGTGATGCGGAGATATCCGTCTGCATCGAGGCTGCCTTCGTCTCCTGTTTTTAAAAAGCCGTCTTCAAAACTCTGTGCAGTAAGTTCAGGATCCTTGTAATAACCGAGCATGGAGGCCGGGCTTTTTACCAATACTTCATTATTGGCCCCCAATTTCAATTCCACACCGGGATAGGACTGGCCAACCGTGCCAAAGCGGGCAGTGCTCTTCCGGTTAATGCTGGTGAGTGCCATATTTTCTGTCATACCATATGCTTCCTGTATGATGATACCAAGCCTGGCATACCATTCGAGTATGGAAGAATGAATGGGTGATGCGCCTGTCAAAATGTGACGGGCACGGGAAAGTCCCAGCTTTTTTTTGATTGTTTTTTTTACAAGGGAAGAAAGTAGCGGAAGGCGAAGTAAAAGGTTAAGCTTTTTAGGCGGTAATTTTTTCAGAATCTCTTCCCTGAATTTTTCCCATATCCTCGGCACAGCGAGGAAAACCGTTGGTTGAGCAGCAGCAAGATCCTCAGAAAAAGTAGCTATTGATTCAGGAAAATAAACGGTGCCGCCGCAAAACACACCGGCATATTCTACCACCATCCTTTCAGCAACATGTGATAAGGGCAGGTAAGAAAAAAATATCTCCCTGTTAAAATCATTTCCCAGGGCCTCCATCACCGTAAGCAAACTGAAGCTGTGTGCAAAATAAGTTTGCATCACGCCTTTGGGCTCGCCGGTGGTGCCGGAGGTATAGAGGATACAGTTGAGCGACATCGGGTCCGGAAGCGGCTCACCTGTTAGTGGTTCTGTTACATTCACCAGTTCATCCCAATTAAGGCACCCGGGCTTGGGATAAAAGGGGAAACATATTTTAGTAACATCCGCCGGAATACCGGGTTCTATTTCTTCATAATAATCAAGCTTGCCGATAAAGATCAGTTTGCTTTCGCTGTGTTTTAAAATAGAAGTAAGTGTTGCAGCAGTAATTGTGGGATACAAGGGAACGGAAATATGCCCTGCCATCATAATAGCAAGATCTGCCAGCAGCCAATGGGCTGAATTCTTTCCGATGATGGCAATTTTCGAATGTGGCGGCAACTGCATATCTGAAAGCACCCGGGCCATTCTTCTTACCTGCTCACCAGCCTGTTGCCAGGTAAAAGTGCGGGGCAATCTGTTTACCGGCTCTGACAAGAAAAGAGTACGGGGCTGTTCTTTTTCATAGAAATAGAACTTTTCCAAAATTGTTGGATATTTTCCCGGGTTGATAGTCATTGATTCACATTATCTGGAAGTAAATGCGATAACCCTTTCTCCGGATATCTTCCCTGCACAGGTGCAAAAAAGCGAATGATCTTTTCAAAATCCTTTTCTTCATCATCAGTTGTATAAAAAGGCTCAGACAGGATAATTTCTTTTTTGGAAAAATCCAGCCCGGCCATTACAATCGGCACGGCTGCTTTTTTAGCAATGTGGTAAAATCCGGTTCTCAGCCTGTCTACCCTTTTCCTGGTTCCTTCAGGCGCCAGGGCTATCATTATTTCATCCCTGCTGTTAATAAGGTCCACCACCTGATCTACTACATTCTGTTTACTGAAACGGTCAACAGGTGAACCTCCCAACCAGCGGAAGAAAAAACCAAAAGGGCCATCGAATAACTCCTTCTTCCCCAAAAATCTTGAATACCGTAATTTAAAAATGCTGCGGTAGGCTAATCCCATTACAAGGTCAACCCAACTGGTGTGTGGCGCTACAATGATGATGCACTTTTTAAGACCGGAAGGGAATTGTGTTTTCGTATTCCAGCCTTTTAGCCTGAGGTATAATATCCAGAAAAATCTTCCCAAAAAATGTTATTGATGATACAATATATAAATAGTTTGATCAAACGCCAATAAAAAAGGCCGGCGCAACATGCAGCCGGCCCAGAACGAGAAATATGATTGTTGAATTATTTATTCACCGCTCAGTTCTGTGCAGGTGGCGGAGGCAGGGGATGAGGATGCTTTGTTTTTTCTGCTTCTTTAAATTTTTTGAACTGTTCATCTGTTAAGACCTTTCTGATCTTATCATCTCGTTCCTTTACCAGTTTATCCATGGCCTCTTTCACTTTGGGGTTAGGTGGTGGAGGCGGGGGCGGCGGATTGTCTTTCCTTACTTGATCTGTGGCTACAAAAAATTCCCTGAAAGCATCTTCCAGTGCTTTTTGCTGCATGTCGTTTGGCTTAATTTCTTTTTGCAACATTTCATTTGTTTTCTTCAGTCTTTCTTCTAAAGATGGAGGTGGCGGTGGCTGACCGGGAGGTTTGCCCTGCGGAGATGTTTCCTGTGCCATGGCTACCATTACAAACAGTAATGATGCCGCAGTGATGAGTGCTTTTTTCATTTGATTTTATTTTTGATTAGACAATAAGGGTTTGTCATGAAGGCTTTTGCTTCATGCTATTGGGTTCAATGGAAAAACGGATCATTCTTTTGGTGGTGGTGGCCCGTCATGCGGCGGACCCTGCGGGTGACCCGGGCCTTGCGGAGGCCGGGGCGGCGCCATCATACTGGTTACCTCCAGTATCAGTTCATCAAATTTTTGCTGTTGTTCCGGTGTACAGATTTTTCTTACCTGCTGAAAATGATTAACCGTTAGCAGGTCGATCTGCTCTGTAAGATGGCTTACTTTTTTAGCGTATAATTGTTTCAGGCTGTCGGTAGCAGCCGATTCTTTAATAAGGCCAAAAAGGCTGTCCTTGGCCGCTTTTACAGCATCTCTTAATTCACCTGATTTTTTACGATGACCGGCAATAAGTGTATCAAACTGTTGTTGCTGTACGGCCGTTAGCGACAATTCCTTTACGAGGAATTCTTTTGGTGTTCCTTTCGGCTGTGGCGGACGTTTACCCCTGTCGAGCCAGAAAAGGGCCAGGGTGGTAATATTGGCCAGCAGCAACAATACCACCAATAATGTGAGCCATTTATTTTTTCCGGTTGTTTGCATAATTCATTTTTCAGTATGATGAAGAAATTACCTGGTCGTAGGAGCTGGCAAATTGCTGTATCCCGTTTTCCTGCCCGTTAGCAGTATCATTTTTTTGCCTGTACTCCTGTGAAAGCATAAACCCGTTGACAGCCAGCAGCAACACCATGGTGCCAATTACCCATACCGGTTTCAACGGAAAGGCCCAGCCTTCACCGGCTTTATCCTCTTGCATTGCTCTTTCCATTCTGGCCTTTAGCCGGGTGTAAAAAAAATCATCAGTAACAGCTTCCTTCATTGGGTGCAGTGCCTGGAGGTGCTCATCTGTCAGGGGGGTGGGTTTATTTTTCATAATTCCTTACCTTTTTTATAATACTGTTCAAGTTGTTGTTGCAGTTTCACTTTGGCCCTGCTGATCAAAGATTCCACTGCTTTTACATTTTGCTGCATTATCTCACACACTTCTTCATATTTCAAACCCTGCACTTTTACCAGCGTAAAGGCCAGGCGTTGTTTTTCCGGCAAACTCTCAATAGCCTTAAAAAGAGCAGCCGCTTTTTCTTTGTTCTCCGCTGCAATGCCCGGGTGATAAAAGCCCGGAGCATGACTCTTTTTTTCGTCGGGCATCCACCAGGGAAGCCATTGATGTAACCGCATCCTTGTTTTTTTACGCCTTGTTTTATCAATAGCCTTTCGTACCGTAATGCGATAGATCCAGGTGGAAAGCGAAGCTTCTTCTTTAAAAGTTTTGACTGATTCAAAGACCTGTATAAATGTTTCCTGCGCCACATCTTCTGCTTCTTTTTCATCCTGCACTATGTTGATGGCAGTATGAAAAACCCGGTTGCGGTACGTTTCTACCAGCCACCGGAAAGCAGGTTCATCGCCCTGCCGTAAAAGTTGTATCAGCTCTTTTTCATTCAAATCCAGTTATCGTATTGACGCTTCAAGCTACCAAATCCTTCTTTACGGGTATAAAAAAGCCACCCAAAGGGTGGCTCATTGATATTTTCAGGCTTTGCTATTAATTCTTCTGGGGCTCCAGTAATTTAAAAAACTGGTCGAGCTGGGGAAGAATAACGATTCTTGTCCTTCTGTTGGCCGCCCTGCCGTCTTTGGTACTGTTATCCAGCAGCGGTTTATATTCACCTCTTCCTGCAGCAGCCATCTTTGCCGGGTCAAGGCCATATTGTTTTTGCAGGATACGCACCACGGCAGTTGCTCTTTTTACGCTTAAATCCCAGTTATCCAACAGGATGCCCCCGCTATAGGGTACATTATCCGTATGGCCCTCTACCATGAATTCCAGCTCCGGTTGGTTTTTTAATACGGTGGCCACTTTACCAAGCACTTCTTTGGCCCTGTCGGTTATATCATAGCTGCCGCTTTTGAATAAGAGTTTGTCGGATATGTCTACATACACTACCCCTTTATCTACCTTTATATTTATATCCTTGTCGTCCAGATTGCCAATGGCCCCCTTCAGGTTCATGACCAGGGCTAAATTCAATGAATCTTTGCGGGCCATTTGTTGTTGCAGGCTTTGTATGTAGGCATCCTTGGCGCCAATATTTTCCATAGACTTTTTTATACTCTCTGCCTGTGCCGCTGTGATGACAGACAGGTCTTCCAGCTGTTTTAAGGCTGCATTATTATTAGCCTTCAAATAGTCAACCTGCCCGTTCAGGTCTTTCACCTGTGAAGCCAGCAATGCTTTTTCTCTTTCCAGTGCTTCTTTCTGACGGGTGAGAATGGCTTTTTCCTCACCGCATTCATTCATGTCTTTTTGCAACGTGGTAAAGCGTTCCTGCAGATTATTATAATCGGCTTCCTTGCTTTTGAATTTTTTGCTGCTTACACAGGAGGCCAGGGTAAAAACAGTAACAGCGGCAACGATCAATTTTTCTTTCATGATAAATATTTTTCTATTGGCTAAAAAATTGGCTTTTCTGGCACGGGCAAAGATATTAGTCATAGCAGACAAGGATACTCAGGATTTGTTAAAAATGGGGCATAAAAAAGAGGGCCGGATAGACATCCGGCCCGTTTCAGAATCAATCGTTTTTATCCTTATAAATTATTCTTTTTCTTTCTTTAAGCTCATGGATCTGTTAATGGTAAAACCAAATGCAAAATGACCATCTTTTATCCAGCTGGTATTCCTGGCAAGCTGATCAATAGGTGTAGCTGCTGAAGTACTTCCTATGTAAAATTGAAAGAGGTGACCCCCTGTGTTCAATTCAAGGCCTACTGAAAGAAGATCCGGGCTGTAGTTAACAATATTTCCGTTCTTATCGATCAGGTTTTCATGCATATTGAGTTGCCTGTTGTATTCAAATGTCAGGTTCTTCTTGGCAGACATTTTGTACTTGCCGGAAAAACCAAGTGAGTAAACCAGGTTACTGTTATTAATGCCATAAGGCACTACATTAAAATGGATAAGTGCGGGATTGAACTGCAAAGAGAACTTATCGGAGAATTTACGGGCAATCAGCAGTTGGTGCATATAGGCCCATTTGTTCCAGCCGAAAGTGATATCTGCATTCTTGGCAGCATTTACATGTGCCATTGAGTACCAGGAAATAGATACAGGTACATTTTTTAATCCTGTTTGCTGTCGAAGTATCCGGAATTTGGCAAACCCCTCAAAACGGCTGCGGCCTGCCGCTGCCCATCCTATATTGGCCCAATCATTAATAGAATAGTCAAATGAAAGATAAGTATTGGCAACACCTGAGTTTAAGCCCAGCAGCTGTGCAAAATTTTCGCCTTCTGTAGCATCCTTATTCCACAAATTGCTGAAGTGGTGAGAGATCAGGAATTGCAGGCTTCCTTTGCTTACAATTTCAGTACTCTGCATGTTGATGATCTTGGTAGAATTGAAGGTAGCCCTGGCATATTTTCTTTTAGGCGCTTCTTTGGTTGCTGTTTCATCCTGTGCATAGCCCATCGCCAGCAAGCCGAATCCAAAAACTAAAAGCAGTAATATCTTTTTCATACGATCTTATTTTATTGTAAGAATCTTTTAGAGGATAAAAAAATTATTGAGGCTGTCCCTGGTTGATCCACTCTTTCAATTTGTTCACAGTACAGGTGGTAAGGCTCAGTGCTCCACCGGGGTGTCCTGTATTTCCACCGCTGTTCAGAATGGTCAGTAATACATCTTTCTTAGCCACAAGCTTTGTGTAATCCAGCGCTACGGCAATACCGCCATGGCAGGTAGCCCCTTTACAAGTAGTATTATAGATAGGGACTATATCGGTAGTATAACGAAGATTTCCGGAAACTGTACAGCCGGCGCCATCATCATAAGGTTCACCCTGTGCTATCCATCTTTTAATAATATCCCTGTCTCTCGGATTGAAATCAATAGCACCGCCGCCGGGGTGTGTACCGCCATTAACCCAATCAGCCAATGCTTGTCTTCTGGCCAGCATAGCATCATAGAAAATGGTATTAGTACGCTGATCAGAAAATAAAACGGCACGGATGGTTACACTGGTATTGTGGCATCCGCAGGCGCCGGATGTTAAGATCGGCACCACTTCATTCCGGAAAGAAACTCTCGGAAGCTCTAATATATCTTCTTTATTTTGATAACAGGATGACAACAGGTATACCATCAGTGAGGTTGCCAGCGCTGCTAAGGTTATTTTCTTTTTCATATTCCTGAATTTTTTGAATAAGTTAAGAGGGGATTATCGTTTGATAATATAATTACCTGTTTTCCTGTACTTGAATATGCCCACATTGCCAATGCCGTATTTCCATACGTCCGGAATGTTGGGATCAGCAAAATACCAGGCCTTGAACAGGGCAACTTCTGATGGTTTTAATCCGCCATCATCATAAGCCATATTTCCGCTTACAGTTGTTTCTACCAGGGTAATCGGGTTTCTGTAAATAATTGTTGAATCAAGTCTTCTGACAAAACAGTCGGTTGATACCAGCGGATTACCCCTTACATAATATCCTTTCAGGGTTACAGGGTCGGTATAAACCACACTGCTGCTGGTCCTTATTGATTTAGGGAAAAGAACATCCATCAAAATATCATCATAATTGTTCAGCGGACCCCGGGTACTCAATGCAGAAACCGGTGTACTTACAGTTTTCCACGGGCGGAAACTGGCATTTGCTACGGTATCACTGTAAAAACGTTTTACACTGTCTTTGTATGCCGTCCATACCTGGTTGCGCAGGGTGTTATTGGATACCTGGCAATACACTGTTACAGAACCTGTAGTAGGATTGATATAAGTATATTGAGTGGTATCTGCAGTAGTTAACGGGCCAAGCAATCCCTTTCTGGCCCAGCCACCGGTAGCTGTTGCCGTGTTGTGGCAGTTGGCAGAACTACAGCCGGAAACCAATAATCCGATTGCCGCCGGCCTGAAATCATTCAGATCGGGTTTTTCTTTTGCACCGTTCCTGATCCAGTTATAAATAATGCTTTTATCGGTTTGACCCAGCTCATGATTTGAATTAACCGGGGGCATAGCCTTATCAAAGTCGTTGGTAGTAATATATTCCCACAATTTGCTGCCGGCAGGATCGCCGGGCTTTACATACTGCATGATCTGGGAGTAGATATCAAAGCGGGGTTTAATATTTCCCCCATGGCAGTTGGATGTGTTACAATACTCATGAATAATGGTTTGAACGCCCCTTGCTTTAATAATATCATTTACATCCGGCACCACATCAGCTGTGCTGATGACGTTATTCGAATAAAATGCTGCGAAGACAGTAGAGTCAGCCCCTCCGGTATATGTCCTGTCCAGATTTTTTACAAGATCCCCGTCTTTGGTACATTGAAGCAGTGAGGCAGAGAGGAAAAAAACCCCTAAAAACATTGAAGCAGCTTGTACAATTGAAACCTTTTTCATAGTTGCCAGTTTTATTTGAATGATTCAGGCATTAAAACATTAATATAAATAGCAGTCAAAAATATTTTTTTTTCAGATGACAGTTTAATGACAATAAACTGCCTGAAACATGACTTTAATCAATGTTTTTTATTTAGCTCATCCGCTGGCAGGTGATAATTCTCACATAAAGCTTTGATAACCGTCATCAAACTGTCATATCCCCGCTTCTACTTTTACACTGCTTTTTTATAATTCTTCACTTAAAAAATATATTATGAAACATCTCAGTAACAGGTTTTTGGTTGTTCTCCTGGTTCTTGCCAGTTTTGGAGGGTATATTATCAGCTGTACCCATGACAATGAACTTCCTCCTCCTCCTGCATCTACAAC
>DASUDW010000095.1:0-4558 GCA_036275415.1 Chitinophagaceae bacterium | reverse complement strand
CCGCCCGGGGCTGCCCGGCCTTTAAGCATGGATGATTACACCTGGTCGGCTGATAACAACCGGTTGCTGATCTTTACCAATACCCGTAAAGTTTGGCGCTACAATACAAGGGGCGATTACTGGGTCCTCAATCTTGCCAGCGGAAAATTACAAAAGCTGGGCAGGGGATTGGAAGAAGCCACTCTCATGTTTGCCAAATTTTCGCCTGATGGTGGCCGGGTGGCCTATGTAAGCAAATGGAATATCTATGTGGAAGATATCGCTACCGGAAAAATTATTCAGCTGACAAAAGATGGCGGCGGCAATATCATCAACGGTACATTTGACTGGGTATATGAAGAAGAGCTGGACTGCCGCGATGGTTTTCGCTGGAGCCCCGATGGAAAGAACATTGCTTACTGGCAATCGGATACAAAAGGCGTAGGAACTTTTTACATGATCAATAATGTCGATTCTAATTATTCAGTTCCCATTCCATTGCCATACCCAAAAGTGGGCACCGCTAACTCAGCCGTTAAAGCAGGTGTGATACCGGCTACAGGCGGCAAAACAAAATGGTTTGCAGTGCCAGGTGATCCCCGCAATAATTATTTGGCAAGAATGGAATACATCCCCGGTTCTGAGGAGGTGATGATACAGCAACTGAACCGCCTCCAGAATACCAATACGGTATGGGTGGGGAATACAAAAACGATGACGCTGAAAAATATTTTGACCGATAAAGACGAAGCTTTCCTGGATGTATATGACAATATTGAATGGCTCGATAACACTACATCATTTACCTGGACCAGCGAAAAGGACGGCTGGCTGCATTTATATAAAGTAGCAAGGGACGGAAAACAAATGCAGCTCATCACCAAAGGCAATTTTGATGTGGTGAATATTAATTGCATTGACCCTGCCGGAGGCTATGTGTATTATATCGCTTCGCCGGACAACTTTACCCAGCGCTACCTCTATCGAAGCCGGTTGGATGGAAAAGGGGAGGCAGAAAGGGTTTCACCAAAAGATATGGCGGGCCAGCATGCTTACCAGATATCGGCTGATGCAAAATATGCCATACATAGTTTTGAGAATGCCACCACACCCCGGCGCATCTCACTGATCAATCTTACTACACATCGGGAAATAAAATTGCTTGAAGACAATGCAGCATTAAAAAACAAAATCAATGAACTCGGTCTTCATCCCAAAGAATTTGTAAAAGTTGACATTGGTGAAGTGGTGCTGGATGCCTGGATGATAAAGCCGAAAGCGTTTGATCCGCAGCAAAAATATCCCGTCATCTTTCATGTATATGGAGAACCGGCGGGCTCAACAGTGCAGGATAACTGGGGCACCGGTGACAACCTCTGGCATCAGTACCTGGCCAATGAATTAGGTTGTATTGTCATGAGTATTGACAACCGCGGCACAAAGGTGCCCAGGGGCAGGGCTTTCAGAAAATCTATCTACCGGCAAATCGGTTTGCTCGCTGCCGATGACCAGGCGGCTGCTGCGAGGAAAATATTCAGCCTTTATCCTTTTATAGATTCAGCTCATGTGGGCATCTGGGGCTGGAGCGGTGGCGGACAAATGTCGCTGCATTGCATCTTCCGGCATGGTGATATTTACAAAACAGCCATTGCCATTGCCTTTGTGGCCCACCAGGCATTGTACGATAATATTTACCAGGAAAGATATATGGGCCTGCCTGATGATAATAAAGAAGGGTACCGGGAAGGATCCCCGGTCACTCATGCCAAAAACTTAAAAGGCAACCTGCTCATCATGCATGGCACGGGTGATGATAATGTGCATTACCAGAACTTTGAAATACTGGTAAATGAGTTAATCAAACACAACAAGCTGTTCAGCATGATGTCCTATCCCATGCGGGATCACGGCATTAACCAGGGAGTAAATACTACTCTGCAAATGCGGCGGACAATGGAGCAGTTCTGGAAGAAAAATTTGTAGGAATATTTTCTTTTCATAAGTGTAAAAGTGTTTTGTACCACAAAGCCGGAGACACAAAGAATTCAACTCTTGTTTTTTGTAATTGCTTGTTCCTTATCTCCGTGTCTTTGTGCCTTCCAGTCTTTGTGTTTCAATAAAAAAAATAGTTTGCAACTTAAAAGCCTGATGTTATGAGCACCTGTCCCGGCATATTCAATGATGTTATCGGCCCGGTGAAGCGTAGAACCATGGAACATTTTTGGAAAAAGAATTTGTAAACCTGAAACCCTGTTCATGTAAAGAATTGTTTTGAAACACAAAGACATGGTGACACCAAGTCACAAAGAATACAGTTTTTTTGAATGTTTGCATAAGCCTTTGCTTAGAATCTCCTTGTCTTTTTCCTCCGTGTTTCAAAGCAAAAAAATGTTTGTAACTTAAAAGGCTGATGCTATGAGCACCTATCCCAGCATATTCAATGATGTTATCGGCCCGGTGATGCGGGGCCCGTCCAGTTCACATTGCGCTGCTTCATTGCGCATTGCCCGGCTGTGCCGTGATCTGATGGAGGAGAACATCAAAGACATTCTCATTGAGTTTGATCCCAACGGGTCATTAGCCACTACACATAAAAGCCAGGGGTCGGATATGGGGTTGTTCGGCGGATTTCTTGGGTGGGAAGCCTATGATGAACGACTGCCCGAGTCAGATAAGCATATTATAGCAGCAGGAATTAATGTAACAATCAATATCACGGATATCGGCAACAGCCACCCCAACCTGTACCAGGTAACATTATCTAATAATAAAGAAACAAGAAAGCTCACTGCCATTTCCACCGGCGGGGGAATGATAGAAGTGACGGCCATTGATGATGTACCCGTTTCTATGGCAGGAGATTATTTTGAAACACTCATCTACTGTGATATGCCGGAGAATATTTTATCCTTCCTGCAGGCATCCGTTGATGGCGATGAGATAACCATTCACAAAGGCGCAGTAAATTTTATAGAGATCAAATCGCAGCGCTTTTTAGATGCAGCTATGTATAAAGAGCTGCATCAAATGGAAGGAGTGTTGTTCATTAAGCAGCTTCATCCCGTATTGCCGGTAATGGCCCGAAAAAACATGCAGGTTCCTTTTATAACCTGCCATGAAATGCTGGAGTATAATACAGACAGGAATAAAGCGCTGTGGGAACTGGCGGTGGAGTATGAAATGGCCAGGGGAAATATTTCAGCCAATGAAGTATTGGAAAAAATGCGCCGCATCATCCATATCATGGGCAATGCCATTGAATCCGGACTGAAAGGAACGAGCTACCATGACCGCATATTGGGCTCGCAGTCGCCGCAGTTCAAAGAAAAAATGGAGGCGGGTAAATTGGTAGGTGGTGAAACCAACAACCGCATCATCCTATATACCAGCGCCATGATGGAAGTAAAATCCTCTATGGGTGTGATAGTGGCGGCACCCACAGCCGGAAGCTGCGGTGCCTTGCCGGGTGCATTATTCGGAACGGCACATTCATTGGCATTAAGTGAAGATGTATTGGTAAAAGCAATGCTATCTGCCGGGCTCATCGGTGTTTTTATTGCAGCCCATGCTACGTTTGCCGCAGAGGTAGGTGGTTGTATGGCTGAAACCGGTTCGGGTGGTGGAATGGCTGCCGCAGCAATTGTAGAAATGAAAGGCGGCTCACTGGAACAATCCATTACGGCTGCATCACTGGCCTTACAAAACTCATTGGGAATAATTTGTGATCCGATTGGCAACCGGGTAGAAGCTCCCTGTCTTGGCAGAAATGTAATGGCCGCTACCAATGCTGTGTCCTGTGCCAACATGGCCCTGTCTGATTATGAAAAACTGGTGCCGCTGGATGAAGTGATAGAAACCATGAAAGCCGTAGGCGACCAGATACACCATACACTCCGCTGTACAAATCTTGGCGGGCTCTCCATAACCCATGCTGCCAAAAAAATAGAAGCGATGCTGGAAGAGCAACCGCAACAGTTTTACAAGAGCTGTTAAAAAGGTCAGCTCAGGACATACACCGGCCGGTTAAACACATACCTATAGATTTAAACGGAGCCCGATACCCGACAATTGCTGAACCCGGACAGTGGAAGAAACATCATGATCATAAAGTATATCCAGCACAAACGTACAGGCAAGCTTTTTACTGAATAGTAAACTGAGGATATTATTGGAGAATACATCTACATGCTGGAGATTCCTTTTGTCATTGCTGAACAGGTTCAGGCAGGCATCCGGGGTGTATTTTCCCTACTTGTGGTGGACAGCTTTGTTGAGTATGGTATTTAGAATAAGATAACCCTCTCTGTATCAACGCAACAATAAAAAGGGTTCGTTAAAGGGCAACATACATTTCAGCAAAGTACGGGCTGCGAAAAATGATATAATCGGCAAATCGTTTTTAATCGCAGCAATTCACTTATCTTAACCAACTATTTATTGTTGCCCATACAAACAACAGGCAGCATCAGCCACCAGATTATGTAACAAAAACCAACCACTTGTTTATGAAAAAACTACTGATCATCTCCGCTATCGCATTTACTTTAGCCAGCTGTGGCAACGATGACAAAAAGAAAAC
>DASUDW010000094.1:0-5407 GCA_036275415.1 Chitinophagaceae bacterium | reverse complement strand
AAAATTATTCCCGTAATAACAAAATGAAAAACCCGGGTTGATTATATTGCTCCAACGGTCATCAATATAAATTTCGGTAGGAATATTACCTGCTGCCGTTGTATAAGCAAAAGGAATATAAGCCGGATTGGTGATGACATAATTGTTGGTCTGTTTGATATGCGGCACTTTGGCTGAAATACTGGTACAGCCCGTACCACAAGGCAACGTAATGTTTCTGTTGGCAATAGTGAAAACAGTGGCGGGGTTCTGAGCTGTAGCAGCATGCAGGAACATGCCTCCCGCAAGGGAAAAAAATAACTTTCTCATCAGCAGTTATACCTGTCACCCGACAGGCAGGTTTGGTTGCTTAATCATGCGAAGGAAAATCGCACAGGTCTTACCCGGGTCTAAAGGATTTTAATCAGAGCAAAATCAATCGTAATAAATTTCAAAGGAATTGTTTGGAAGTTCTCAAACGTACAAATTTTAAACAGTTTTCAAAAACAAAATTGCAGGTTTTTGCTGTCAATCAAGTTTTATACATATTTAATGCATTTCCTAAAGCTGAAATGACCTACATTTGCAGCCCGTTTTGACAGTCATAAATGTCAAAAAGGTCATAGGAGTCAAATAGTACGTAGCTGACTAATATGACCATTTTTGCTCACTGACGTTAATATCCGGATGTGGTGAAATTGGTAGACACGTCAGACTTAGGATCTGATGCCGCAAGGTGTGGGGGTTCGAGTCCCTCCATCCGGACTAAAAAGTTAACAGGTTGAAATGTTGAAAGGTTAATAAAGAACCCAACTTTTCAACCTGTTAACATATTAAATTATCAACTTAACAACAATGGCTACAATAACCAAAGAAAACATCGGCCTGCTGCATGAAAAGCTGACCGTGAAGCTGGAAAAGACCGATTATCTCCCTTCTTTTGAAAAAGCACTAAAAGAATACAGCAAAAAAGCCAATATTCCCGGTTTTCGTAAAGGCATGGTACCGGCAGGAGTGATCAAAAAAATGTACGGCCCTTCGCTGTTCACTGATGAAGTACTAAAATCTGTTGACAGGGAACTGATCAATTACCTGCAAAAAGACAACCTGGACATTTTCGCCCAGCCGCTTCCGCTTGAAACAGATATCCGCCAGCTGGATGTAAATAACCCGGTTGATTATACTTTCCATTTTGAAATTGGCATGAAACCTGACTTCCGGTTACCGGAACTGGGCAAAGCCATCATCACCCGCCATGTGGTAAAGGTTACCGATGAAATGATCGATAATGAAGTAACCCGTTTGCAAAACCGCAACGGCAATACTAAGGATCAGGACACTGTTTCTTCTGAAGAAAACATCCTGAATATTGTTCTTACTGAAACCGATGATGCAGGTAACGAAAAAGATGGCGGCGCTAAAAAAGACAACTCTATCCTGGTAAAATATTTTTCTGAGAGTTTCCGCAACAAATGGATGGGTAAAAAAATCGGCGAGTCAGAAGTTGCTAGTTTAAAAGCAGCCTTTGATGATAAAGAAAGAGAGTGGATCATCAGCGATCTTGGATTAAAAGAGGATGCTTCAGCCGCCGATAAAAACTTTAAAATAGAAATTACAAAAATTGGCCTGCTGGAAAAAAGGGAATTGAATGAAGAATTCTTCAACCAATTATACCCCAATCAAAATGTGGTAACGGAAGGTGAATTCCGCAGCAAAGTAAAGGACGAAATTCAAGCTTACTGGAACGGCCAGGCCATGAACCAGATCCACGACCAGGTATTTCACGAACTGGTGGATCACACTTCTATTGATTTCCCGGAAGGATTCCTGAAGAAATGGGTAAAAACGCAGGGCGAAACACCCAAAACCGACGAGGAGGTAGAGGCTGAATTCCCGAAATTCCTCAGCCAGCTAAAATGGACGCTTATTTCAGATAAGATTGTGCAGGAAAATAATATACAGGTTGGGCCTGATGAAATTAGGAATTTTGCCAAACAACAACTTTTCAGTTATATGGGGGGCGCCAACCTCGGTGATGACCAGCCCTGGGTAGATCAATATGTAGAGAAAATGATGAAAGACAGAAAGTATGTGGAAGAATCTTACAACCGTATACAAACCCAAAAAATATTCGAGTGGGCAGCCGCACAGGTAAAGCCTGCCGATAAAGAAATTTCAGCCGAAGAGTTCACAAAAATGGTGGAAGAGCACCAGCATCACCATCATTGATCAGGTTGACAAGTTAATATGTTGAAAGGTTGACAGGGTATAAACGCCTTTTCAACCTTTTTTCATTTTACCAGTCAACTTGTCAACTTTTTTTGCCGTTTTGCCTTTTGGACGGATATTTGAGGTGAAGGATCGAAGTTGAGAGGTCAGAAAGTTGACTGGGTGTTTATACCAAAATTTCTTTTTTCCTTATCAACTGAAAAACTTTTTAACCTGTTAACCCAATAACATGTCATTTAACTCAGAATTTGAAAAATACGCTGTAAAACATCACGGTATTTCCAGTAACAAACTAAACAGCTATGCCTCACACCTGGTAACGGCCATGACCCCCAACATCATCGAAGAACGTTCGCTGAATGTGGCAGTGATGGATGTGTACAGCCGCCTGATGATGGACCGTATTATTTTTTTAGGCTACCCCATCAACGATGAAATAGCCAACATCGTTACGGCTCAATTGCTGTTCCTTGATTCTACTGACCGTTCAAGGGACATCAATATGTACATCAACAGCCCCGGCGGCAGTGTTTACTCAGGTCTGGGTGTCTACGATACCATGCAATATGTAAGCCCTGATATTGCCACTATCTGTATTGGTGTGGCAGCCTCTATGGCCTGTGTGTTGCTGGGGGCCGGAACAAAGGGTAAAAGAGCAGCCCTGAAACATTCCCGTATCATGATGCACCAGCCCAGCGGCGCCATTGGCGGCCAGGCCAGCGATATTGAAATCACCGTCAATGAAATCAGGAAACTTAAAAAGGAATTATATGAAGTGGTGAATATTCATACGGGTAAGCCGGTAGAACAAATTGAAAAGGATTTTGACCGTGATAACTGGATGACTGCGGCAGAAGCCAAAGAATATGGATTGATAGACGAGGTACTAGTAACTAACCCCAGAAAACAAAAAAAGGATTAAGGCCACAAAACCGCAGACCTTGAATTTTTGAACTTTAAAAACTTTTACATGAACCGCAAACAATTTATATATAACGACTGGAAAGCTGAGGAAGAAGAAGAAAAAGAAGAAGAGCCTAAAAGTGATATTGGTATGTTTGGCAAGAAACTGGAAAAATTGTTCTTTCAAAAAAGAGCCGTTTATCTATGGGGGGTGGTAGATGACAAAAGTGCCAAAGATGTGGTAAGCAAACTTCACTTGCTGGATGCAGACAAACCCGGCGAAGAAATCAAATTTTATATCAACAGCCCCGGGGGTGTAGTCACCAGCGGTATGGTAATGTACGATACCATGCAAATGATCAAAAGCCCTGTGAGTACGATTTGTATGGGCCTTGCCGCTTCTATGGGCAGTATACTTTTGAGCGGCGGCGTTAAAGGCAAACGATTTATCTATCCGCATGGCGAAGTCATGATACACCAGCCTTCTTTGGGTGGCTATATCCAGGGCGTAAGTGCCGACCTGGAAATACAAGCCCGTCAAACGCTAAGGGTAAAAGAAATCGGTGCCAGAATATTGGCCAATAACTGCGGTAAAACAGTAGACCAGATCATGAAAGATTTTGACCGGGATTACTGGATGGATGCAAAACAAGCTATTGAATACGGTATCGTTGATGGGATCATTGAAAATCTATAATCTGTTGATTAATAGACTTTAAGCATTTTAATGCCCGTAAAACATTAAGGATAAATAAATAAAAACCATCCTTCCGGGATGGTTTTATAATTTTGTGCTAACGAATTCGTTTATACTTCGTTACACTGTTAAATCTATTATGGCAAAAAACCCGTTACACTGTTCCTTTTGCGGCCGCAACCGGGATGAAGTTAAGATCCTGATTGCGGGTCAGGAAGGACATATTTGTGAAAACTGCGTAGAACATGCCAGGGAAATCATTGACCAGGAACTGACGATTAAAGATGAGCGGGGAAATTCTTCCTTTAAACTCACCGTTAAAAAGCCGGTTGAAATCAAAAAATTCCTGGATGAATATGTTATTGGCCAGGATGAAGCCAAGAAAGTACTGGCGGTAGCTGTTTACAACCACTATAAAAGACTGCAGCAAAAATCTGCTGAAGCCGGAACTGATGTTGAAATTGAAAAAAGCAACATCATCATGGTGGGTGAAACCGGAACCGGCAAAACTTTGCTGGCAAAAAGCATTGCCCGCATGCTGAATGTTCCTTTCTCCATTGTGGATGCTACCGTATTTACAGAAGCCGGTTATGTGGGCGAAGATGTGGAAAGTATCCTCACCCGTTTGCTGCAAGTATGTAATTACGATGTGGCTGCCGCGGAAAGAGGCATCGTTTACATAGATGAAATAGATAAAATTGCCCGCAAAGGTGATAATCCTTCCATTACCCGTGATGTCAGTGGTGAAGGTGTGCAGCAGGGAATGCTAAAGTTGCTGGAAGGGACTGATGTACTGGTACCCCCGCAAGGCGGTCGAAAACACCCGGAGCAAAAGCTTATCAAGATCAACACACAGAATATTCTTTTCATATGCGGAGGCGCCTTTGACGGTATTGACAAGATTATTGCCCGTAGGGTGCAAACCAACACTATTGGTTTTAATGTAGACAAAGAAATGCAGGAAACCATGAAGAAAAACCTGCTTCGCTATGTAAATGCCACAGACCTGAAAGCATTTGGCCTGATACCCGAATTACTGGGACGTTTACCGGTGGTTACCCACCTCGATCCGCTGGATGCGGCTACATTAAGGGCCATCCTTACGGAACCCAAGAATGCCCTTGTGAAACAGTATAAAAAATTGTTTGAGCTGGAAGGTATTCAACTTTCGATTGAAGAAGATGTGCTCGATTTTATGGTGGAAAAAGCCATGGAGTACAAATTGGGAGCAAGGGGATTGAGAAGTATTTGCGAAGGCATTCTTATTGATGCCATGTATGAGCCTCCCTCAACCAAAGAAACGCAGTTTACCCTTGACCTGGAATATGCGAAGCGCAAATTTGACAAGAGTAAGCTGAGTCTTTTAAAAGTCGCATAGTTTTTTGTCAGCAAGTCAAATTAGTCATAAATGTCAATCGCCGGAATTTTGAAAAATATCCGGCATTTTTATGCCTTAACTTTAAACTAAAAAATTCATATGCAAGAACTAATAGAGAAATTGAAAACCGAAGCCGGTCTTACAGATGAGCAGGCCAAACAGGCCATTGCCACAATCAAAAATTTCGTCGTAGAAAAATTTCCGATGCTGGAAGGCGCCGT
>DASUDW010000093.1:0-5056 GCA_036275415.1 Chitinophagaceae bacterium | reverse complement strand
GGAAAAAAATTCCAGCTTAGCCGGGGAAACAAGGATAAAGAAAAATATGAAACCATTTTGCTGGTAGTCCAAACCGATAATCATGTAGTGAATGAATTTGAAGTGGCTTTTGAAGATTATCCTTCCATTATTGGCCATATTCTTACCGACAGCCTGCCTTCGGGGATCTTGCACTTCACCGTTTTTAATAAAGATCACCTGCCGCTGGCAGAAAGGATTTCTTTTGTTGATAACGGAGAGTATAAGAGTCATGCGGTGGCCGAACCGCTAAAAATTAACCTTGAAAAAAGAGGAACCAACAGTATTGAGTTCATATTTCCTGATTCGGTGCAACACAGTTGTTCTGTAGCGGTAACAGATTATGCAGCCGGTAGTTTTGGTGATGAGGATAATATATGGTCCCGGTTTTTGCTGACAGCTGACCTGAAAGGATATATACATAATCCTGCCTGGTATTTTAACCAGCCTTCGGATACTACAAAGCTGGCGCTTGACAACCTGTTGCTGACCCATGGATGGAGCCGTTTCAACTGGACCAAAGTACTAACGGGTCAATTACCGGAAAAAAAATACAGCGATGAAGATTTACTGGCAGTTTCTGGAATTGTAATCGATGAAAAAACCAAACAGCCGGAGAGCAATGGCCAGTTGAATGTACTGCTGGAAGCTGTTGATTCGTCTCAACAAACCATTGAAATACCTGTGGATGCAAAAGGACGGTTTGCCAAAGATTCCATGTACTATTTTGGTAAAAGCAAATTGTATTACGGGTACCTTGATAAAAACGGCAAACAAAAACCCGGCATTGTACACCTGGATGAAAGCCCGTTGAAAGAGGTTATAGCAAGGCTCTCTTCTTCAATGACTGAAATAGCGGGGGTCAGGAGCGGCTTCGAACTTTCCAATAATGACGAAATAAAAAGCAGGTCTGGTTATATAAAGGATATGGAAGAAAAAGTAAAAGAACTCGAGAATGTGAATGTGGTTGCCAAATCTTTTAAAAAGCCGGTTGATATTGTGAATGAAAAGTATACCACTGGTGTATTCAGGGCACAAGGCAAGGTAACCCTGGATAATATTAACGAGCCTGCCAATGACCGCTCCATGAATGTGGTGGATTATATAAAGAACCGGATACAACAGTTGACGCTGCAGGGCGGCACATTTGTAAACAGGAAAAATTTCAGCCTGATGACCGGCCGTAACTGGCAGGTAGGTATTTTTTTGAATGAAGCCCCGACAGATATTTCCCAGTTACGTACCCTTGTGGCAGACGATGTGGCGCTGGTAAAATTTTATGAAGCCGGTTTTGTAGGGGTGGGCAGCAGTTTTCCTGGTGGCGCACTGGCAGTGTACACCAAAGAAAAGTCCAATAAGGACCTGAAGCCTGATAAACTCGATTACATAGAAGTAGACGGTTACACAATAACCAAAGAATTTTATAGTCCCGACTACAGTGTACCTGATCCCAGGCAAACCCTCACAGACAGGCGAACAACCCTCTACTGGAATCCTGATATTGTTACAGATGGCGAAACAAAATCTGTCAAGATCAATTTCTACAATAATGATGTCACCCGGAAATTCAAAGTTATACTGGAAGGCTTTGATGCATCGGGCCGGCTGGTACATGTAGAAAAAGTAATTGAAAAATAGAAGTAATTAAAAAAGCCCCATTTAGGGGCTTTTTTAATACATCTATGAACTATATAAATTAAAATTCAGCGGATACTGAAATAGAAGGTTCTTCTTTTACTTTTCCGGCTTCGATAGGTTGTCCCGTAATTCCGAAGTCTTTCAGTTTAATGGTGAAATTAGCAGCTACTTTTATTTTACCATCAGCAACTGTAATGGTACCCTCCACTTTTGCGGGTTTGCTAACTCCTTTCACTGTCATGGTGCCGTCTACTTTTACATTATACGTACCGTTTTTGGTGAATTTCACTTTATTTACTTTGGCAATAGTACCTGTGTAAGTGAATTTGGGAAATTGTGCAGAATTCATCCAGTTGGCCCCGTTGAAATGCTCCTGCATTTTAGGATTAGAGAAAGAAAAATTAGCAACAGCTGCTTCAAAAGCAACAGCACCGGTTTGCGTATCCAGTGAACCGATAACAGTCTTGTTTTCAGCTTTGGGTAAAGCATCTTTCGGAGTGGCCGCATCAAAGCTTACAGTAGCGGACGAAGTGGTTTTTTTCTGTGCAAATACAGCGCCTGCTGCAAAAACTAAAGCCAGCACTAAGGTTGTTTTTTTCATGTTTGTTTTTTGGTTTTTTATTTTTTATTTAAAGTTGCTCGTTTGAAAGTAATGGCTGTGGTTCCCAGTATCTCACTATAAATACTGCCGCTGCAGGAGCCTTTTAATGACACTTCATCTCCTGTTTTGATTTGCTTTACCTGTTCATATTGATCTTTTTCAAATGAGAAGGCAATATAGGAGCCGGTTGAATCAGCGAATTGTATGATAGCTGTTGAATCTACTTTTTGCTCTGCCTGTGTTGCCCGGCCATTCACTACCAGTATCTTTTCACGGTATTTGTTATTAGCGGCCGTATCGTTCGCCATAAACTCACGGATGAGGTCGGTCGCATTTACCGTATAATCCGCTTTTATATCATTGGTATTGGTAAAGGTTTCTGCCATTACGTATTTCTCACCCATCTTATAAGCAGCAAAGGCAAGAACCGGACCGATGATAAGCCAGGCAAACTTTTTTAACCAATTATGCTCTTTTAATGCAGTTGAAATAAAAAGAATGGCAGCTGCAACAGTAGCAAATGAAGCAGGTTGCAGCATCGCAAATGCCGAAGATCCAACTCCAAGATCGACCAGGGTGTTACTGAACAGGTAATAAACAGTGACCTGCGATAAAGCCATGGCACCGGCTATGAAAGCAAAAAGGGATGCTTTTTTATTTTGCCAAACCATCGCAATGGTCAATACTATCAAAACCGGTATTAGCCAAAATGTATAAAAGCTGAATGCAAGCTGCGGAAAGGGGTTTCCCAGTTTAAAGTTGCTTTCTGAAATCCGGAAGAAATTGCCGGCGGGTAAATCATATCCGCTTACACGGATGCTCTGCCATTTTACCCAGGGCAAAAAATAGCTCACCAGCAGTACCAGACCGGCTATCCAGTGCAGCCACTTGCTTCTATTATTAACGGGTGCTGTATTCATTTTCAACACATAACGGATACCGGTTATAAATGGTTGCGGTATCGTTAAACAAAAATATGATGTTTAAACATTGAATTTGTTTTTTCACCTGTAAATTTTTGTGAAGAAATAAAAAACCCCGGTGGTTTACCGGGGTTTTTACTTGCTAACCCATTGATAATTAATGTGAATTATTATGCTGCCTGCATTTCTTTAATCTTTTCCCTGATCTTGGTTTCGATTTCTTTAGCCAGTTCGGGGTTGTCTACCAATAATTGTTTTACAGCGTCACGGCCCTGGCCCAGTTTGTCATTGTTGTAACTGTACCAGCTTCCGCTCTTTTGCACAATGCCCAGTTCAGTTCCCATATCAATGATCTCCCCGTTTTTGGAAATGCCTTCGCCGAAAATGATATCAAATTCAGCAGCACGGAAAGGAGGGGCCACTTTATTCTTCACCACTTTCACTTTTACATGGTTGCCGATGGCTTCATCACCGTCTTTCACCTGTGTCTGACGGCGAATATCCAAACGAACAGAAGCATAAAACTTCAATGCATTACCACCGGTAGTGGTTTCAGGGTTGCCAAACATTACGCCGATCTTTTCCCGCAGCTGGTTGATGAAGATGCAAATGGTATTTGTCTTGGCGATAGTGGCTGTCAGTTTGCGCAATGCCTGGCTCATCAACCGGGCATGCAAGCCCATCTTGCTGTCGCCCATTTCACCTTCCAGTTCACTTTTGGGAACCAGGGCGGCCACAGAGTCAATCACCACTACATCCAATGCACCGGAGAGTATCAGCCGGTCAGCGATTTCCAATGCCTGCTCACCATAATCAGGCTGAGATATCAAAAGATTATCTACATCCACACCCAGTTTTTGGGCATAGCTGCTGTCAAAAGCATGTTCTGCATCTATAATAGCACACATGCCGCCTTTCTTTTGCGCTTCAGCGATTACATGGGTGGCGATGGTGGTCTTACCGGAAGATTCAGGACCATATATTTCAACTATCCGGCCGCGGGGCAGGCCACCGATACCCAGGGCCACATCCAGGCCAATGGAGCCGGTGGAAATTACTTCTTGTTCGGTCTGGGCTTTTTCACCCAGTAGCATTACGCTGCCTTTGCCATAATCCTTCTCCAGCTTATCCATAGTAAGCTTGAGGGCCTTTAGTTTTTCACTGTTGTTTACTGTTGTTTCGGGGTTTTTGTCATTCTTTGCCATGCGTTAAAATTAAAGTGTTTGCGTATTGTAGGCCGAAATTTTCCGGCTGAACATCAAAGCTAAATGATTTAGCAATTAAAAGCTAATATTTTGGGGATTATTTTGAAAATAACCCGGCCGGGGTTAATGAAAAGCGAATTCCCGGCAATTACAAATGCAAAAACCAACCAGCCTCAACGAAGTCATTGCCGCTGATTGGTCAATTGGGTAAGGCTTGCTCCAGCCTTTTATAAAAAGAAAGAATTAATCATCCTCCTCGTGTACATGAATATGCTGGTGATGGGCGCCAGCTGCAATGTGCAGGGCAAATCCCATAATGGCCAGGTCCTTCAATATGTTGATTAAAGCAAATCTTCTCATGTCTTCTGCTCCTGCGTTGTTGAAATTGGGCAGATGAATAGTCAGAATAAAAATGAGTAACAAGGCTGCCAGCAGGTATCCGGTAACCTTTACAAACTGGTTGGTCAAAAAAGACAGGCCCACCAAAATAAAAGCAGCCCCTACCACATAAGCCCATTTGATACCGCCTACCAGGGAAAGCGGAACATATACCATCAGATCCCTTGGGTACATAAAATGAAAAATTCCGAATGCTATTAATACTACCGACAGCAGGTAAATAGCTATCCGCGATACAATGTGATAATGTCTCATACAGATAGTTTTTGTGG
>DASUDW010000092.1:0-8325 GCA_036275415.1 Chitinophagaceae bacterium | reverse complement strand
CGTAGAGAAAATAAAAAATGCGGGCAACGATAAAGTAATGCTGACAGAAAGGGGCACCACTTTCGGCTACCAGGACCTGGTAGTGGACTACCGCAATATACCCGCCATGCAGGCACATGGGGTGCCGGTGGTAATGGATGTTACCCACTCCTTACAACAACCTAACCAAACAAGTGGTGTTACCGGGGGCAACCCCCAGCTCATTGGCACCATTGCCAAAGCCGCCATTGCAGCCGGTGCAGACGGATTGTTTATTGAAACACATCCCAATCCTTCTGTTGCCAAAAGTGACGGAGCCAACATGTTGAAACTTGACCTGCTCGAAAACTTACTGGAGCAATTGGTAAGGATTAGAAAGGCGGTGATTTGAGAGAGCAATTATACTGGCTAAATACCTTCCCGGACGAGCCCCTCCAAAACGCCACAATGAGATTTAAGACAACTGCGGAATGACTCGCTGCATGCTATACTTTAGAAACCAGCTACGAAACTCGTCGAAAAGTATCAACCCGGTTTATAAATAAATTGAAAAGCTGATTACTCAGTCGTAAAGCTGTGGAATGAATGCCTGAACTTGTTCATAAAATCATCCAGGAAACGAAAAATATCATACGGGTAAGCACAACCATTTACTACGAATTGTAACTTGTAAAGAGGACATGCAAAGACTTCGTCAACTTGTACAGCACGAAATGCCGGAAGCCCATTTATAGCTTTCACTGAATACACCTTGAAAGGGCATGGCAGCTCCTTTAACATTCCATCATATCCAATAACCAATAATGATTGTGTTTTCATAAGCTAAAAGTTAGTCAGAGAAAATATAATTATTTACACTCAACGAATACTACAAATAATATTGAAACTGATTCAGCCGTAAAGCTTAATCAGCTATATCGTTTATTTTTAATTCTCCATCATTACAAATGCGCCCCAATACACAGGCGCTGCAAATTTTGCCATCAGTTGTACCTGTGCCTGCCGGAAAGCTTTTTGCTTGTCGCCCGTCTTTACCCAATTGCTGTAAAAATTATTCATCAGTTGCTGCGTGGCGGCATCATCCACTTTCCAGAGGCTCATCACAATGGCATCTGCACCCGCCACCAGGAAAGCCCTTTGCAAACCATATACTCCCTCTCCGGCTTTTATTTCTCCCAAACCTGTTTCGCAGGCACTCAGCACCACCAGGTCGGTTCCTTTCAGGTCCAGGTTCATGGCTTCATAAGAAGTCATGATACCGTTGTTAGTACTGTCCAGGCCGGTTTTGGTTTTATTGGCCTCTGAAGCACCGGTCAGCATAAGGCCGGAGCGCAGCAATACATTGTCTTTGGCATTATCTGCATGCACCCCCAGCGGCCAGTTGGTTTTTTCCACATCCTTCAAAAAGTAACCGTGTGTGGCAATATGCAAAACAGCTACCTGCCTGGCCGATTTTACATTCGTCTCCGTGGCATCCCGCTGCACCAGCTCTGCCACCTGGTAACCGGAAGATTTCAGTAAGCGGTTGATCCCGTCTACCTCTGTTTTGGTACCGGGTAACTGAACAATTACACCGGTACCAAAATCCGGAAAGCCAACAAGGGTAGCCTTTTTCCCCGGTGCTGTTTTTGTTTTTTTTGCGGCAGTAACAACATCACCTGGGTTACTGATAAGTATAAAATCATATTGTTTGATCAGGAAATCTCCACCGGGCCTTTTCAGTGTATTCAGGTTGACCTGGTTGTAGATACCATCGGGAGAAATATACACCGTTTTCTTCCCTTTCACCACGGCGTCTGCCGCTGCCCAGTAACTGGTGTACGATTGCTCATCATTAATTTTGTTTTTCATGGAAACACGGTAGGTCTTTGCCGACTTATTTTCCATATCATTCCCATTTTCCATTACTACCAGTTGCGGCAGCGGGCTGGATGCAGTAACGATCAATGCGATGTAACGGCTGTCTGTGCCCAGTACCTGGTCAAATTTGCGCAGCCGGATGAATTCGATGAGTGCCTCATCGCCTTTTAATTCTTTTTGAATATCGCTGACCGTTACATTGGAGGTAAAAAAGAAGTCGGCAAAGTCCTTAGAATGCTGCGACAACTTTTTTTCCATATCGTTCACTGCCGCTTTCAGCGAGTCAATATTCACTGCTTGTTCCTTTAATTCTTCTTTTGAATATGCATATAATGCCGTCAGTTGTTCCTTGCTGTCAATCCATTCATTGTAATCACTGATCAGTTTTTCATTACCGCTGTTCAGGATGCCTTCACTTACTTTTCGGGCAGAACTCAGCAAGAGGCCCTTGGTAGCAATCCGGCAGGCCAGCATGTCTGTGAGCAATTCTTTATTAGTGGCCGAGGCATCGAGGACAAAGTTGTAATAGCGTTCAAACCGGGGCGACAGGACATCCCAGTATTTTGTTTTCTCCGCTTCACTCATCGGCGGGAAATAGCGGTTGACAAAATCAATTGTCTTTGCCATCACATCTTTGTAAACCGGTATAGCTTTTTCCTTCTCCCCCTTTTTCCAGTACAAGATCGCCATATCTTCCTGCGATTGCACATAAAGCGGATGCACATCACCTAATGCCTGCTCCCGTATTTGCAGGGCTTGCTGCAGCAAAGGTTCCGCTTCTGTGTACCTTGTCTTATACCGGTAAAAATTTCCGAGGTCGCTGACCACCTTGGCAAAGGCGGGTGAGTTTTGCCCGATAGTTGTTTTATAAATATCGGCAGACTGTTTCAGCATCTGTTCCACTTTGTCTTCTTTCTTCATCAGCAGGGCCAGGATGGCCACATTATTCAGCAGGTTGGCAAATTCCGGTTTACCCCTTTCCAATCGCTTCTCCAGGCCACGGTATATTTCTTCTGCTTCCGGGTATTTTCCCATTTGCTGGTATAGCAAGGCCAGGTTGGATAAAAATTTCAAATGGTTCCTCGCCTTGCTCACTTCGAGCTGCGCAGCCAGCTGAAGTGCTTCCTGCAGCAAAGCCACTGCTTCATCATACCTGCCGACGGACTGCAGCAGCATGGCTTTATTATTCAGTACAATGGCAAATGCCATGGCCTTGTCCTGCTTATTTTCTCTGATTACGGCCAGGGCATCGGCAAACTCTTTTTCCGATTCATTGTACTGGCCGGTATTATAATGCAGTACAGCATAATTATTCAGCGAGGCTGCCACGGCCATATTGCTTTTACCTAATTTTTCTTCCCGGAGTTTTAACGCTTGTGCAGTAAAAATTTCTGCCTGACCGAAACGACCGGTGGTGGTATATAATAATCCCCGGCTGGCGATGGTTTTCAGGTAAGCCAGTTCACCGGTGCGGTAGGCATTTTCAAAATAACGCTGGGCGGCTTTAAACCTTTTTTCAGCAAATACATACCTGCCCATGGCATAGGCCGATTGTCCCATTTGCAGGTTGAGGGTAGCTGTTTCATCATCATCAAGGTCCACATCCCGGTACAATGAATTGGCAATACCGCCCAGTTTTAAAAATTTAGCGCCAAACTCTCCCTTGCCCCGGTTGCCATACAAACCGGAGTTGTCATTCAGCAGAATTGCGTAATCCACATCAGTAGAATCGAACTCGGCTTTTACTTCGTCGAGTTCACGCCGGGCAGTTTCCCGGGCTTTGTATTTTGCATTATTCTTTGCGGTGTTAACTTCCCCTTTACCCTTATTGATCACTTTATCCTTGACCCGGTTCAGTATCTGTGCCGGCGCTGAAACAGCGAAGAAACACAACAGGAATACCAACAGAATTTTCATACACGAATTTTAGGTTAACGGCCGAACAACTTATCCTAAATTACGTCTTATTTTTAAGCCGGTATAATAGCTTCCCTGATAAAACTATCAACAAGATGAAATGAGCTATAAAATTTTCGAGCTATCATACCAACCGGCGATGAAAATTTTATGGCGAACCTGCCTGCCGGCAGGCAGGTTCTATGTGGCAAAATTTCTAAAACTAAAAAAACACACATGAAAAAAATAATATTGGGTACCCTGCTCCTGTTGTTCTCAGTTCCTTCCTTTTCACAAACCTGTGAGGAAAGAGAGGACAAACTGCTGGAATCTTTCGGCAGCTTTTCTGCCGGCTTCATTTATAATACCTATGGCCTGATTGGCAGTGTTACGGACGGATATATGAAAGATGCGTACAGCGATGAAACGCTGAATGACCTGATGAAAGCCCAGAAAAGTGTACTGGACAACCTTGTATCCGTGTTAACGAAAATGATTGATGAAAAAACATTGAAGGACGATGCGGATGTAAACTATTGCAACAAGGCTATTAGCATAATGAAAGGGTTAAAAACGCAGGCAGAACTGCTACAGGAATATGCCCGCAAAAGAAACAGGGACAGCCAGAATGCTTACGATGTGCAACGGCAAAAAAACTGGAAAGATATCAGCAAACTGATGGGTATTGCAGAATAATATCAGTTACAGCCCAGTACTTCACAAAGTTTTTCCCTTAAGGCAGGACCTCTCAGGTTTTTTCCAATGATCTTTCCGTTCGGGTCTATCAGGTAATTCTGCGGAATACCTTTTACATTGTAGAGTTGTGCTGCTGCATTGTTCCAGAACTGCAGGTCACTTACATGTGTCCAGGTAAGATTATCGGCATGTATAGCGGCCAGCCATTTATCTTTTTGTCCGGGCCTGTCTAACGATACGCCTAATACCGTAAAATTTTTCTCCTTGAAAAAATTGAAGTTCTCTACGACCGTAGGATTTTCTGCCCGGCAGGGCCCGCACCAGCTGGCCCAAAAATCGAGCAGCACATATTTACCGCGGAAAGAAGAAAGTGAAACCGGAATCCCCAGTGTATCCGGCTGAGAAAAGTCCATGGCGTCTGTTCCAATGGCCCCGACCTTGCCTTTGGCAATAAAATCAGCCAGTTGTTTACCGGCCTCTGAATTTTTCACTGCCGGGGTCATCAGGTTATACCTGCTTTCCAGGCGGTTGATATCCTCATTGAACCCATACGTTACATTGAGGACAAAAGGAGTGACCAGTGAGTTAGGCTTTTCGTTTACAAACTTATCAATCTCATCCTGCAAACCGGTTTGAAGGCCCGTATAGATATTCATCATACTGTCACGGTCTTTGCCCGGCATGGTTTGGTTGATAACTCCGGCAATGGCGCTGAGTTGCTGCACTTTGGGTACAAAACGGCTGGTGAAACCTGTAAACTCAATATGTGATTTAGAACCGCTTATTTCAAAGGCAGGTGCATCGGCTTTTTTCCCTTTCACAGAAATTTTTCCGGGTTCCACATATATCTCCACGGGCTTGGTATCGGCAATGATAAGAAAACAGAGGATGGGCTCTGCCAACTGTCCCGTAAGGGTGAATTTTGTTTTGTCGATCTTTGCCGAGGTCATCTCCGCATTATCGTTGTTGCGGTAAAGTTTCACTTCCGTGCCATCCGCAAAGCCGTCCAGTTTCCCTTCAATCACAAATGATTTATTCTGCGAAAAGGCAGTAGTGATCATCAACATTAAAAAGAATAAAAAAGAAAATTTCTTCATACCCGGTTCCTGTTTTTAAGAGTACAGCTTACAAATTTAGCTAATGCCCCTGAATGAAACTATTTCTGTGTGCCAAGTATGGACGAAAGGAAAGTTTTTGTGGATGCATTAACATCTGCGCTGTTTTCCAATGCTTTAATGTAGGCGCTGCCGATAATGCCTCCATCGGCAAGTTGACAAACGGCATCAAATGAGGCTTTATCCTTTATGCCAAAGCCCACCAATACAGGGTTTTTAAGCCCCAGGCTTTTTAGCCTGCCGAGGTAGGATTCAATGCTTCCCGCGGGTTTATCACTGCCTGTAGTGGAGGAAGATGAAACAGCATAGATAAAACCCGTACTAAGGCTATCGAGTTTTTTAACCCGTTCATCAGAAGTTTCAGGGGTTACAAGGAAGATGAAATCAAGCCCGTATTTTTTAATGACCGGACCATATTCAGTTTCGAATTCGTACTCCGGGAGATCGGGTAATATTAAACCGTCAACACCCACGGCTGCTGCATCGGCGCAAAATTGTTCAAAGCCATATTGCAAAACCGGATTCATGTAACCCATAAGCACCACCGGCACATGAATACTTTTTCTGAAACCTCTTAGCTGTTCAAGAAGGATTGCAATCGTCATCCCATTTGACAGTGCCACCGAACTGCTGTGCTGTATTACCGGGCCATCGGCTAGCGGATCGCTGTAAGGCATCCCTAATTCGATAATGTCAGCACCATTTTCCTGCAGCGCCTCCATCGCTTCCAGTGTTGAGTGTAACCGGGGAAAGCCTGCAGTGAAATAAATGTTCAGCACATTATTTCTTTTTTCTTCAAATAGTTTTTTTAATCTGCTCATATTTTTTGAACCACCGTGACACAGTGTTCACAGAGAAACACAGAGAAATGCTGTGCCAATCCCTGCAGTTGTGTCACCGAGTTTATAAATTTTTCATGTAAGTTGAAAGGTCTTTATCACCCCGGCCACTCAGGCAAATCACTACCACATCTTTTGCATTGAAATTGATCATCTTCAGTGCATGCAAAGCATGGGCTGTTTCCAGTGCCGGTATGATCCCTTCATATTTTGCCAGTTCAAAAGCAGCATTCAATGCTTTCTTATCTGTTGCACTCATAAAAGTAGCCCTGCCGGTTTCAAATAAATGGGCATGCAAGGGGCCGATGCCGGGATAATCCAACCCTGCTGAAATACTATGAGGCTCCACCACCTGGCCGTCGTGTGTCTGCATCAGCAAACTTTTGCTTCCATGCAGGATGCCGGGTTTTCCTAACTGAGTGGTTGCTGCACTTTTGCCGCTGTTGATCCCCTCACCTGCTGCTTCTACGGCAATTAATTGTACAGATGGCTCATCCAGGAAATGATAAAAGGCGCCGGCTGCATTGCTGCCACCGCCCACACAGGCAATGACATACTTCGGTAATTCACTGCCGGTTTTTTCCAGCAACTGTTTGCGTATTTCCTCGCTAATCACACTCTGGAACCTGGCTACCATATCCGGATACGGATGCGGCCCCACCACCGAACCAATAATATAATGTGTGTCATGCGGATTGTTGATCCAGTCCCTTATCGCTTCATTCGTTGCATCTTTCAATGTTTTGCTGCCGCTGGTAGCGGGTATAACAGTTGCACCCAGCATTTTCATCCTGGCTACGTTGGGTGCCTGCCGTTCTATATCTTTTTCACCCATGTACACAATGCACTCCACACCTTTCAGTGCACAAACCGTAGCGGTGGCCACGCCATGTTGCCCTGCACCCGTTTCAGCGATGATTCGTTTCTTACCCAGCCGCTGTGCCAGTAAAATCTGCCCTATAGTATTATTGATCTTATGGGCACCGGTATGGCAAAGGTCTTCCCGCTTTAGAAAGATGTTGGCCTTATAGCGGTTGCTTAATCTTTCAGCAAAGTATAAAGGTGTTGGCCTCCCCACATAATCTCTCAGCAATTGCTGAAACTCATGCTGAAAACTTTCTTCCTGTATTATTTCCAGGTATTTCGTCCGCAGTTCTTCTACGTTTTGGTGCAGCATCTCGGGAATATATGCACCGCCAAACTGGCCGTAGTAGCCCTGTTCGTTGGGTGATGTGTATGTTTCTGTTGTTGTCATTCTATTTTTTTTATCAGCTTTTGTATTTCATGGCATCGCCTGTTGCTACGCTCAGTTCAGGGTTCCGTTTTCATGGCATCAACCCCTGCATCGAATTAAGGCAACCCTCATCCCCTCCGGGGATGGGAAGCAACCTCTACAATTAAAGAACTTTTCAAAGGGGGTGGGTCATGAAATAACCCACCCCGGCTACGTAAAGAAGAAAGTCTCTCAACTTCGCCCCTCCAAGGAGGAGATGTGAACTAAACTTCAACATTTCGTATTAAGCGATCTTCATCCCCTCCCGGGAGGGGAAGCAACCTTTACGATTAAAGAACTTTTCAAAGGGGTGGGTCAGCAAATAACACACCCCGGTTTCTTAAAGTATAAAGCGACTCATATTCGCCCCTCCAGGGAGGGGAAGTGAACTAAAGCACAACTTTCACTAGCAGATTCTCATTCCACTCTTTTAAACTCATAGCTTACTTCATAGCCTGCCTAAACTGTAAAATCAGTTTCATATCCTTCACTCCCGGCGTTGTTTCAAATTTGCTGTTGATGTCCACGCCAAACATATCCGGGTGTTTAAAGGCTTTCACTCTTGCAGCATCTTCCACACCAATACCACCACTCAGGAAAAAGGGTTTTTCTATTTTGGCTTTTGTAAGAATACTCCAGTCGAATTGCTGACCCGTGCCGCCGAAAG
>DASUDW010000091.1:0-2614 GCA_036275415.1 Chitinophagaceae bacterium | reverse complement strand
TATCAGTTAAGTTATCGAATCTTAAAACCAGCCAACTCAAAAGCATGACAAAATTAAGCCTGGTATTTTGGTCATTCTTTATGCCAGGTCTTGTACAAAAGCTTACTCCTTTACAATAGTTAATGGTAATCCCAGCCTCATAACAGGCAGATTCAACAATTATTAAACAATATTAAACTCTTTTCAACCTTCCTCAAATGAAAGGAATTATTTTAGCCGGCGGTAGCGGCACGAGGCTTTATCCAATTACAAAAGCCATCAGCAAGCAGCTGATGCCGATCTATGATAAGCCGATGATCTATTATCCCTTGTCTATTCTGATGATGGCAGGGATTAAAGATGTGCTGATCATTACTACACCGGAGGATAACCCTCAGTTTAGAAGACTGCTGGGAGACGGCAGCCAGGTGGGCTGCCATTTTCAATATGCCATACAGGAAGTGCCCAACGGGCTGGCACAAGCTTTTGTGATCGGCGCTGAGTTTATCGGTCAGGATAAAGTGGCGTTGGTATTAGGGGACAATATTTTTTATGGTACCGGATTGGATAAACAACTACAATCCCTGACAGATGTAAAAGGCGGTTATGTGTTTGCTTACCAGGTAAGCGACCCCGAACGCTATGGTGTGGTGGAGTTTGATGCCGACATGAATGCCGTTAGCATTGAAGAGAAACCTGCTGTGCCCAAATCCAATTATGCCGTACCGGGATTATATTTTTACGATAATGAAGTAGTGAAAATTGCCCGGGAGCTGAAACCTTCTGCCCGCGGTGAATACGAGATAACGGATGTAAACAAAACCTATCTGCAGCAACATAAACTGAAGGTGGCTGTGCTGGATAAAGGAACGGCCTGGTTAGATACCGGTACATTTGATTCCCTCAGCGATGCCAGTGAATTTGTACGGGTGATTGAAAAGCGGCAGGGCACCAAGATCGGATGCATTGAAGAGATCGCTTACCGAAACGGGTTTATTTCAAAGGCGCAGCTATTGCAACTGGCGGATGAACTGAAGAAAAGCGGGTATGGGGAGTATTTGAGGAGAGTGGTGGGTGGTGTGGGAGAGGTTTAATGTGGTTGAATAGTTGTTTAATAAGCCTGCCTGCCGGCAGGCAGGGTTGAATGGAAGTTGAAAATTGTTTAATAGTTGAATGAACTGGTTAACATATCAGATTTTTCGCCGCATTTATTTTGGGATGTGAAGGCTGAAAATTTGGATTGGGAAAAGAACAAAGCCCAGATCATACAAAGAGTATTGGAGTACGGGTTGATCCGTGACTGGAATCTATTAAAACAATATTATGGCCTGGAAAGGATTGGCGAGGTATGCAGGGACTTACGTTCCCTTGATGCAAAATCGGTAAATTTTATTTCAGTACTTACAGGAATACCCAAAGAATCGTTTCGATGTTACATTTTGAAGCTGTCGATTCCCCCACACTGGAACTCTTGAATAAAATCATGGCAGAGCCCCTGTTCTCTCCATTAAGACTGGTGGGGGGCACTGCACTGGCTTTACAAAAAGGGCACCGAAAGTCAGTTGACTTAGATTTGTTTGGTGAATTCTCCGTAGAGGAAGATGTATTAACAGAAGCTGTTTCACAAATGGGGCGATTAACCTGGCTTAATAAACTGAAGAACATTAAAAGCCTGCTTATTAACGGGATTAAAGTTGATTTTGTAAATTATACCTATCCCTGGTTATCGCTACCGTTAAATGAAGGGAATATACGGCTGGCCAATGAAAAGGACATAGCACCCATGAAGTTGGCAGCCATTACAGGAAGGGGGGCAAAAAAGGACTTCACTGATCTTTATTTCTTACTGAAAGATTTCACTCTTAGCGAGATGATTGAATTGTATGAAAAAAAGTATTCGGATGGTTCAGCCTTTTTAGTGCTGAAAAGTCTGATTTATTTTGAAGATGCGGAAGGCGATGAGATGCCGCAGATGTTAATTCCGGTTTCATGGAAAGCAATCAAGCAAACAATTGTTGACCGCCACCGGCAATACACAAATGAACATTAATAAATGTCATTTCAAAAAATTAACTACTACGCCCATCCTACTGCGGTAATTGATGAAGGGTGCCGGATTGGCGAGGGTACGAAAGTGTGGCATTTTTGTCACCTGATGGGCGGTGCGGTGATCGGGGAGAACTGCAGCCTGGGGCAAAATGTATTTGTGGCCAACGGGGTGGTGCTGGGGCGGAATGTGAAGGTGCAGAACAATGTATCCTTGTACGAAGGAGTGGTATGCGAAGATGATGTGTTTATCGGCCCTTCGGCGGTATTTACCAATGTAGTTAATCCGCGGAGTGCGGTGAGCCGGAAGGCTGAATATAAAAAGACAGTGATTCAAAAAGGGGCGACCATTGGCGCCAATGCTACTGTTCTCTGCGGCATTATTATCGGCGCTTACGCCTTTATCGGTGCCGGCGCTGTGGTTACAAAAGATATACCCGCCTATGCATTGATAGTTGGCAACCCGGGCAAGCAAACCGGTTGGATGAGTGAAGATGGGTGCCGGCTGGTGTTTGATGATAAAGGGGAGGCAGTTTGTGAGGAGAGCGGGGAACGGTATGTGTGGAGAGAGGGGAGGGTGGTTAAAAGT
>DASUDW010000090.1:0-3205 GCA_036275415.1 Chitinophagaceae bacterium | reverse complement strand
GTTTAAAACCTGCTTACGGCTTACTATGTTGCCTCTGATTTTGTAATAGATACTTGCACGGTCTTTAGGTACAAATCCTTTCGACCTGTCCTTATCCGTCCAGACTTCTTTACCGTCTGTTTCGCACATAAGTAGTGTGTTATAATACAAAAATTTACTCTTTTTCATTTAGTTAGTGTTTACTTAGTGGCGCAAATCTTTGTGTTGGCAGTCATGGCTACCATTATTAACATATACAGTTTCTCGATGGAGTTCCGCACGACTGACATAAATATTCACTTTCATCCAGTTCCCCTATATAATTCCACTTTCCACCTTTAAAAGACCAATTAGGCTCATGAGGGTTATTTGACCAAAATAAATGAGGTTTTAAATATATTTCTTGTTTATGATACCTCTTTGATGTCATTTTTTCAATAACACCATTATTCCAATAAACATATATAATTTTATTTTGCATAAAATTTACTTATTAGTATTCATTAACTCCATCAGGATGAAAGCCATTAGGGTTTGTAACACGATACCCGACTTCCTTTTGAAATTTAATTATAACATCATGCCAGTAGTTACATCCTAATTGTTGACATAACTCGATTTCTCTTTGAACTTCGCCTTTACAATTTCCGTCCTCATCGTATTCATCTGGAAAATAATGTTCTAAAGCTGTTTGAGCTAATCCATAAGACGACCAAGCCCCAACTTTTTCAATGTTTTCTATTAAGTTTTCCGGTGTAAAAACAAAACCTGTTTCCATAATTCTTTTAATTTACCGCCACGAACTGCCAACAAACGGTTTTGCAATAGCCGCCGGGACGGTGGTTAATAATTCAAAGTTTCTATTGGCGGCCATCGCAAAGCCGCAAAACGTAAGACAAAATTTGCTTTGCTGCGCACCCACCGCACACGGTAACTTCACTTCGCTTCGCTCCATTCCCGTTCCCTAAATTTTGCCTTACGAGCCAAGTTTCACTTTTTGCAGCCGTGCAACCTCCGCATGTGTAAACTCGTAGCTTCGCCAAAGCAAACTTCGTCTTACAAGGTGTTTGCTAAAGGGCTGCAAACCGTGATTGCTTTCGGTGCGCTTAGTAACTCCGCTTCGCTTCGTTACACACGCCCCTTCGCAAACACTTGGCTCGTTAGACGGTCATTGCCGCCTTTACCTTTACTAAATCCAAATCCACCTTATCGCCCCATCCGTTTACTACATTCAAAACTTTGACACCATCTTGCAGGTCAATCTTTGCGTACAAATGATTGCCAAACTCTATTTCGACCATTGGCGGCAGCGAACCGCTAACAATGGGTTTGGCGGCAATAAGGGCTAACGAATAAGCATCAACAGCGGTTACGATGCCTTCCCACCATCTTGGGCCTTGAGTGTTTTCTTCAATAGCTTTTAGTAATTCATCTTTTGTCATTGGTAATTCTATTTAACATTTGAATAAATAATTCCCTTACTTCGCCAAGCCCTGTTCGTTAGCTGTCATTTTGCGACTTCTGAACAGCAACAGCAATTTCTTCGAGCAAATCAATAATATCTATTGCCCACTTTCTGTCTGATTCAATTCGTTGAAGTTCTAAATCAAACCCTAACTTTTTAGCAGTTAAACTATCGTGTCCAAGATTTTTTCTGTAATCACGATACGATTCTTTTTTTTCTCCAATTAATTTTAAAACTTTTTCCATAATAAAACGGCAGCTAACACTGCATTTGTGCAAGCGGGCAGAGAGCTTGCGGTTAATAATAAGTTGCATCTATGCCCGCCTGACACAAATGCTTTTCCGTTGGCTGCTATACTTTGGCAGCCTTCAAGTGTTCGCAATAGTCAAGACGAAATTCACTTGCATCTTTTGAAACTATTGTATAGCCTTGCCTTGCGTAGTCTGTAATATCATCTAACAACTCTTTCATATTATCGTAATCATTATAGTATTCTTCCTTTAAAGCAGTTGCCATGAATACAGCCCCACAAGTAGGACAGCAGGCACATAAGCAAGGAAATTTTCGTGGACTTAGTACAGCAGCCAAAATATTGCTTTGTGCAATACTGTCTGACGGAAGTAATTTGGCGTTCTGTTCGCTATTGTTCATAAAATATATTTTGAGCTTTTAGTTTAATAAATTCCAGTTCTGCACAAAGCAGCGAGCGTTAGGCGTTATTGCTACCACCCTGCTTCGGTTTGACACTTGCATTATTTACGGCGGTTACAATGACGGTTTCTAACCAGTTCTTACGGCTTCTGTTTTCAGCATCAGCCAACTTTTGCAGCTTATCTAAAAACTTTTTATCATCGGGAAGGTTTATTTCTACTCTCATATAACTTCAAATTTTAAATCAACATCAAAACCTGTTCTCTTTTTTAAGCTATTAAAATTTTTTTGTAGTCCAATGAAATGTTTACCACAAAGAATTTCTGTTTTTAATTTGCCATTTATCGGGTCTATAAATTCAACTTTATACTTTGCTTTGCAGCCACAAATAGAGTAATCGTACCCGCCTATTTCGGTATATTTTTTAAATTCAACAGTTCTTTCGCATATGTGGCTCATTTCAGCTTATTAATGGGTTATAAAATTCGCCTTTGCTGTTAAAATCCCATTCTTTAATCTTTACGATAATCTCGGCATCGGAAAGTTTTTTAAAGTTGAATTTCTTTTGCATTTCAAGACAATGCTTTTTAGCCTTAGGGCTAAGCTGATGGAATTTGTAAGGTCTCATAATTGCTTATTTATACAGTAAAGATACGTATTAAATATGTAACCACCGAATTTATTTTTGTAACGTTGTTTCAAATTACCCATTTGCAGACACTCTACGAATTTTAAGACCTAATCCAAAAGACTTCATAAATACTTCTTTGGCTCTTTTCAATTTGGTTTCATCATCTATTTCAGACCCTATCTTTACATCAAAGTAAACATCAAAATTATCAGACTTGACAAAAGTTGCCCCCATATCTTCCATACCTTTTATCATCCCTTTTGCTAATAATTTTTTATCCATAATCGTATGAAATTTTAGTTTTATAGTTTATACTAAAGACATGGTTTGACATTTTACTTTTTTGTTCTTAAATAATCTTTCAAGGCTTCACGGTTTTTATCGTCACTTATTATTTCAGTATTGATTCGGCTGTCTTTAAATCTGGATGATTGTTCATACCTGTGGTTAATTAATGCCTCGTGCCTTTCCTGACGGTA
>DASUDW010000089.1:0-3794 GCA_036275415.1 Chitinophagaceae bacterium | reverse complement strand
CATCCTGATTATGTTACCGAGCTCAACAACCTGGCAGGTCTTTATCAGTCTTTAGGTCAATACGCCAAAGCAGAACCCTTATACATCGAAGCGAGGGATATCAGGAAAAATGTATTGGGCGAAAAACATCCCCGCTATGCTATGAGCCTTAACAACCTTGGTACGTTGTACCAGGAAATGGGACAGTATGAAAAAGCAGAGCAATTATATAGTGCCGCCGGCAATACCTGGAAAACAGAATTGGGAACCAATCACCCGGATTATGCCTTAAACCTGACCAACCTTGCCTCCCTCTATGAAGCCACAGAAAATTATTCCAAAGCCGAATCTTTATACTTGCAAGCGGCTGATATCAGGAAGAAAGTATTGGGTGACAATCATTTTGATTATGCCATGACGCTGAATAACCTGGCCAGCCTTTATGCTTCACAAAAACAATATGACAAGTCAAGGCAATTATTGTTGCAAGCATCGGCTATCTGGAAAAAAACAGTGGGAGAAAAACATTCCATCTATTCTACCAGCCTGAATAACCTGGCTGCTGTGTACCGAAAATCAAAATCCAATTACCCTGAAGCGGAAAAATTATACCAGCAGGCAATTGATATAAGAAAAAATACATTAGGGGCGGAACATCCTTTCACGGCTGAGTCACAAGCCGACCTTGCATTATTGTATCTGCAAATGGGCCAATACAAAAAAGCGGAGCCGCTGCTGGTACAAAGCAACACTACGCTGCAAAAGAATCTTGCAGCCGCATTTACCATTCTTTCAGAGGAAGAGAAAGCCAACTTTTTATCCTATAATCTTTCGTCTATGGATATTAACAACAGTTTGTTGTTTAATAATCCCGCATCAGGAAAAACATTTGCGGCCAGCAGCCTGGGCTTATTACTGGGCTATAAATCCATGTCGCTGGCCGCTACAAGAAGCATGCTTGAGTCTGTACTTAACAGCAATGACACAACATTGAAAAGAATGCTTCAGGCATGGATCACGGATAAGAAAACACTTTCCCGGCAATACAGTTTGCCGCCCGAGTACCGGTCTGCCAATCTTAAAACAGTTGAAGCAGAAACCGAATCACTGGAAAAAGAAATTACCCGTCGTTCCGCTTCATTTAAAGATCAGCAGGGATCCTTGCTGGTAACCATGAAAGACATTCAAAAGAACCTTGATATTGATGAAGCGGCCATCGAGTTTCTTAATTTTAAATTGTACCGGCAGGGAAAAACAGATTCTATTATTTATGCTGCCTACATCATCCGGAAGAATGATTCAATACCTGTTTTTGTTCCCTTGTGTGAAAAGCAGCAGTTAAGAAAATTGTTCGACAGTGCCGGCCAGTCAGCCACTACTATGGTCAGCAGTTTTTACCGGGGGCTGGAAATAAAAGCTTCTGCTGCTACACTGGGTAAAAGTCTCTATAAAATTGTTTGGCAACCGCTGGAACCATACCTGAACGGAATAAAAAAGATTGCTTACTCTCCTGCCGGCAAATTATACAGTGTGGCCTTTCATGCCTTACAGGCCGACAGCGGTTTGCTGATGGATAAATACAAAATGCAACAGTACACCAGTACAAGGCAAATAGCTTTTCGTAATAGTCAAAAAGGAAATATTGCTCCCGGTGAAATGGTATTATTTGGCGATGCTGAGTTCAGCATGGACAGCGTACAGTTGACCCGTTTACGAAAAGGCAATAACCTGGCAACCGTTTCGGCGCCATCCGTTTTCCGGAATGAGAATCTATGGCAGGCCCTGCCCGGTACCGGAACGGAAATAAATAAGATCCGCCAGTTATTTGAACAGAATAAAATTAAAGTGAGGGTTTATACAAAAACATCTGCCTCAGAAGAAAACCTGAAGCTGCTGAATAATTCTGCAGTCAAAGAAATTCATATTGCCACACATGGCTTCTTTTTACCTGATAAAAATGAGAAGGAAGAAAAAGAATCAGGCAACACATACAAGAGAACAGAAGACCCGTTGATGCGAAGCGGGTTGGTACTTTCTGGTGGTAATTATGTATGGAGCGGCAATACTCCGATCAATGGAGTAGAAGACGGCATTGTTACGGCTTATGAAATATCACAGCTCAACCTGATGAATACCGAACTGATTGTATTGAGTGCCTGCGAAACAGCTTTAGGAGATGTAAAGGGAAGCGAAGGGGTTTTTGGTTTACAAAGGGCCTTTAAAATGGCGGGGATAAAAAAGATGATTGTAAGCCTGTGGCAGGTACCGGATAAAGAAACAGCAGAACTGATGACCGCCTTTTATAACTACTGGCTGAAAGGCAAAAACGTAAATGATGCTTTTTACCAGGCCCAGGCCGATATGCGAAAAAAATATGCTCCTTTTTATTGGGCCGCTTTTGTGCTGGTTGAATAAATACCCAATCATTTATGGAAAACAGAAAAATAAATGTCTCATAGGCAAACTAATGCTTATGGCACAAATAAATATTACAGATCAACCCGTAAATGTTGCAAGAAAAAGGGCTGGTGTTAAAAGAATGATCAGGCATCACCTGAAGGTGGATATGACACCCATGGTAGACCTCGGCTTTTTATTGATCTCTTTTTTTGTTATTACAACAGAACTCAGCAAACCAACAGCAATGGATCTTGCTATGCCAAAAGAAGGGGTACCCTCAGAACTTGCAGAATCGGCGGCATTAACCGTTTTTACAAAAGACGATAATATTTATTGTTATCAAGGAAAATGGGAAGAAGCCGTATCAAAAAGAAGTATTTCACCTGTACAACTTTCCGGAGAAAACTCGTTGAGAGCAGTTATCAGCAAAATGCAAATAAGCTTAGACAATAATAAAGCCCTTGAAAAGGGCAGAGAAGAGTTGATGCTGCTGATTAAGCCCGGACCTGGTACATCTTACAAAACTGTTGTTGACTTGTTGGATGAAGCAACTATATCCATGGTGAAAAAATTTGCTGTAATACAACAAACACCTGAAGAAGAAAACTGGCTGAAAATGGCGCATTAAAAAAGGCCGGAAAACCGGCCTTTAATTATTATTCATGTATACACATCACCGGAATGTGCGATTGTACAACCAATTGCTTGGTAGAACTCGGTTTAAACACCCCTTCCAGGAGTTTATGCTTTTTGGGTATGGTAATCAATAGATCAAGATTATTCTTTTCAGCAAAATCATTTAATCCGTCTTCTATATCCTTATGCTCAATAAAATCATAAACAGGATTTGCCTCTTGAAGCAGGGTGTGCAACAATGCTGATTGTTCAGGTGTTTCCGGCCTGAATTGCTTGTTGTGATAGTCTACATTCAGCACATGCAATTCGGCATTAAACTCTTTTACAAAAGTTTTTATGGCTTCGGCCGGCGTGGTTTCTACTATGTTTTTGAAGTCGCAGGCAAAGCCGATTTTTTTGATGCCATCCCCAAATGTTTTGCCCGGCGGCACACAGATAACCGGCCAGGTTAAATGCCTGATGGCAGTTAATGTTGTACTGCCAAAAAGGATTTTTTCAATTCCCGAGCTGCCCTTACTACCCATTACTACGGCAAAGGGTTTTACCTTTTCGCATAGGTTTTCAATTTCATCGGCAATGTTTCCTAAACGGGCCTCCGTATATATTTTGATACTGCCGGAGGTCATGTGTTCCACTTCCTCTTGCAGTTTTTTGAGCTTTTGTTCAGCTTCTTTTTTTAGTTCTTCTACTGATATCAAAACAATAGGGGTATCAGTATAACTGACCGGCACCTGGTAAACATGCAATAAAATAACACTGGCCCCGATTGATTTTGCCAT
>DASUDW010000088.1:0-7179 GCA_036275415.1 Chitinophagaceae bacterium | reverse complement strand
GGTACTCAAAAAGTTCATTTGCTGAGTAGTATTGGCGGGGTTGATGGCATTCTCCAGGGCACTTACCGCATGGCAGCCAGCCCAGATGGCACCCAGGCACTGTTGGTTCCAGGTATATAACCTGTTATGGGTGGCCCAGGTAGGGTCGGCATGGGGCATTACAAAAAAGTCGTCGCAGCAATCCAGCGCTGCTACCAATTTCCAGTTATATGCCCCTGCAGAAAATCCGGTATTGGTAATACCCGCAGCGGCTAAAAATCCCTGGGCGATGCCCCCATTGGTGGCATCCAGTGTCCAGCGGGGCACCGAGTTAAGTGTTGCGGCTACCGGTACAGTAAGCGGAGTTGCACCGACCGTATCCAGGTCCATACCCGGCGAGCTGGCCACCCAGGAGGCCATTAATGTATTGACAGCAGTGGTCCTGTAGGCTGCAGGGATGATGAAAGGTCCGCCTTTGTACACTCTGCCATTATAGGTAAAGTCGGTACCGTCTTTGATCTTATTAGGATTAATGACCCACTTGATGGGCACCTTCTGGTTGCGCATCAGGTCGTAGATCATCCCATAGGGTTTTAATGCATTATTCACGGTCTGGGGTGTAACACCCATGTTCACAATGATAGACCCATTGGTAAAGGTTTCCGTTTGGGAAAATGCCTGTAACTGGAAAAAGAGTACAAAAGAAAAGAATACGGTCTTTCTCACAGAGCGTAAAAATCTGATCATACTTTGAGTATTAAATAAAGGGGGGGTTTTTACCACCGAAAGTGTAAAGCTATAAAAGAAATGTAAAAAGTAATAGGTCTATGACAATAAATAGAATAAATTCTACAAAACAAAGGGGCCCGGAATAAGCCACGGAACCGCTTTTTGTACCGGCGTAGGGGGCTTTGCTGTGCCCCCAGGTAGTTTGATATTGAAACTTGTATACCGCAAAAACGGCAACCGTTTCTGACAGATATACGTTTTGAAGCCGGCTAAGATTTTGTTATCTGGAATCTAATACCTGTTTTCAATCAATTTTTCTTTTTACAGATATTTTCCAGCATTGCCTTTGCCTCCGGATATTTTTTTTGATCGGACAGCCTAAAATACCGGCAGGCTTCTTCATTATTTTTTAGCTTATAGTATACGGCACCCATAAAAAACTCAGCCTTACCATCTGCTGATTTAGGCATTGCCGCCGAAGTTTTCAGTAAAGGCAGCGCAGCATTATAGTCGCTGAGTTGAAAGTAGCAAAGCCCTGCATTCAGGGGCCCTGCCGGGTCTTCCGCCTTATATTTATAATATTCAAGAAAAAGGGCTATTGCCTTTTTATATTCTTTATTGTTAAAGGCTTTCTGGCCTTCATCAAAGATATTTTGTGTGTTTACAGTCACCGGCGGATCCTTTTTTTCCGGAGACATATTCTTTATCATTTGCATTTTTTGCTTTATATCATTGATATTCTTTTTTACCCTTAACAAAAAGGTGTCAGCGGGGAAGAACTTTAATGCAGTATCAACTTTTACCTCAATTGTAGTTACGGGGTACTTTAATTTTATCCACTGATTAATATAGTCGTTCCAGGCCCAGTTCTCATTTCTCTTTGCAATGAACCTTTTGAAGCTTTCCTCAATAAGTGCAGAATCCTTTAAACTCAATGCTATACGCTGTAGTATTTGATAGGTGTATTTACCTCTTGAACTAAGCTCAAAGGCCTTTGCAATAAAAAAGTATGCACTGTCAAGTTTGTTTTTTTCCAGGTAATACCGTGCCAGCATCGTTTCATCTGCACCCAGGTCCGGCACCAGTTTACGGCTTAATTGCAGATATTCCAGAGCTGATTCATCTTTCCCTTCTGCCAACAGATAACGGGCTTTTATATGAGCAATTGGTACAACCCCGAAAGCGCTGATATTGGGTATTGCGGGGAATACACTAATGAAATCATCCGACCTGTATTTGGGTTTTGTGGTATACAAATCCTTACTGAAAATGGTATCCCGCAGGGCCTTTGTTTGCAGCACCATGGATCTGTAGTTTAAGAGGGCAATCCAAAGAGCAACAAAGGAAATGACTACCAGCAATGAAATCAGTATTGTAAAAAATGTCCTTTGCCTTTTATCTTTTTTAACGGTAACCGCCGAACTATTCAAGGTGATTATTCCGGCAAACAATAACATAAAATATAGTTGCATCACCGGTCTCTCTGCAGGAAAATTAAGTGCGGCATCGATAAAATAAACAGCAAGAACCATCAGCCAGATAAGGCCCCTGCTTTTTCTTTCCTGTTCGCCTTTTGCAATCAATACTTTTAATAGCCCCCATGCTGCAACGATAAAAAGCGATAAATAGATTACACCCGCAGGAATACCGGCTTCAGCTGCTAATTCCAGGAAGTCGTTATGGGCATGTTTTGAAACGGCATTATCGTCATAAAACTTATTGTCATCTGCAACAGAAATCAGTTTCCAGTTGCCGATTCCGGCCCCTGTTACAGGCTTTTCTTTTATATACTTTATTGCATTTTTCCATAAGAAAAACCTGTCGCCTGTGCCTTTCTCGGTGAACTCTATGGATCCGATTCTTTGTTCTACGGTTCCATATGCCTTATCATAGTTGCCGGACTTAGCAGCATATTCTTTGATAAGATTTTCTGAAACAATAAATGAAACAACAAACGGGAGTACAAAAGCAAAAAAGTGTACAACTATTTTTTTAACCGCCCCCTCCTGGCGGGAATACAGCACTATACAAAAAAGTCCGTAAAAGGCCATTAAGATAAACAAGGTTAAAAAGAAAGCCCTTGAGTTGATAACGAAAAGGGAAAAGGAAGCAAATAAAAATACTATAGGTGCAATGATCTTACCCCAGCTTTTGGAATAATAATAAAAATAAAACAGGAATGGGATCTTGATGGCTAGGCTTGCCGCAAGCACATTTTTATTACCGGCATTACCCTTCAGGTTATAAATTACATTTTCAAGGGCTATTCCATTTTTAATGCCATCAAAAAAAGAAAATATTGTTTGTAAACACTGATATGTCAATAACAACGATAATATCATTGCCATGAAATGTATCAGCTTTGGCTTGTTGTAAAAAATAACAGCCAGCACAAAAAACCCGGCCAGGGTATTTGTAATTCGGGCAAATACAACAATAGATTCTGTTTTATTAAAGGCAAACAAAATGGATATGCCGGAAAGCACAAAAACCAGCAGATATAAAATACTGATGATTGACCTGGTGACATGCTGTGCCGGAGCCGTAAAACTGCTCCTGTTCTTCAACACATACAACAGACAGATGATATTGAGTATGGAAATATAAAGCCATTGTGATCCCATTACATCAATGGCTCCCCAGTTGGGGATCAGCTCAACTATGACATAAAAAAGAAAGATTGCCTTTGCCGGCAGATCATTCAAAAAATTTGTGCTTTTCACATCACCGGCAGTCTTTTGTTGTTTAGTACCCATAAATCCACATTACATTAATTCCAAATTTACTTTTTTATTCATGCCGCTGATATATCCGGCAGCTAAGATCGGAAGCTATTACCTGAAATATAAGCCGGCACTGAAATACAAATTAAAAAAGGCTGTCTTTAGGGACAGCCTTTTTTAGCATCGTGTTGAATTAATTCCGGCCGGCAAAGCCAGGGCCGCTGCCGGGTTATTGCTTCAGCACTTTTTCTACAGTAAGGTTTCCTTCGCTATCTATGATCTTTACCACGTAAGTACCATTGGTGAAATTTGCCAGGTTTATACTCTTACCGGAAATCATATTGTCATATTGTAACAATAACCGGCCATCTACAGTATATAACATAACCGACTTCAGCACCGTTCCGTTATCCGATGAGATAAACACCTGACCGGCGGTAGGGTTGGGATACACCTGTACCAGGATCCGCTGATCAAATTTTACCAGCCTGATATCCGACTGCTTAAACCTTGTGTCTATGTCCACCATTTTCAACCGGTAAAAATTATTTCCTTTTGCCGGGTTGGGATGAATAAAACTGTAGTTCCTGAGATCATTGGTATTTCCGGCTGCCGCCACCTCCCCGATCTTTACAAAGCTGACACCATTTGTGCTGTGCTCCACATCAAAATGATGGCTGTTCTGCTCCTGGCTGGTTTGCCAGGTAACCAGTGTCTGCGATCCCTGTTTACGGGCATCAAAATTCAGCAGGGTTACCGGAAGGATAAAACAACTGCTGTTAATGTTCAGCGTTTTGAAGGAGGTGCAACCAAAGGCATTTTTTGTTACCACTTCATATTTTCCGGCAGTATAGTTTGGAATCGTATACGAAGAGGTACTGGTAGTAGCCAATGTTACATCATCTTTTTTCCATTCATACGTCATGCCCGACATCATACAGGCACTCAGGCCGGGTGTAGATGCAACAAGGGTAATATCTGTACCGCTGCAACTATGGGCCAGTGTGGGAGTATATGCCGGAAAAATTGTTCCAGTATTGTTCTGATTACCTGTATAAGATTCACCGGTCCATAATGTTTGTACAGAATTACGGAAATCTCCTCCTCCCATTCCGGAAGCAGCTGAAGTAGGATCAGGGTTGGATTGTGGATAAGGACTCCAATCCCAATTCACAAATAACCTGATACCCGCCACACAACCGGTTGAGGGCAGAGAAAAAGTAAACAGAAGAATATCTGAGCCTGCCGTCAGTAATGTGCCCGGATTAAAGGCAGCTCCCCCGGTGGCAAACTTATGAAAGTCGCTGCCGGGAGCAGCAGCTGGTGCATATACCGGTGTGTTATCTACCCATAGCGCTGCTGAAGGATTAACTGAAGTGGCTGTAATAGGGCTGTTTGCATAACTTGCCGGAATCACAATGCTGAATGCACTGGTACCTAAATTATCATCCAACGGATCTTCATAATCATCAGTCACAATCATATGTGCTTCATATAAACAAGTAGCTGCATTGAATTTTACTTCGTATACACATCTGCCTTCTCCTGCAGGGGCCGGGTTTCCATTTGGCTGTCCTATTGCATTGATAGTTAAACAAAATATCAACACTAAAATTCCTGATGCGTACTTTTTCATTTGATTGTTTTTTGGATATTATGCAAATATATTTATTTAGTAAGGAATCTGTTCTAGTACAAAGTCGAAATTATACTGCCTTGTTGTATTCAGCGGATATAATAATACCTGCCTGAATATCAAGAATACGTCATCATTCGGCGCCTGGTATTTGGCTTTACTGTTCATATCCACATCACCTGCAAAATATCCGAAGGCAAAGTCATAATTGTATTGCCTTGTGGTATTTGAAGGATACAGCAGTACATCCCTTAATACCTGGAACGGATCATCATTCGGCGCCCTGTATTTTACCTGCCTGTCATGGCGGGTATTACCCAGCCAAAGTGCCCGTTTTCCGTTGACAGTTTTTTGAGATAACCCTGTAAAGTCAAACCCTGCAGGTCCTGCAACCGGGTGTGTGGTTCCGAAGTTCCACTCTGCTGTGCTGCCATTGGTAAAGTCAACCAGTCCGCCTCCGGTCAAAGTGGCCTTACTGATGGGGCTGGCAGACATTACACCCAGGTGGTTTCTGTGCCTTACCACTACATAATAATCATCGGCCGGGGTACCGGGGAATCTGATACAACTGCTGCCGTCCACATCAATGAAGTCGCCGTCTCTTTGTACCAGCACACTTCTTGTACTTACAACGGTCTTGTTATTGTTCTTATCCCTCAGTTCAATAAATACCCAGTCCACAATATCATCGGCCGGATTGGGTTTATTGGCAAACATGGCCGTCGGGTTAGTAATGGTTTGCAAGGCAGGATTTAATCCATCCAGCACCCTGGTAAACCTGGTACTATAGGTTGCTGTTCCGTAAGGATCGGTTACAGGTATGTAATTCGCCCCTGTAAACGGACTCACCCTCAGGTTATCTCTCATCAGCACACCACCGCCATTATTCAGCAGGGCCCCTTCCAGCAATGCTTTCACATTGAAGCAAGGTGTACAGGTTCCGCCGCCCAGTACCTGGAAGTTGTCGATCATCAACCGGGTACTGCTTGAGTTTGGATCCCCGCCTACCGGGTAAATGCGTACATACAAATTAGCAGGGTTGTTCAGCGCAGTGATACCGGTCCAGTCTATTACACCCTGGTAATAGGTATTATGAACTGGCAGGTTCAGTGTGCCGTTGCTGGTAAAGTTTGTACCGTCCGTACTGTAAGCAAAGGACAGTTGTGTTGCCCCATCCGGCAGGCGGCTGCCCTGCAGGTACAGTTTAAAGTCGCGGTAACTGCTTACACCTGATAGACTGAACTGGAAGTATTTCGAAGTTCCCGCACCAACGCCGTTTTCCATTGCCAGGGCAGGGTTTTGTACCAGGTTGGTCTTAAAGGCCAAAGTACCAGTAAGGCTACCCGGGTTCTGCACACTGAATGGTTCCGTTGAAGTTACAGAACTGGTAACTCCGGCGGCAGTATAATTAGCGCTAAACGGATAAGCCGTTGCACCGCTAAAGGTATAGTTGGTCAGCAATACACCCTGTACCACCCGAATGGTTTGTGTACAGGTACTTGTATTGCCTGAGCCATCTGTAGCCGTCCAGACAATGGTTGTAGTTCCTATCGGGAATGGTTCTGTCAACAGTTTGCCATCACTCCTTACACCTGTAACTGCCGGAGTACCGCAATTATCGGTGGCAGTAGCCGGTGTAATAGTTACCGGAGCATCCGTACAACTTGCTTCGCTGGTTGTATTAATATCAACGGGGCAAACTATTACCGGCGGTGTCAGATCCGGTGTTGTACCTACAGTAAAGCTGGCTGTTGCCGTACAGTTAGACAAGCCATTGTCGGTAACAGTAACACTATAGTTTCCGGGAGCCAGGTTGGTTCTGTCTTCGGTCGTTGCGCCATCGCTCCACAGATAGGTCGGGGTTCCGACTGCACCTGTAACAGTAATATTGATAGCTCCGTCACTTCCTGTCGGGCATGAAACATTAGTTACTACCCCTGTTACATTCAGTATACAAGGATCATTGTCCAGTATCGTACCCGTACCACTGTCTCCCGTATTGGCCGTATTGCCGCTCGTTACCGTCGCCGTCAGCGTAAAGCTCTCCGACGGCTCGGCTAGATTATCATTCGTACTCGGTACCACAAACAGCACACCCGTTACACCAGCAGG
>DASUDW010000087.1:0-2006 GCA_036275415.1 Chitinophagaceae bacterium | reverse complement strand
GCATAACGGTCATACAAAATACTTAAGGAAGGTTGATGACCTTCTTTGAGTTTTGATACCAATTCATATAGCTGTACATCCTGCATAGCGGCACGCAAATATTGAAACAAAATGCATCTCAAAAAATTTTTTTTACTCCGTGTGATCCGGAGCGCTTCTGTGCTCCGTAAATGTGTTCAAACAAAAAAACATATGAAAGCGAAATTTTTAGCAGCAGCAATTTATGTACTGGCATTTTTACCTGCTGCCCTGTTTGCACAGGAGTCGAACAGTGTTCCTTATGTGGGTGGTGCTCCTATGTACCCAATGAAAAATATTGTTGAAAACGCAGTTAATTCTTCTGCACACACCACGTTGGTTGCGGCAGTTAAAGCAGCTGGTTTGGTAGATGTATTGGCAGGTGAAGGACCTTTCACTGTATTTGCACCCGTTAACAGTGCATTTGATAAACTGCCTAAAGGCACAGTTGAAACACTTTTAAAACCTGCGTCCAAACAATTACTTACCACTATTCTTACTTATCATGTAGTAGCAGGTCGGTACCGTTATGATGACTTAAAGCAATTAACCCAGAATGATAAAGGAATGGGTTATCTCAAAACTGTAGCCGGTGTTTCTTTATGGGTCATTCGTAAAGGCGAAGTAATTACGATTAAAGATGAAAAAGGAACAATAGCTGCAATTCTGCAAACAGATGTGATGCAGAAGAACGGAGTAATTCACGTTGTAGATGCTGTTTTGTTACCAAAGAATTAATCACCATAAATAATATTCTATATGAAAATCAAAATTCAATTTATTCTCGCTATTGCTATTACTGTTATATCCCTCACCAGTTGTTCTAAAAAGGACGAAATGAAAGCAGAAGTTACAGCTTCCTGGTCTGTAATGCTCAATGCAAAAAATGAAATCCCGGCCGTAGCTAACCGATCTGAAACAGGAACAGCCTTGATCAGGTTGTATTCCAATAACGAACTGGAGTTTGATATTTCAGTTCCCAATCTTACCGGTGGAGATATGATCCAGACAGCTCATCTTCATGCAGGCAATCCTGTAATAAACGGGAGTGTAATTGCTGATTTGAAAGGTATGCTGCAGCAAAACAAAACCATGGGTAAAATTTCCATCAGAGGATCGTTGGCTGATTCTTTAAAAAATGGCATGGCTGAAGTGTACGTGAATGTACATACTTCTCAAGTTCCATCAGGTCTGGTGCGTGGTCAATTAAATGATAATGTTTCCTGGGCAACAGATGTGGCCCTATCCGGCTCCAATGAAGTGCCGGCTGTAACTACAACTACAAGAGGTACAAGTTTTTTGCGGATAACCAGTTCAGGAAAGTTGTACAGCGCTTTTACATTTCCTGTAATTGAAGCGGGAGATATGTTAATGGCGGCGCACATACATGCAGGTGCAGCGGGTGTAAATGGTCCTGTTGTGCTGGGCATTGCAGGAAACACAGCAGATTTTACAACCACAAAAGTATTTGAATTATCTGCCGCACTTCGTACATCCATCCTAACAGATGCCTTGTATGTAAACGTTCACAGTATGGCCTATGCATCAGGTGTGGTTCGTGGTCAGATACGTTAAGAATGCGAACTTATGAAACCTTCGAAACTGAAAGAATTTGCTTGTAGAAGACCGGTTTCAAGAATAATAAGAGGAGCTGAGAAAACTGGAAACAAAAACTTCCGCTATAACAACTTTAAATAAGAAGAGGCTGTCTCGCATTGAGACAGCCTCTTCTTATTTCCGGTTAAGTTCACAAAAAAGCCCTGCCGGAATCGGCAAGGCTGATTTTAAATAAAAGCATGAGAAAGCTGTAGGGGGAGGAGTCGAACCTCCACGGGGCAGTTAGCTGCAGTACAAAGATTAGTGGTCAACCCTGGTCGGCCTTACCAAAAGTAACGTCGGCTCTATACTACGTTTATCCTGTGATCCCCACCCTCGAGACGAGAGGGTATGTCTGCCAAAAATTTCATCACCCCACAGTATGTTGTTCA
>DASUDW010000086.1:0-2769 GCA_036275415.1 Chitinophagaceae bacterium | reverse complement strand
AAGTATAGGCTTTAGCTTATTTTTGATAGGACATCAAAAACCAACATGAAAAAACTGTCCTTTCTTCTCCTGCTATTTTGCTGGCATAGTTCTTCGGGGCAACCCAAAATTATCACTCCGGCCCCCAGTCCGCAGCAAACGATCACTCTTTCATTCGGAGAAGATGAGGTTGCTGTAGAATATTCACGGATAAGGCTTCGTGGCCGTAAATATTTTGGCGAAGGTGACAGTTATATCGTTCCTTATGGAAAAATATGGAGAACAGGGGCCAATTACGGCAGCAAGGTTACGTTTTCCAGGGATGTAATGATTGACGACCGAATACTAAGTAAGGGTACTTATGTGCTTATATCCTGGCCGGGTAAGAAGCAATGGCAGGTAAGTTTTTATAAAGACCTGCAGATTGCCGGTAATATGTCCGCCTATGACAGCAAAAATGAGGCGCTTAAAATTACTGTTGTACCCAGGGAGCTTTCCAAAACAGTAGAAACAATGACGATTACCCTGAGCCGTACCGGTATGAACAACGGTCTTTTACAGCTGGCTATGGAAAACACCCTGCTGTCCATACCCTTTGTAGTACCCGGGGGCAGTAATTCAGAAAATACCCTGATCTCCACCACACAGGTGATCGGTGTGGATAAGCTCAGCTTAACCTGGAACAGTAGCCCGTCAAAAGTAGATCCGGTCAAAGAATTTCAAATTGGAACAATTACCGTTCCCGATGAAACAGAATTGGGCGGTGAGCCGGTTCCTTCCGGCCAGTACAATATCTACCTGGATGTTTACTATAATAAGATGCGATTTGCGGGGCTGACAGGAAAAGAAATAAAACTAACGCCATTCAAAACCGCATCCGATAAAGTTTTCGATTATAAGATCAATGACTTTGCCGTCAATTTTTCCCATTTGCCGGAAGACAATAAAACTGTTTTGCTGAAAGCAGACGCAGGGGCTTTTTCCTATATAGTGCCCGTAACCTGTGAATACGATAATAAAGTAATGCGGATGATTGAGCAGGAAAGTAAATTACCGGGTTTCAATGCCTATTATACTGCAGCTATTTATTACCTGGAAAATGGTAAGGATTTGAACCAGGCCCTGGTATGGATCAACCAGGCGATTACCGCCACCCCTAAAGGCTACTGGATATATTATCAAAAGGCCAAAATCTATTATGCCATGGGAGAGTACTCCCGGGCTATTACCACTGCTACACAATCCAGGCAAATTTCAGAAGAGCAGAAGAATACCGATTACATAAAATACAATGACCAGTTGATTGCTGATGCGCAAACAAAGCTGATGGATAAAGATGCAGTTATCATTGCACCCCCCGCCAATAAAGTAAGTACGGCCCCGCAGGGAAACACCAATCCTTCAGTTGAAACGGCGCCTTCCGCCAACAGCCGTTTTGCCCTGGTAATCGGGGTAAAATCCTATACCACGGTATCACCCCTTGCCAATACCGTGAATGATGCCAGGGACATAGCTGCAATGTTGAAAAAACTGGGCTTTACCGTGATTGAACTGATTGACCCCCGGACAAAAAGAGACATACATGATGCGGTAAAAAAGTATTTTACCCTGCTGCAGGATAACAAAGGGTCAGTGGGTCTGTTGTTTTATTCCGGGCATGGGTTACAGATCGATGGCACCAATTACCTGGTGCCGGCAACAGCCAGCCTCGATATCAAAGCCGATGTAGAAGACCAGTGCGTCAATATGAGCTACATCATGGAGGCCATTGAAGAAGCCCGAAATCCGCTGAATATTTTTATCCTGGATGCCTGTCGCAACAATCCCTTTAAAAGTTTTGACCGCTCCGGCCAGCGGGGCCTTACGCTGGTATCGGCGCCGGCCGGCTCCTATATCGTCTATTCCACCAAGCCCGGATCTGTAGCTTCTGACGGGTCGGGCAGAAACGGCCTCTTTACGTCCAATTTGCTGAAGTATATGAGCACCCCCAATATGAATATTGAACAGGTGTTCAAAAGCGTAGCCAGGGATGTTATCAATCAGTCCAATAATGCCCAGCGGCCCTGGATCGCCTCTGATTATATCGGCGATTTTTATTTCTCGAAATGATGTGTTTACTGCAACCGCTTCTCAGTAACAGGTACCAAAAATGAGAAATCAGCTGCCGGACAATTTATTTGTCTTTTCAAATTCCAAAATATACTGCTGAATTGTATGGAGCACCAATGGCATATCCCTTCTTACCTGTTGTTCGGAAAAGCGAAGGAACTGCAACCCCATTTCCTGTAATACCTTCTCCCTTGCTTTGTCTTTGACCAGCTGCTGCGGTTCGTAGTGGTATTGTCCGTCTACTTCAATGACCAGGTTTAGCGGCTTGCAGTAAAAGTCGACTATATAGCGGTGCAGGGGTTTTTGGCGGTTGAAGGTATAGCCCATGAGCTGCCCGGCCCTTAGTTGTTTCCACAATAGTATTTCGCCGATAGTGGAGTTATTTCTCAGCTTCCGGGAAAAGGCTTTGAGGTTTTTATTGTAGGGGAGATACCACATAGTTTAAAACTAATACCTTCTTTTTAATTTTCTGTGGTGGAATACTTTTTTGTGAGCTGTTCATTGATGAGCAGCTTACCTATAGCTGTGGGTGGAATCCCCCTTAGTAAGTTCTTTATCGTTGAGGGTGTTTTACTTCCCCCTTTAAAAAGGGGGAGTGGTGGCACTCCGTAAAACGACGGGCTGGCCCCTACTTAGTAAGTTGTTCATCGTTGAGACTGTATCCCTTCCTGCTTTAAAAAA
>DASUDW010000085.1:0-10123 GCA_036275415.1 Chitinophagaceae bacterium | reverse complement strand
GTTTGGATATGGCTGGACCAGTTGACAGTTGTGATACCCCCGGAATATGCGTTAATGCATCTATGATATTTGAAGAGGGGGATTGTAGAAGGGTTGAACGTCTTATGGATGAAATGGGCACCGGTATTTTTCGGATACTTGTAGCACCGGCAACACCGGTAACCACCACCCCCTGGTTTTCCACTACAATAGAGGAAAGAGTGAAATCCTTTTCCACATCGCCGGTAAGCTCTACATGCTCTACCAGTGTGCTGTACCCCGTATAAGAAACCTCCACAACGTGGTGGCCTGTTGGAATGTTACGGATACTGTACTTTCCATTGGCATCTGTATACGTTCCGGTTCTGTCATCTGCGATATACACGGATGCTCCCGGCAACGGTTCGCCTGTTTTAGCATCAGTTACCTTGCCAAACATGACCACTTTGGGCGGTATTTGTTTTGTATCAGTATTTGTTCCGGTAAAAGCAATTTGTGCAAAAGCAGCCGTAGAGCCAAAGAGGCTGAATAAAACGAAAGAAAATATATTTCTGACCATAAGAATACAATTAATGAATACCCGGCTGTGCAGCCGGTTACGGTTAAACAATAAGGAGATGAGAGTTGGTTGTTACGCCTTTCGTGAAGGAGGTCCCCTTTGTTGTGCAAGTGGAAGGGTTTGAAAGAAGTAATGATCTTCCGCAACCGAAAAATCCTTTTCTATCAGTATAACCGGAAGACTGCATTCATTTATCTGTGGGATTTCAGCGGTTGTAACCGGCTGAAAATCGCACAGCGAACAGGTGCTGTAATTGTAATTTATTGAATAAGCAGTATGAACCGGATCAGCAGGAATATATAGATGGCGGTGAATGGCCTTTTCTGCATAAATGAATACCAGCGCTGCAATAAAAATGGCAGCAATCACTTTACGCAATTTGTTATGTCCTTCACGGGTCATCGGCTGCGAAATTAGGGGTTTTTGAACTATTTGCAACAATGCTTCAAATAAGTGCTCCGGATACATCGGCCTACCCCGCCGGAACAACAAGATTAGACGGACTTTGGTTTAATCTTTGGAGATAGAATAAAGTCTGAAACTGAACAGCCCCCAATGCTTTACATTTTAAATGAATAGTTATAAATTAGCCTATGCACCTAACCAACTTTTGTTTACAGAGAATTGCTTCATTCCTGTCTGTTATTATCATTTTATTCAGTTGCTCCAAAAAAGATAGCCCCGCACCTACTGATCCGTGCCGGGGTGTAAGTTATGATGTACAGTACTTTAAAACGGAATCTATCGGTACGTCCAACAACGGCACTATTACCATCAACTTTCCGGTAGGTGATACCATAACCTACAAACTGAATAGCGGCAGCTACCAGGCTTCACCCATTTTCAACAACCTGGCACCCGGCAACTATGTGGTTACCGTAAAGAATCAAAAAGGTTGTACGGATACAGCACAGATTACAATATTGAATTATGGTCCTAAATATGCATTGGTAAAACAGATCATTGTGGGTTATTGCGGTCCCTGCCACCGCAACGGCGGAAATGACGGCGGAAAGAATTTTGACACGGATGCCAGCATTGTTGCCAGTTGGGACCGGATAAAAGCCAGGGCAGTAGATGCAACCCCATCGCAGATGCCGCAGGCACCCAACGCACCACTAACAGCACCGGATAAACAAAAAATTGTGGATTGGGTAAATGCAGGTCACCGGCAAAGCGATTGATTAAATTCTCCTAAAATAAAAGGCCGGAAAACTCCGGCCTTTTTTATGCAGAAATTTTAATGTTACCTGACTTTTAACATGGCCCTCACCTGCTGTGTTACCCCATTCTGGAATCGGGCATAATAAACACCGGTAGGCAATCCTTCCGAATCAAAGCTCACTGTATAAGTACCGGCTGCTGCATAATCCCTGTCAACCGGCACTTTTATTACCCGTCCCAGTGTGTCGATAATCTGTATCAATGTATGACCACCTTCCGTTTTAAACTTAATCGTTGTTGAAGTGGTGAAAGGGTTAGGATAGTTGGTGATTATCACATCGGTTGGATCGGGCGGCGGAGGGGTGATGCCACTGCAGGCGCCTGCCTTAAATAAGGGCAGCGATTGTAACTGTGCATTAATATTCGGCGGAAATAAAGAATCAACAATGGTTTTATCCAGGCAGAACCATTTCTCCAGTATGGTGGCATAAATACTCCTGAAATCGTACTGCATCGGTATGTTATCATTCACTGTTGCATTGGTGGGAATAGTTGGGTTAACCCCCAGCATACCTGCCTCTACCTTATTGCCGAAAAGGAACATGGGTGCGGCAGCACCATGATCGGTACCCACACTTGAATTGGATTTTATTCGCCGGCCAAATTCACTATAGGTCATTCCAACCACCCGGTCTTCTACGCCCAGGAATTTCAGGTCATCCTGGAAAGCTTTGATAGCATCCGAAACCCGCTGCAGCAATGTCGCATGGGCACCGGTAGTAGTATCAGCGGCATTCACCTGCACTGAATGTGTGTCAAACCCGCCAAAACTCACCATGTATACCCTTGTTTTTAAACCCCCTTTTATTAACCGGGCAACTATTTTTAACTGATCTGCCAGGGAATTATTGGTCGGATATGCACTTTGTTGCGTAACTGCATTGGCAGCCGTACGGATAACGGAAGAATATTTTTGTGTTTGCTGGTTAACCTGCCTGATAAATTTCAACTCTTTTCCGGCCGGTGTATTCGGAACAGGATCAGTAGTTCCGCTGATAAGATTATAGAATGTAGTGGGATTGGTGATGCTCATTCCCATATTCACTACCGGGCCCTGTGTTGTTAATGATGTAGTAGAGCCGATCTGTATGGCCAGCGGATCCGGCATATCTGTACTGGGGTAGCCGGTCGGGAAATTCGGATACTCATAATTCAGGTAGCGGCCGGCCCATCCGCTGTACACTTCCTGGTTACTGTTCGAAGCACTCATCCAGATATCAGTAGCCCGGAAGTGGGAGAAATTAGGTTGCGGATAACCCACCGCCTGTATCACTTTTGCTTTACCTTCTGTAAAAAGGGTTTGCAACCCGGTCATAGAAGGGTGTATACCTGTACCGGTAACACCTGCAATGGATAATACCCTGCTTTGTGGTATGGCTACATTGCTGCGGGCATTAAAGTAATTGGAATAGTTTGAAACAGGTATCACCATGTTCAAACCATCGTTACCGCCGGAAAGCTGTACAATAACCAGTACATGATCGGTAAGGGTAGTGCCCCGCATCAGTGCCTGCACCAGTGGTGAATTGACAGTAAAAGCTTTCACGGAATACCCGTTAATCACTTCCGGCAAAACGGCCGCCGCAGGTAATGTGTTGAGTAAAAAATCTCTTCTTTTCATGAATGATGAATTAAAATGAGTTTATGCCAACTGGTATTCCGACAAATTGAAAAAATATTGAAACAGTGACTTCAGCCGGGTGTTCACCGTATTGAAGTTGGCTGTTGTTGGGTTTGAGATATAAGCCGACCAGGCATTGGTCCAGTAATAATCCCATTGCTGGCCTGTCAGTAAAATTTGCGTTTTTATCTGTTGTTTCGATTGTGCAGAGAGATCATTACGGAAAAGAATCTTCAGCGAATCATCTATCAGATCATTCGGGTTTCCCGGATTGGGCAATGTTTGGGCAAAGGCCACACAATTGAACTGGGCCCTGAAACTGTTTACCACATACCCTGTATTAATCATTATATCTGTAAACTGGTTGCGTTTGGGCAAGGAGTCAGAGTTGATCCATATTTCATGAAACGAAGGCTCCTGGTAAAAAGCCGGCATCCCGGAAACATTGGGGGGATCATGCAGGTTTTGTCCCATGTTCACCATCCAGTTGTAGAAAGTATTCCAGAGACCATAATTGGTACTCCAGTCTGTATCCGGCCTGAATTGAACATTCATTTCCCGCAGGGAACCAATAACCTGGTCGGATGGGGTTTTGATAAAACAACCCCTGTTGAGCATATCAAAAAAATGTTCGCTTTTGAACAGAGCAGACAATACCGGTTTGATCTCATAATTATTGTTCCGGAAAATATCCGCCAGCGGTATGATAACATTGGTCTCAGTGGCAGCATCTATGGCATAATAAACGAACCAACGGTAAAGTTTCCGAACAATGAACTTTGCTACTTCTGCCTGGGCAAAAGTCATGTTGATAAGATCGATAAGTTCCAAATCGCCGGCAGTCGTGCCTGTGCGGCCGGTTATTACAGTATTATTAAAAAATGACGAGAATGATTTATTTACTGTGCTATGCCTGGCTGGTGTAAAAATGGTGGTATAAGTAGTACCGTTTATTTGCCAGCCTGTTAATACTTTGGCAGCTTCTTTCACATCATTTTCGGTATACTGAGAACCCGGACCTTTCCCTAAAGTAAATAACTCAAACAATTCCCTGGCATAGTTTTCATCGGGTGCCGCAGCCTGGTTAAGGTAACCGTTCAGGTAGCGTAACATATGCAGGTCTTTGCTGATATCCCTTACCAGGTTCTTAAAATTTCCCAGGGCATACTGACGAATTAATGTATGCTGACGATACGCCCAGTTGGCATTACCAACGTCACTTGTTTCGTTCCCGAAATGATCAATCCAAAGCATGATCATTTTTTCCCTTATACTTCTGTCCTGGTTGATCATTACACCTGTCCACCATTTCTTGTAAGAGGCCCTGCGTTGCGATTGAACAGTTCCGTCACTGTTTATATCATTTATCCAGGTGGTACCCTGCAAAATATTACCATCTGCATTTACACCCGGTGTTGTTGATGTGGTATACTCTTTTACAGGCGGAGCAGGATCAGGCGCAACAGGGCTCAACAACTCATCCACAGCCTGGCTCATGGTTCTTGTTTTAAAATAATCCACATCTGCTTTTTTAGCGCCAAACATAGTTCGCTTAAGCAGGTGCACTATTTCCTGTTCTGTCCAGGGGCCGGTGTAAGTGTTAATACCTGAATTAGTGCGGAATGCAGCAGCAGTTCCACCCTCTTGTAATCCGGCAGTTTTTTTCCGGCGGGCAGTCAAAAAATCTCGTCTGTCCATAAGTATGGTTTTGGTTCAGCAAGCCTGTTCGATACAAAAATTGCTGAATAGTTTAAGTCGTTGAAACAAAAAGTGAGCCTGAATACCTTTTTTCGTATTAATACATTCTTGCTGGTGGTTAACACCAACAAGATTTTCGGTCTTTGCCCAATCAATATACAAACAAAGAAGAAAAAAATGAAGTCAGCGGGACAATTATTGAATATTTTCAATGATACCGGCTATCCCCTGTCCGCCACCCACACAAGCAGTGATCATACCATATTTTTTACCCATACGTTTCATGTCATGCAGGTTCTGGATGGTGAGTTTACAGCCGGTACATCCGAGAGGGTGCCCCAAAGCAATAGCGCCACCGTTAATATTCACTTTAGAGGGATCCAAACCGGCTTCCCGGATAACAGCCAATGCCTGGGAGGCAAAGGCTTCATTGAGTTCTATCAGGTCAATCTGGGAAAGATTCATCCCGGATTGCTTCAGTGCTTTCGGTATAGCGGCTACCGGGCCTATACCCATAATACGGGGGTGTACGCCGGCAACAGCAGAAGTAACCAGGCGGCCAATTGGCTTCAAACCTAATTCATTTACCATCTTCTCTCCCATCACAATCACAAAAGCGGCACCATCAGATGTTTGGGAGGAGTTGCCTGCTGTCACACAGCCACCAGCGGCAAAGGCCGGTTTCAGTTTTGCCAGTGCTTCCATAGAAGTATCTGCCCTGGGCCCTTCATCGGTATCCACCACATAATTCCGTTTTTGCTTTTTACCCTTTGCATCCAGGTAAACTTCTTCCACGGTTATGGGTAAAATTCCTGTTTTAAAATGGCCGGCCTGAATGGCGGCAATGGCTTTCTGGTGAGAATGATAAGAAAATTCATCCTGTGCCTCGCGGCTTATAGTAAAATCTTTGGCCACTGCTTCTGCAGTCAACCCCATACTTAAATAATAATCCGGTTCATCTTTGGCGATGGAATATGCCGGTACTGTTTTCCAACCGGCTGTCGGCACCAGGCTCATGCTTTCGGTGCCGCCTGCAATAATGCAATCAGCCATACCCATCCGAATCTTGGCTGTAGCCATAGCAATTGTTTCCAAACCAGAGGCACAATACCTGTTTACTGTAACACCCGGCACTTCTATTCCCAATGCCCTCGCAGATATGATGCGCCCAAATTGCAAGCCCTGTTCTGCTTCGGGAACAGCATTTCCCACAATTACATCATCCACTCTTTTGGCATCCAGTTGTGGTACCGCTGCCATCAACCCTTTAATTACTTCTATCGCCAGGTCATCCGGACGGGTAAAACGAAATCCTCCCCTTTTGGCTTTACCTACGGCTGTTCTGTATCCGGCTACTATGTATGCTTCCTGCATTATTAAAAGTTTATTTTTCAATGCCCATGGCTTCCTGTTATATGAGAATTATACGAACCAGGTGCCATGAAGCAAATAAGTTGTTTATGCAACTTTCTTTACCAAAATTAGGGGTTCTCTGATTTTCCGAAAAAAGTTTTTGCGGTCAGCTACGGATGGGGTTTCTTTGAAAAAACTGAGTATGAAAAAGCTTTTTTGGAGCTTGTCCTTTCTGATAATAACCCTCGCAGCATCCGGACAGCCAGATTCGTCACTAAAAGCAAGGCTGGATGCATTTATGAACGCCAACGACCTGATGGATTTTGAAAAAGTGATGGATTACACATACCCGAAGCTTTTTACCCTTGCCACCCGGGAACAAATGATAGAGGTGATGAACAACAGTATGAATAATGAAGATATGACCATCCGCCTTGATTCATTGAAAATTGATTCCATTTATGCCGTTTTTACTACGGCAGAAGGAAGTTTTGCCAAAGTGGACTATTCTATGCTGATGCTGATGCAACTGAAAGAAGAAGCAGACAAAACAAAAAACAACGAAAAAAACGATGCAGTAATAGCAGCCTTAAAAGAACAATATGGTGAGGATAAAGTGAAATATGATGAGAAGGTCAAAGCAATCAAAATATATGTGAACACAGCAATGGCAGCTATAAAAGATTCCTATGCAAAAGAATGGTGCTTCCTGAATTTTAAGGAAGACGACCCCATGATAGAAGCATTGCTAAGTAAGGAAGTAATTGAAAAATTGAGTAGTTATTGATCGTAGGCCTTGTATGTATAAACTAATTCGAAATATTCTTTTCCTTTTCCAGCCGGAAGCAGTTCACCATTTTTCAATGGATGCACTGAAGCTTCTCTGTAGTCTGGGGTTCAGGAAATTAATAGCAACAATATTCAGACCTGCAGGCGATTATTCCTGTAAAGTTTTAAATATTCAATTCCCTAATAAAGTGGGCCTGGCAGCAGGATTTGATAAAAACGCCAAATACCTCCGTGAACTGGAATGCCTGGGCTTCGGTTGTGTGGAAATAGGAACAGTAACGCCATTGCCACAACCAGGAAACGAAAAGCCACGAGTTTTCAGACTGATAAAGGACAAAGCTTTGATCAACCGGATGGGGTTTAACAATGACGGGGTGAAGATAATTGCAGAAAGATTAAAGCAATGGAGAAACAGTCAGCAGTCAATAGTCAACGGTCAACTGATAATTGGTGGAAATATCGGAAAAAATAAATTAACTCCGAATGAGGATGCGTGGAAGGATTATGAGATTTGTTTTAAAGAACTGCACCCTTATGTTGACTATTTTGTGGTAAACGTCAGTTCACCTAATACACCGGGCTTGAGAGAACTGCAGGAGAAAGAATCACTCCGAAAAATTCTGACACATTTGCAAAAGCTTAATGTCAGCCTGAGCTTGTCGAAGGGTGAGAAACCACTGTTGCTTAAAATTGCCCCCGATCTTACACAGGAACAAATTGACGATGTGATTGACCTGGCATTGGAAATTAAATTAGACGGACTCGTTGCTACCAATACGACTATCAGCCGAGATGGGCTTACAACTCAGCAGTCACGACTCACGACTATCGGTGCCGGAGGGCTGAGTGGTTTGCCACTGAAACACAGAAGTACTGAAATCGTACGTTATATCCATCAAAAAACAAACGGACAGATACCCATCATTGCATCCGGAGGAATTTTTACAGGTGCTGATGCCAAAGAAAAATTAGAAGCAGGTGCTTCACTGGTGCAGGTATGGACTGGCTTTATTTATGAGGGGCCGGGTATTGTAAAAAATATTTGCAAAATGCTCAACCTGTCTGCCGACAGGCATGATACTCAATAATCAATATTCAATTGTCAAAACAATATGGAACATCTTTTTACAGCCGACAGTATTATCAGCTTTATCATTCTTGTAGTACTGGAAGTAGTTTTAGGTATTGATAATGTCATTTTCGTATCCCTTTCATTGAACCGCTTAACGGTTGAAAAAGAAAAGCGCCGTGCCCGGCGGGTATGGATGGTGACCGGTATTATTTCGCGGAGTCTTTTACTTATGGCCTTAAGCTGGCTTTTATCACAAAAAGGGAAGTCGGTTTTTACATTAGGGGGAAAGGGGTTTGACCTGGCGAGCATCATCATGCTTGCCGGTGGTTTATTCCTTATCTATAAATCAGTAATGGAGATACATCACAAACTCGAAGGCGAAGACCCTAATGTGGAATTAAAAAAGAAAAAAGGTATTTCTTTTACCCAGGCCATCACGCAAATCATGCTGATCGACGCCGTATTTTCATTTGACAGTGTGATAACAGCAGGCGGTACCGCCAAACATATTGAGATTATGATAGCAGCGGTGGTAATCGCCATGATCGTTATGTTCTTGTTCAGTCCGGCTATTTCAGGCTTCATTCACAAGCATCCGACATTAAAAATGCTGGCACTCTCCTTCCTGGTAATGATCGGTCTTGGTTTGGTTATTGAAGGATGGGACAGTGAAGCAGCACACCAGCTTCACCTGAAGAATTATATCTACTTCGGCATGGCATTCTCTTTTGCAGTAGAGATGCTGAATATGACCATGCTTAGCAGGGCGGCAAAGAAAAGAGCCCACCTGGTACAACTGAACGAACCCGTTTTACCGCAGGAAGAAAAAGAATATTCAGACCAGGCAAAGTAAAGAAGCCGCCACCACAGTCGCAGTTTCAGTACGTAATCGTTTATTATTGTACCCGTTGAAATATTTTCTTATCACTGCCTCCATTATGCAATAACAAGCCAGTTTCGCTAACTGAATACAGTGTATAGGCGTCATTCTTTGTAACAGGATCAATAAAATAGAGTTTGTCTCCCTCTGTGTACCATTCTCCCCTGCTTGCATTCGCTTCATCACTTTCCATAGACATACCCGAGCCGGCACTCCTGCCGGTCCAGCTTAGCATGGTACCATCTTCTTTAAGCTCCATAAAATATTCAGTTGAGAACGACATATCTCCGCCACCCAATACTTCAGTATTTTTCCAAACACCGACCAGGTCCGGATTTTTTTCTTTAGCCGGACTGTTGGAATTAGTGTTTTTGGTGGTTGATGAAGGAGAATGCCCTTTACGGTACATAATCAACTCTACTGCCTGACTATTATCTTCTGCTGAAGTACAGGTAAGCCGCAGTTCATCCCCATCAATACTACCGGTATATCTATACAATTCGCCGGTTTCCCCGTCTTTCAGGGTTCCAGTAGTAGAAAGGCCGTCAATAGTTCCATTGATGGAGGCGACTTTATTGTTTAATGTTACTTCGCCACTTAGCCGGTTACCGTCAACCTTTAAAACAGCCTGGGAAGATATGCCAGAATGATTGCCTTCATAGCTTCCCTCAAAAACATTTTGGGTATTTTTCTTACTGTTGCACATACAAAAGAAAAATAAAAAAAGAATTAGAATGTTCTTCATTTTCAAAATTTATGTTAGGCTAAATTTCAACACTTTTGCATTTATGCATATAAAAATTTAGTCGAATTACCGGTTTAAAATAAAATACACTTAGGACCTTCTTATTTATTGAGTCAGGAAAAAATCATACTATTTCATTGGATTTAAAGTATTATCTGGTTGCCTTAGTTGAAGTTGAAACCTCAACTAATGGCATATTTCAT
>DASUDW010000084.1:0-5019 GCA_036275415.1 Chitinophagaceae bacterium | reverse complement strand
TATCAAGGACAGACTACATATTTGGAAAATCAGATTTACAGGATTTTAAAGATAAGGTTGATGTTTTAAGCGGAGCTGCCAATTTAATGTATGGAAGTAAGACTAAATTAGATACATGGCAGGTGAAAATGTTGGCAGGTGAAAGTTGGGCAGGAGATTATTTGAAATCTGTTTATAGTGACCCGGGGCAGTATATTGGGGCAGGAACTATTTTAGCAGGTGCAGGGGTTGGAAAACCTAATATTACTGAAGCATATAAAAGACCTAGTAATGCAACTACTGCGGCGCAAAGAGCCTCTGTTCAAGGTAAACCTTGTGTTAGTTGTGGTGAAACTTCACCTAAAATGGTAGCAGACCACAAAACTCCTTTGGTAAAGGAGTATTACCAAACAGGTACAATTAACAAAGAAAGAATGAAGTCTACTACCGCAGTACAGCCGCATTGTCCTACATGTTCAGCAAAGCAAGGAGCACAATTAAGAAAATATTCGGCAAAACAAAAAAAAGCAAATGGATTATAGCAGAGAGCAAAAAATAATATGCAATAAGTATAATGCACCATTTGTTGCTACTCCTGCATTGATGATAGTGGGAATAGCATTGAATGTAAAGAAAGGATTACATCCGATTAATGGTTTGCGACATCCAATAGAAGGAGATACATCTGGTTGGTATATTTGGGCAGGAGAAGAATTAAAAAGTGAGCCAGATTTTTTTGTTCCATTGCATATAGAGCATTTACCACACTGGTGTCCCGATGTAATTAAGTTTTTAGGACTTCCCCCAGGTTGGAGGTTTTTGATTGCTCCCAACTATGAGGATGTATGGGAAGATAAAAGTTTGTTGAATTTATAAAGTTTTTCTTCCCAGTTTTCCTGAGTATTCCACGCAATCAGAGAAATAAGAATTATAGGATTGTTGTGGTTAGACTGTATCTAACCATCGGCTTTGTAAAAAGCCGAAAAACAATCTCTTTCTTCAAGTGTCCTACCTTAGGTAATTAGAAGTTATGGCCACCTCTTCCCGCCCGAGTGTTCGTTGCACTTTATAGGCGAGTGTCGGATGGCCTTGTGAGCTGGCTTTGTGGCACTCACCGTACATTCATAGGTGAATGCCTGTAAAAAGACATATAACAGAACAAGACGGCGTATTCTTTATCACTTTTCTTTCCACGCCGATATGAAACTGAAGTATAATCTTACTCATTTTTCATATTCCTATTTTGTAAATTGCATAAAAGTTCTTTGAGAGGGGGATTGTTATCCGTTCGGGTTAATAATGAGTGGCATTAGCAGTAAGGCATTAGCATTTGGTGGGGCGGAGAATAAATTTAAATACAATGGAAAGGAAGAACAACGTAAAGAGTTCTCTGATGGTAGTGGGTTAGAATGGTTGGATTATGGGGCAAGGATGTATGATAATCAGATAGGAAGATGGCATGTAATAGACCCTTTGGCAGATAAAATGCGGAGATGGTCTCCATATAATTACTCATTTAATAATCCTTTACGGTTTATAGACCCAGATGGAATGGGGCCTACGGATGTAATAATACATGGGTCTGAAGGAAATAGACAAAAAACCTTTAAAGAATTACAAGCTTCAGTAAAAGGTTCTTTAGTCTTAACAATGGATGACAAAACTGGCAAGGTAAGCTATACCATATCCCAAAATTTACCTCCATTACTTCCGGGACCTGCTACACCTACTGCAAACGCAACACAATTAATGAATGCTATTGATGACCACTCTATTAATGTTAATTTAAATACAATTAATGGGCATAAGGACCCTAGTACAGGTACAACAGTTATTGGGGGCTCATTTATGGGTAACAAAGTTACTCAAGTGGTTGGCCCAGTACAAGGAAAGGCAACAGTAGAAACAACCCAAGTAATAAATCCTACTGTATTAAAAACGGCTGATGACTATTATAAAACTAACGGTAATTTTACTTTACACGAAGTGACAGAATCTTATCAAGCGGCATTAATATCTCAGAAAGCCGGGGTTTCTGCGTCTCCAGCTGCTCCAGGAGATGATACTAACCCTAAGTCGCTTTATTATCAAGCACATAATAATTTATCTGTAAAACAACCTGCTGATATATATGCCAAAATGAACGGAACTAAAACAGAGATATATGTTGATGATAAGAAAAACCCTATTAAGCTAATCCAAGTGTTATACTAATGAATAAAATAATTATTTTTTTCTGCGTAATCTTAGTAATTGCTTGTAATTATTGCATTAAAAAACCATTGCAAAGAAAAAGCATGTCGTCAAGAAATAGCACTGATTCTAATAATTTAAGGGAAGGAGCTTTTGAAGTGTATAAAATTGACTCAATAGATAATTTTTATTTAGTTTATGCTAAAAAAGATGGCTGGGGATATAAAATCTTATCTGAAAAGAGCAACGTAAAACAATGCAAAAAATTAGTCTCTTTGAATGAGAAATTTGATTTTAAACTAAGGAGTGCAAAAGAAGTTACAGTTGGTGCTGGTGATTCCATTAGAAATGTATATCTGTTTAATGTATCATGTTTAGTATATAACGATACAACTGAAATTTGTATAGAACACAAAGAGGGACTGATTGCCGGATTATTTATTGCAGACAATATAAAAGGATTGTGTTTGCAAAACGAGAAATAGTAATTTCCTTCCCCGAAGAGTCTCCTCCGGCACGCCATAATAAATTTATGAAAACTGGCTGAGGGACTCATTAAAAAATGAAATCTAAAAAATATTCTTACTGAATTTTCATATTCCTATTTTGTAAATTGCATAAAAGTTCTTTGAGAGGGGGATTGTTATCCGTTCGGGTTAATGATGAGTGGGATAAGTTCAAAAGCGTTAAACAACTCTCCAACAAATAGATACAAATACAATGGTAAGGAAGAGCAGAGACAGGAGTTCAGCGATGGAAGCGGACTTGAATGGTTAGATTATGGGGCGAGAATGTATGATAATCAGATAGGAAGGTGGCATGTATCAGACCCACTTAGTGATAAGATGAGGAGGTTCTCTCCATATTGTTTTGCCTTTGACAATCCCTTACGTTTTATAGACCCTGATGGAATGGCTCCTTTTGATTTAGTTTTAGGAGGCAATAGGAAAATGGCTGAAGCCGATGTAAGAAGTATAGTGTCCCAAGACAAAGACATGCAGGCAAGAATCTCTGTTAGCTCTACAGGTAAAGTAAGTTTTAATACAGAAGGTCTCACAGAAGAACAATTAAAAGACCCTGGTGTTGCTGCTCTTGCGGCAATGACAGGAGATAAAAGCAGAACATATTCTTATTCAGTGAGTGATAAGTCATCAAGTAGCCGACAAAGTTGGAATAGCGATGAAGGCTTTCCGCAAGTGGTTGGGCCCCGTACAGCTCCAGTTACAGAAAACATAGACCCGCCAAACGATGATGGAGTTACTAATTATTCTGTAGAACCGTCACGGCAGCTTACTACACAAGGAAATGTTGAATCAAGAGTTTATGTTCCTGGTAATCCGAATAATGCTGCTGAAATAACAATAAGTCCAACGACTGGATGGACGGAAAAAGGGGGTAATGGAGATGTAGCAAAGCCGAGAGCATCTATAGTTCTTCATGAGTTTATTGAATCTGTTCAAAGGACAGGCAATGGATTATCATATTCTGATGCACATCAAACTGCAATTAACCAAGAAGCAAGTTTACCTGCAAGTGACCCAAGGAGAAGTATAACACCAGGCGAAGTGTCATCTTCATATAAAATAAGATTACCTAAGAGACGATGAAAAAACTATCCTAGCATGAAATATTTGTTTTCACTATTGTGCATATTTTTTTTAAGTGAAAGAGGATTTGCCCAGTCAAAGCAAATACCAGTATTGAAAATTAGTAGCCAGGAAGTAAAAGCTCTGCGATGTTTAGATTCTGCTTCAAGAGTATCTACAACTTGCCCTTTGGGCTTAGATGGATTTAATGTGATTTTTTATGCGTCATATATGGATAAGAGTAAAGGAGAGTTACGATTAATCGGTAGAGTTTGTGTATCCGGTGCAATGAATAGTACAGGTTTATCCGAAGTAGAAATCTTTAAGTCAACGAAAGAGAAGAATATTCTTACCGACCGTAATTTAATAGGTCGTACAACTTATGATAAAGAATTTATTAATAATGATGGCTTTTTTGATATTGCATTAACGATTAAGAAAAACGAATCTTTGTTCTTCTATAGTTCAGGCCATTTTTTAAAAGAATTTACAGTATTCAAATTACTGCAGTAATACAAAAGCCCGGCGGTGCCGGGCTTTTGTTGTTAAGCGTAAGCTTTTCTTGTTTTAGCGTCTCTTAGAAAAGCATCAACAGTCAGCAGGATAGATTTTTTTCCTCATCAGGCAGTGTGTTAATAACATTCAATCGTTTAAACATAGCAGGGTCTTTGAGAAGGTTTGCTTTTATGGTCTCAACGAGCAATTACCTCTTGTCCGGCAAACATAAGCCTCATATAAAAGTATGGCTCTAAAAAAGCTTCCATTATTACCCCAACACCCCCTCCCCGCTAATTAACCTGGCCTGGGCCTTCTTTACCCGGTCGTTCAGGTAGTCCTGCACAAGGGCCACATACCGGTAAAACTCCCGGCTGCCGGGTGCATGGCCCGATAACTGCCGTACCGAGTTTTCATCCACTCCCAGCAACAGCAAGGTGGTAATAGCCGTGCGCCGCATGGTATGTGCCGTTATATGCTCGTAAAAACGCCAGCAGCCCCCTTCCCTGTTGCGCACCTCCTGCAAACGGCCCTGCCGTTGCCGCAGCCGCGGCAGGGGATGAGCCCACCCCGCCAGCCGCATCACCTCTTTTATCTGCAGGTTAAAATTGGTGTTGGCCAGCCGGGGAAGCAGGTAACGGCCGCTTTTTCGCTTATACTTCTCAGTAATGGCCAGTGCATAATCCGGCAACGGTATCTGCACCACCGCCCCGGTTTTGCCCGTTGGCAGGCAAAGGCATACACCCCCTTCCGGCAGGTATTGCAG
>DASUDW010000083.1:0-3632 GCA_036275415.1 Chitinophagaceae bacterium | reverse complement strand
GGCTGCAGCCAATAAAATATTCCCATCTTTCGGCACCATTCTAATTGCCTTTTTGATAATGGTCTCCACTTTTGGCTGTAATAACGGGCTGATACTGGCAGGCGCCCGGGTATATTACACCATGGCAAAAGACGGCTTGTTTTTCAAAAATGTCGGGGAGCTGAACAAAAATGCTGTTCCCCAGGTGGCCTTGTGGATTCAGTGTATAGTGGCCAGCATCTGGAGCCTAAGCGGTAAATACGGGCAATTATTAGACATGATTTCTTTTGTAGTAGTGCTGTTCTATATGTTAACCATTGCAGGCATTTTTATACTGCGTAAAAAAAGACCGGAAGCCGAAAGACCTTACAAAGCCTTTGGATACCCTCTGTTGCCCATCTTATATATTGTAATGGGTGCAGCTTTTTGCATTTTACTAATTATTTATAAACCACAATTCACCTGGCCGGGCCTTATTATCGTTTTGCTGGGTGTACCGCTTTATTACCTGGCTATTTCTACCCGAAAAAAAGAGGAGACCAATTAAAAAAACAAGAAACGATTTTTAATTACCAATACTTATCTTAGTCACTCATTAAAAACCAACTCATGAGTTTATTTGTCAAAAAGCCACTCGACCAGGTTTTGTCGCAGGCGGCTGATAGCGAAAAAGGATTGAAAAGGACCCTGGGTGCCGGCAACCTGATTGCATTGGGTATCGGTGCCATCATTGGCGCCGGTTTGTTTGTAAGAACTGCAGCGGCGGCGGGACAGGCAGCCGGACCAGCAGTAACCCTTTCTTTTGTAGTAGCAGCCATCGGATGTGCTTTTGCAGGATTATGTTATGCAGAATTTGCCTCTATGATCCCCATTGCCGGTAGTGCCTATGCTTACTCTTATGTTACCATGGGTGAATTGATTGCCTGGATCATTGGCTGGGCACTGATCATGGAGTATGCCCTTGGTGCTGCTACTGTTTCCATTGCATGGAGCGAATATTTAAACAAGCTGCTAGGAGGGGCTATTCCATATGAATGGTGCCATTCGCCTTTTGAAAGCTTTACTGATTCTTCCGGTGTTCACCATTCTGGTATTATGAATGCCCCCGCATTGATCATCCTGCTGGCGCTGACCTTATTGCTTATAAAAGGTACCCAGGAATCAGCTTTTGTAAATGCCATTATCGTATTTATTAAAGTGGCTATTGTTATCCTGTTCATTGCTATTGGCTGGCAGTTCATCAAGCCGGAAAATCATACACCTTACATGATTCCGGAAGGAACCGCCGCTGTAACCGACCAGGCTGGTAAAGTAATTGCCGATTATTCCGGATGGAATAAACACGGCTGGGGAGGTGTACTGGGAGGCGCTGCCATTGTGTTCTTTGCCTTTATTGGATTTGATGCTGTAAGTACAGCAGCCCAGGAAGCAAAGAATCCAAAGAGAGACATGCCAATTGGTATTTTGGGTTCATTGGTGGTTTGTACCATTCTTTATATACTATTCGGACATGTACTTACAGGAGTAGCACCCTGGCAGGATTTTGTAAATCCTGAAAAAGGCCGTGAAGCTTCTGTTGCCTATGCCATCAGTAGTTATATGCCGGGCTATGAGTGGCTTTCCACAGCAGTTACTGTTGCTATACTGGCAGGTTTTTCATCTGTAATACTTGTAATGCTTATGGGACAAAGCCGCATTTTCTATACAATGAGCAATGATGGATTGATCCCTAAAGCCTTTGGCGTTCTGCATCCCAAATTCAAAACGCCATATAAGGCCAACTGGATCCTTTTCATATTTGTTGGAGCATTTGCCGCCTTTGTACCCGGTCATGTAGCTGGCGACCTTACAAGTTTCGGTACTTTGTTTGCCTTTGTGCTTGTTAGTATTGGTGTATGGATCCTGAGGGTAAAGAATCCCAATATTGAAAGGCCGTTCAAAACACCGTTGGTACCTGTAGTATGCAGCCTTGGCGCTATTATTTGTACAGCGATGATAGTTGGCCTTGATGCGCAAACCCTTAAAGTGGCCTTCATCTGGATGGCAGTCGGCCTGGTTATCTATTTTGTCTACAGCCGCAAAAACAGCCACTTGCGGAAATACGCAGATGTGCTGCCAACTGCAGATGATTTTGAAGCAACCAAACGATAATTCTACGACTGAATAAACAATTGAAACCGTCCCGTTCAGCGGGGCGGTTTTTCTTTTACCCTCATTCCCGTAGATTTGCAGCCTCAAAAGTGAATTGAACCATGGGAAGAATTTTTGAAGTACGTAAAGCCAGCATGTTTGCCCGCTGGGACAGGATGGCAAAGCAATTTACCCGCATCGGAAAAGAGATTGCCATTGCGGTAAAGGCCGGGGGGCCCGATCCTTCCACCAATGCCGCCCTGCGCCGGTGTTTCCAGAATGCCAAAAGTGTAAATATGCCCAAGGACCGGGTGGAGGCCGCTATTAAAAGGGCTATGGGCAAAGAAATGGACAACTACGATGAGATACTGTACGAAGGTTACGGTCCGCATGGTGTTGCCATCCTCGTTGAAACAGCTACTGATAACCATGTAAGAACTGTTGCCAATGTTAAATCACTTTTTAATAAAGGCGGCGGGGCGCTGGGTAACAGCGGCAGTGTATCCTTCCAGTTTAAAAAAATGGGGGTTTTCAAATTAAAACCGGAAGGGCTGAACATTGATGAACTGGAACTGGAATTGATCGATAATGGCCTCGAAGAGATGGGTGAGGGTACAGCTGAGAACGGAGAAGACATAATTGTACTTCGTTGCGGCTTTACCGATTTTGGTAATATGCAAAAGGCCCTGGAAGATAAAGGGCTCACCCCTATCAGTGCCGAGGTGGAATGGATACCCTCCACCACTGTTCCGTTAACAGATGCACAGGCAGAGGATGTAAGTAAACTGATTGAAAAGCTGGAGCAGGATGATGATGTGCAGAAGGTGTTTCATAATATGGGATAATAATTTTTTAAACCTAATTATTTAAAAAAGCCGGAAATTGTTCCGGCTTTTTTTATTTTATCCTAAAGGGAATAAGCATCAATTCTTTTCAAATGGAATCAGGATGAATTCACTCTCCGGATCATTTTGTCCGAAACCAGCAATGTGGGGTGATATCTTCAATGTTTCCGTTTCATTCAAACTGGCCTTTTGCAATAAGGCATAAATGTCAGAGAGAGTAATAATGCCTTCGGTACCTCCCCTGGCATTTAGTATCTTCAAAAGGTAAGTGGCAAATGGGGAGTGCTTGCCGGCTTTGCCATCAAAAGCAGATCCTTTACCGACTGAGCTAAGTACCTTACGGGTTACTAACGGAGACTTGTCTTTGAGCAGTTGTAGCACATTCCTGTTGGCAATAGAAGCAGCAGGGTTGTCCCTTGTTTTACCGAGAACATTTTCATCAAAAACACCACCATGGCATATATCGAGCAAGATAAGCAACTGCTTTGCCGGCATTTTGTTGATCATTTTCTTTAGCTTGGTATGCTGGATGTATGTATTGCGCAAAGGATCCGCTTCGGGTGATTTCGAATCGGTACAAACAATAAACCCATCATCGAGGAAGCCCTGATCAAAATCACCATGGCCCGCTATATAGATAATAAACTGGTCATCTTCCCGCAAATTCTTATAATAATA
>DASUDW010000082.1:0-5596 GCA_036275415.1 Chitinophagaceae bacterium | reverse complement strand
AGGGCGACAGCATCAACGCCAAAACACTCAGCGAACTGAATATCTGCGGCCTTACACCGGAAGTGGAAGATAAAAGCACCGGGGAGCAATTCCGTTATGAAATAAAACCCCGCCGGGGTGGTTTGGGAGAAACCGTGGTGTACGTAAACGGCATTGAAGCCCGCCGCTACAAACCGGATCAGCTTAAAAAATCGGGAGAAGTATATGAACTGGAGCTTTCCAAAAATGAACTCAGCAGTTATTTTATTGCTGGTAAAGAAAACCCCGTAACCGTCAAAGCCTTTACAGCCGATAATACTATTTCTTCAAGAGGCATCATCATCAATGAAGATAAAACACAGGAAAAAACAACTGTAGCACCCAACCTCTATGCCGTAATGGTTGGGGTAAGCGATTATAAAGATGAAGAGCTGGATTTAAAATATGCGGCCAAAGATGCCAATGATATTTCCAGTGCTATAGCTGCTTCAGCCCGTAAACTGCTGAACAGCGATGGCAAGGAACATGTTTTTGTTTATGATCTTACTACTGCAGAGAAAAGATACCAGTTGCCGGAAAAGAACGGTATCAAAAAAGTACTGGAAGAGATCGGCAGGAAAGCAACAGCGAATGATATACTGCTGCTGTTCTTTGCGGGACATGGTGTGATGTCTGCCTCAGCCGGGCAGCAACAGCAATTTTATTTCTTAACGGCCGATGCATCCAAAAGCACGGCGGCTTCTGCATTAGCCGATGTGGGTATCAGCACCGCGGAGCTCACCGAATGGATGAAACCACAAAACATCAAGGCCCAGAAACGTATCCTCATCTTTGATGCCTGCAACAGCGGGCAGGCCATCCGTGACCTGGTAAAAGTAGGCAATGAGGGACAAGGCTATATAGCCGCCCGCAATGATGAGCAAAGCCAGCAGATAAAAGCTATTGATAAATTGAACGAGCAATCCGGATTTTTCATCCTCTCTGCTTCAGCCAGCAACCAAAGTGCTTATGAAATGGGAAGGTATTCACAGGGCCTGCTTACTTACTCCTTATTAAAAGCCATTAAGCAGCAGCCCGATATTTTGCAGGACGGAAAATACCTGGATGTAAGCCGATGGTTCAGCGCTGCGGAAAAAACTGTAACAGAGCTTACCAAAGAAAACGGCGCAAGACAGCAGCCACAGGTAATCAGCAATACCAATTTCAACATCGGCATTGTAGATCAAGAAGTAATGGCAAAGATTGTGCTGCCGCAGGAGAAGCCGATGTTTGCCGCCAGTAATTTTCAAAATAGCGATGAAAAGATTGCTGATGATGATATGGAATTGAGCAAACTCATCAATCTGCAATTAAGCAACCTGGCAGCAAGGGGTGCCGTCAGCAATATTGTATATGTAACCGCCACCAATGCACCGGATGCTTATAATTTAACCGGCCGCTATACCATCCGGAACAATCTTGTAACCGTACAGGTGAACCTGAAACAAAATAAGACTATCCGGAAACGGTTTGAACTCAGCGGCACCAAAGACAAACTGAATGAACTGGCAGCGGCCATTGCAGCGAAAGCGGCGGAACTAGTGAAAAACTAAAAGCCTCTTTAAGTTTTTCAGCTCAACTAACTATTTAAAATAATTTTTACCAGCTTTGCAGTAACCTGCGTTCTATGTTAAAGCGCCACCTGGTTTTATTATTACTGTTATTTCCGGTAGCCGCCGCTTGCCCCAGGGGCGTTTCCGATTTGGCTGATACACTCAGCGGAAAAGTGATCAATATCAAAGACGGCGATACCCTTGATATTTTATACAACAATAAAAAACTCACTATCCGCCTCGCCCATATCGATTGCCCGGAGAAAAAGCAGCCCTACGGGCAGGCAGCCAAACAGTTTATCTCCGGTAAATGCTTCGGTCAAACCGTTACCATTCAGCACCGTAACGAATACGACCGCAGCAAACGCCTCATCGGCGAAGTGATCAGCGCTTCCGGCGAAAACCTGAATAAAGCATTGGTGAAAGCCGGATTGGCCTGGCATTTTAAAAAATATTCAACGGACCAGGTGTATGCGGCACTGGAACAGGCAGCCAGGCAACAACGCATCGGTTTGTGGAGTGAACCGAACCCTGTGGCGCCCTGGGAATGGAGGAAGTGAAAGGCTGAATGGATAATGGATAATTAATAATGAATACATTGCTACCGGCATGAATAAAGTGGTATGGCTTAAGTCAATCTTTTTAAGAACTGAGCAAACTCATAACCTGTCAACAGGCAAAGGGCCTTCCGGTATTGTACCTTTACAGGGAACCTAAAATGATGTATTATGAAACCCGAGGCAGGCCAGTTACTCAAAAGCACCCCGCTCTTAAAAGGCACCTTCTTTGAGGATGCCCTCCTCTTCATTGCCGAACACAACGAGAAAGGCGATACCGGTTTTGTGATCAATAAACTCTTTGAACGGCGGCTGAATGAACTGGAAGAATTCAAACACAGCATACCCTTCCCGTTGTATGACGGCGGACCGGTGGACCGGGAACACCTTTTTATCGTTCACCGCCGGCCCGATATCATCGAAGAAGGCCAACCTATCGGCAAGGGTCTTTACCTGGGCGGAAAATTCAAACAAGTAGAAGAAGGTATTAATAACGGCACCCTCAGCACGGCCGATGTCAGGATCTTCATCGGGTATTGCGGATGGAACAAGAAAGAACTCGATGAGGAAATAGCAGAAGGCAGCTGGCAGGAAGCCCAAAACGAGTTGCCGCTCTTCAGCGATATAGCCGACCCGGTACCTTTGCACACAGCCGGCCTGTAAACATTTAACGGCCGCTGCCGTTATAACCACATGGAATTACCACAGCACCCTGTCGTTTTGTTTGATGGAGTATGCCGCTTTTGTAACTACTGGGTGAATTTTGCCATTAAGAAAGACCCCGGGAAAAAACTCCGGTTCGCCCCCTTTCAGAGTGAAGCGGGCCAACAACTGCTCCGGCAGTACCACATCGATATTGCTGCCATCAATTCCGTTATCCTGATTGAAAAGGAAAAAGTATATACCCAGTCATCCGCAGCCATAAGTATATGCAAACACCTGGGAGGTGGCTGGAAATTATTCTATGGCCTGCTGGTCATCCCGAAGTTCATCCGTGATTTCCTTTACAATTTTATTGCCCGTAACCGTTACCGTTGGTTTGGCAAAATGGAGAGTTGCATGGTACCCACCCCGGATATACGGGAACGGTTCCTGGAGTAACGATCAATCCAGGTTCCGCAGAATCGCTGCCATGGCTCCTGCCCCGGTAAAATAGGCCACCCATACAAAACCGTTGCTCAGCAGCAGGGTAAACTCTTTGGGGTCATGCATAAAATCACCATTAATCATAATGATGACGGCCGGCACCACGGCCAGCAGACTTAACAGCAGCAGGATATTACCTGTCAGCTTGTAGGTAAAGTTCTCCTTTTTTACCAGGTGCTCCGCCAGGCTGGCTGTAAATACAGCGGCAAACACACCGGTTACCAGCCATAGTACAATCACATACAGGCTTGACTCCTGCAGGCGACGGGAGAACAGGTCCATAAAAATGATGATGAGCTGCAGTATATAATTGACGATGCCTATTACAACAGTCATCATTACGAAGGCCAGTACATTCCAGGCAATCAATTTACCCTTGCTCATATAAACAACGTTTTACAATACGGTCATTAACGCTGGCTGATGGCCCCCGCTACTTTATCAACACTCAGTACCCCATAATTGAAGGTGTGCACCGAACCATCGGAAAGTGTCACCAGCACCTTTTTGGCTAAAAACCCTTTTTCCGTTTTTACGGCCGTAATATCCTGCTTGAGGATCTCCAGGTACCCCTCGCTGCCCCATTTGGCGAACAAGGCTTCGGAGAGCATCCCTTTGGCCGACACATCATATTTGGCATCATACAATAACCGCTTATTGGTAACAGTAAGTTTACCATTATACTTGCCCCCGCCCGGGGGGCTGTACAGGATGGTCCAGGTGTCGGTCACCTGTTCACCTTCCTGCAGTTGAAATGGGAATTTTGACATATATACCCGTTTTAGTTTGTCATGGCAGTTGAATCCTTCCTTTCATATAAAACACACAATCACCGGCCATCAGCACCCTGTCGCCTGCCTGTTTACACACCAGGTTTCCGCCCCTGCGGGAGAGTTGCCGGGCCGTCATTTCCTCTTTGCCCAGTTTGTAGCTCCAGAACGGGATCAGTTGAGAATGGGCCGAGCCGGTTACGGGATCTTCATCAATACCGGCAGCGGGGGCAAAGAACCGGGAAACAAAATCCACTTCCTTGCCGGGGGCTGTAATGATCACCATCCTGTCCACCTTCTTCAGCAACGAAAAATCGGGACGGCACTGCTGCACCGCCTCTTCATTCATCAGCTCTACGATGTACTCCCTGTTCTGGTACACACCGGTAGTTTCCGGGTTGCCCAGCGCTTCCAATAACGCAGGGGGATAGTCGGTAATCTTTTCCGGCGGCCAGGAAGGGAAATCCATTTGTCCCCTGAAGACCCCTTTCACTTTCTCTTTCACTTTATTGACAGTAAGCAACCCGCTTTTAGAACTGAACACCACTTTTTTCTTTTTGGCCTCCAGGTAATCAACTACCACGCAGGCTGAAGCCAGCGTAGCATGCCCGCAGAGGTTGATCTCCAGTTCCGGTGTAAACCAGCGAATGTCAAAATCGGCTTCTTTATTTTCTGAAGGAACAAAAAAGGCTGTTTCGGCCAGGTTGTTCTCCATCGCTATCTGCTGCATCGTTTCATCGGGCAGCCATTTTTTCAGGGGTATCACAGCGGCGGGGTTGCCGCCAAACAATTTATCGGTGAAGGCATCCACCTGGTAAATATCCAGTTTCATTGCTTTGAGTTTTTTTGGTAAAAAACGGGCAGCGACCAGTTGAACCGGACCGCCATTACCCGAATGATAAAAATAATAAGTATGGCGATGATTTTTGCAATGTCATCGTTTAGTTCTGATCTTTTCATCAATAAATAAATGAGCCCCCCGCTGATACAGGCCAATGCATAGATTTCTTTACGAAACAACAAGGGAATGTTATTCAGCAATACATCCCTTACCACCCCGCCGAAACAGGCGGTGATGGTACCCAGGGTGATACAGATACCGGTGCTGAAGCCGTTCTCTATGCCCAGTTCCACCCCGATGATGGTGAACAGGCCCAGGCCCAGGGCATCAAACAGGAAAAGGGTAAGGGTGAGCCGTTTCAGGTAGTTACCGAACAACATGGTGGCTACGGCCGATGAAAAAATAACCACAGAGGCCGTTTCATTTTGCAGCCAGGATACCGGCAGGTTACCGATGAGGATATCCCGAAGGGTGCCACCGCCAATGGCCGTAACAAAGGAAAGCACCAGCACACCAAAGGGGTCCAATTTTTTTTCCATAGCCAGGAAGGCCCCGGAAACAGCGAAGGCGATGGTACCCAGCACATCAATAATGAAGAGAAACTGTGTTGGCATGAAGTGAAAGGATAAGTGTTATCAGGATAAAAAAATATCCCGCCACAGGTATGCAACGGGATGAAATAGTTCACCAGCGATTTCTTACTCTTCTTTC
>DASUDW010000081.1:0-5743 GCA_036275415.1 Chitinophagaceae bacterium | reverse complement strand
AGCGTAAGGCCAAACTGGCAAAAGACATTGCCAACGGTGTGATGTTCTGGGAAAAAGGACAGGATGCTCATGATGGCAATTCACTGATGAAGGCAGCCTGTGATACGGTGGGAAGGAGTTATTAGTATTTCGAATTACAGGTTTTCAGTATCGGGTTTTGCATTTTGAACCGCAACTGTAATTGTTTTTTCAGCCGGTAGTAAGGTCAGATTTGTTTCACAATTATCTCCGTCGCAACAGGGCAGGGCGTTGGTGCTGCAAACAGGACATTGGTAATGGCCGTGTACATGTACCAGTGAAACGATATGCCCGCAGAAATAACAGCGTTGAGGTTGCATATTATTTTATTCAACAGGTTGGTTCAATACTTTCCACAGAAGGTCTTTCAGTTCTGTAAGCCCCTGGTTGGTGACGGATGAAATGAAGAGGTGCGGAATATTATCCGGCAGCTGTTTTTCAATTTCTGCCTTCAGCTCATCATCGAGCATATCACTTTTACTGATTGCTATGATGAATTGCTTATGTAATAATTCAGGGTTATACTGTTCCAGTTCATTTACCAGGATACCAAATTCTTTTTGATGGTCATTGCTGTCGGCAGGGATCAGGAATAACAAAACAGGGTTTCGTTCTATATGCCGGAGAAAACGATGCCCCAGGCCTTTGCCTTCTGCAGCGCCTTCAATAATTCCCGGTAAATCGGCTATACAAAAACTTTTGCCATCCCTGTATGCCACTATTCCCAGGTTGGGGGTGATGGTGGTAAAGGCATAGTCAGCAATTTTGGGTTTAGCTGCTGTAATTACTGAAAGTAAAGTGGATTTTCCGGCGTTGGGAAACCCTACCAGCCCCACATCTGCCAGCACCTTCAGTTCAAGCACCTTCCAGCCTTCTAAACCCGGTAATCCCGGTTGGGCATACTCAGGCGCCTGGTTGGTGGGGGTGGCAAAATGCGAATTGCCCAATCCTCCCTTTCCGCCGGGCAGCCAGATGATTTCTTGTCCGTCCTCGAGAATTTCAGCCTCCTGCTTTCCGGTTTCTTCATCAAAGGCTACCGTACCCAGCGGTACTTCAATAATGATATCTTTTCCATCTCTGCCGTGAGAGTTGTTGGCGCCGCCCTTTTCTCCGTCTTCTGCCAGTACATTTTTATGATAACGAAGGTGTAGCAGGGTCCATAAATTCCTGTTGCCCCTCAGAATGATGTGGGCACCACGGCCACCATCCCCGCCATCAGGGCCACCCAATGCCGTAAATTTATTGCGCATAAAATGCTTGTTACCGGCACCACCATGACCGCTGCGGCAAAAGATCCTGATCTGGTCAACAAAATTGCTTTTCTCCAAAACTGTATTTTATTAATGTGCTGCAAAAATATACTTTAGCTGTCACTAACTACTAATAAGATGAAGTACCTCTTATTCCTGCTGATGGTACCTTTTTTATCAGCCGGTGAATGCGGCAAAAAGAAAGAAAAGGTAAAACCAGAAACACCTGAACAAAAAGCAATCGATTCAACCGTGTTACCGGCCTGTGTGCAACAGATAATTGACAATGCCGGGAAGGAAGATCCGCCCAATTTGCCACAGCAAATTGATGAATATGTATATAAGGGTAAAAAGGTATACTATGTTACAGCGCCCTGCTGTGACTTCTTTAATATGGTATATGATGATAGCTGTAAAGTAATTTGTGCGCCTTCTGGCGGCATCACCGGAAAGGGAGATGGTCGTTGCATTGATTTTGATGCGGACGCCAGGCAAATAAGGACCCTTTGGAAAAAACCGGCTAAATGAAAAGCTTAAAAGAAAAGTGCCCTGTCGGAAATGACAGGGCACTTTTGAAACAAAAACAAAAAACAAATATTACTGCACAACAATTTTTGTATTGTAAACAGCACGGTTGCTGTTATCAGTTACTTTAACCAGGTAAATTCCCCTTGCAGATGATGCATCCAGTCTTACTTGCTGGATTTGTTTGTCACCCCCGAGGTTAACAATTTGCTGCAGTACCTGGCGGCCCATCACATCTGTAACCTGTACAGTGTATTGGCCGGCTTCCAGGTCATTGAACTGGATTGCAAATTGGTTATTAGTTACCGGGTTGGGGTAGATGGCAATCTTACCGTCACCGGAATTGGGTTGTATGTTTTGGCGAACCAGTTCGGTGGTGTTTCCTTTAGACTGTGTTCCGGTATTCAGGAGATTGCTGTTAGCAAGGTCTGAACTTTGCCATACAGTGCCGGCAATGGTGTACGGTGTGGCCACCAGCGTTTTCATGTCAACAGTAAAATAAGAACTGGCCAGCATAGCGCTGCTTACCAATACTTTGTTTTCTTCGTTTACAGCAGCACCATTCACTGTAAAGCCGTTGGGTAAACCAGAAATGGCGCCCATATGGGTAGCTACTTTAGTCTCCAGGTTAATTTTAAACACATTGTTGCGGGCTGAAAATACATAGAGGCTGCCGGCATCATCAGCGATCATATCGCCGCCATAGCTGCTGCAGGAGTTGTGTATCGAAACGCCTTTATTCGCCTGGTCATCTGCAATAGTTCCCAGATCAGCAATAGTCAGCTTTCTGCCTGTTGAAAATTTAATGAGCTGTGTGGCATCATTGGTCATGGCATAACCAAAACCATCTGAGGCAATTACCATACGGGTTACAATATTGCCCTGGTCGGAAGACTTTTCGGGTTTGCCTGTGAAAACCTGGTCGGTTACATAATACACTTTCATTGTTTTAAGATCGATATAGCGCAACTGATCAATGAACATAGGTGTATAATAAAGCCGGTTATTCTTCTTATCATAAGCCATGGCTGCTACCCCGGTAGCAAAGGCCGCATTTATATAATTGCCAAACCGGGCATCCTGCAGCGGGGTTTCAAACTGCTTTCTGGTAGTGGCATTGTAAGCCAGCAGAGAAGCATCATTGCCGCTTAAAAGGACCTGGCTGTACTCTCCATTTTGTAAATTGATTTTTCTGAGAAAACTCCAGTTGGCGCCACCCTGCTGAACATCAGTTACGGCATAGGCAAAACGATCTGCCTGCTGGGCACTCAGTGAAGCATTCAATAAAAGGGCTCCCGCAAATAGGGAGAAAAAGGGTAGACATCTTCTCATACACAACAGTTTAAAAGTTTACAATCGGATAAAGTGAAACTTAAATTACAATTATTTCCAGAAAGTGAAAAGAAATTTTTACCAATGGCAACGGCTCATTTTTTTTGGGGCTTGTAGATGGCTTCCTGTACCGGCTGGTTAGCAGGTATTTGCCGCAATGGCGCTGTTTCCTGTAAACCTGCATGGCATTCTGCCGGCAGTTGCTGGTAAAGCCGGGTGCCTTCTGTTTTCCAGGCTATCATTTCATCAGAAACCTCTTTGATGATCTTGCCGGGGTTGCCGGCCACAAGGCTGCGGCGGGGTATTTTTTCATCTTGTTTGATAAAACTAAGTGCTCCTACAATGCTTTCATCCCCCAGTTCCACATTATCCATAATGACGGCATTCATGCCCACCAGGCAATTTTTGCCAATAGTGGCTCCATGGATGATGGCGCCATGACCAATATGAGAACCTTCTTTTAAAAGAACAGTTACCCCCGGAAACATATGAATAGTGCAATTTTCCTGCACATTGCAGCCGTCTTCAATAATGATCTGACCCCAGTCGCCTCGTAAGGCCGCCCCCGGGCCGATGTAGCAGTTTTTGCCAATGATTACATTGCCGGTTACGGCTGCCTGCGGATGTACAAAGGATGATGCATCAATAACAGGAATGTAGTTTTTAAAACGGTAGATCATAGAAACACTGTTTTTTTTGAAGTTAACAGAGTTATCGGGAAATAAGCTCTTTGTCGGTACGATAGCATAACCCTTTAAACTGCGCCACAATATGTCCGTTTTGGTTGGTAATATTGATATGATACAGGCCCGTTGATTTTCCGTTATGTATTTCTTTCGCTTCTGCGGTTAATACATCACCCACATGTACCGGCTTGATGAAATTGATAGAAGTATCGAGTGCTACGGATAAAATATTCCGGTTGTTACAGGCAAAGGCAAAGGCGCTGTCGGCAAAGGAAAACGGAACACCGCCATGGACTATGCCAAATCCGTTGACCATTTCTTTCCGAACGGTCATGCGGATGCGGCTGTAGCCTTCTTTTATTTCCAGTACTTCTATTCCCAGCCATTGGCTGAAAAAATCGTTTTCCATCATGTGGTCCACCACATCATTTGCGAGTTTATCTTTTTCGTTGAGCATTGAAACCGGGTTAAATGTTATTGAAAATTATTTACCCTTAAAAACAGGTTGTCTTTTTTCCAGGAAAGCATTGATGCCTTCATTGTAATCATATGTCATGGCTGCCCGTTGCTGAAAAACATCTTCTTCCTGCAACTGTTCTTCAAATGTTGAGTGAAATGACATATTCAGCAGTTGTTTGGTCAATGCCAGTCCTTCTGTAGGCATGTTAGCAAGAGTGAAGGCAATCTTGCGGCTTTCTTCATCAAATAGTTCGTTGGCAAAAACCTTATAGATCATACCCATTCTTTCGGCCTCCTCTGCAGCAATTTTATCTCCCAGCATAGCCAGGGCCGATGCCTTTTGCCAGCCTACGAGCCTTGGCAGAAAATAGGTGCCGCCACTATCAGGTATCAAACCAATTTTAGAAAAGGCTTGAATAAAGGATGCTGATTGTGCTGCCACCACCACATCACAGCATAAGGCAATATTGGCGCCGGCACCGGCAGCCACTCCGTTTACAGCAGCCACCACCGGTTTATCCAATTTTCTTATCCTTGTTACGATCGGGTTATAATGTTCAGACAGAATTTGTTTGATCTCAATTCTGTTTTCACCTACCAGTTCACTGATATCCTGACCGGCGCTGAATGCTTTACCATTACCGGTTATATAAACAGCCCTTACCGTTTCACTTTTGCACTCATCCAGTGCCGCCTGCATCTGCAGCGCCATGTCACGGTTAAAGGAGTTGAATTTATCGGGCCGGTTTAGGGTGATGAAGGCGGCACTTTCCTTTACTTCCAATAAAATTGATTGCATGTTTGTTGGGTTATTCAACAAAACTAAATTCTAAAATCGTAAATCAGATATATCAATGGCACTTAAAATAATCAAACGGCTCCATACAATCCTTACACTGGTATAATGCCTTGCAGGCCGTACTGCCAAATTCACTGATGCGGTGTGTGTGCCATGACTCACAATGCGGGCACTGCACCGCTTCATCAGCAGCAAATAATTTATCATTGCAGACCTGCTGTTTAGGGTTGGGCGGGGCGATGCCGTATTCTTTTAGTTTTGTTTTACCCTCCTCGCTCATCCATTCGGTGGTCCAGGCGGGACTGATGACATGGGTGACTTTTACATTTTTAAAACCGAGTGTAGCCATTTCCATTTTAATTGTTGCGGCAATCATGTCCATGGCCGGGCAGCCAGTATAGGTGGGTGTGATGATGATTTCGGGTTCATCATCACTCATTTTAATGTCACGTACAATACCTAAATCAATAATAGACAAAACGGGAATTTCCGGGTCTTTTACTTCTTTTAAAAGATCCCATAAAACTCTCTCATCAATTTGTAATGACTTTTCGTTTTTCATGCTTAATACAAGCCCCTTTAGGGGTTTGGGGTATTACCATTCGCAACCGGGATAAGACCGTTGCATGTACTGCAGGTCAGCAAGTATATAACCAAGATGCTCTGTATGTGTG